>JAGGTL010000014.1 GCA_021163805.1 Candidatus Aenigmatarchaeota archaeon | reverse complement strand
TTAATTTAACTTCAATATTTACTTCTTCGGGAATTTGTAATCTCATAATATGATGAAGAGCCCTTTCGCTTTCACCAACTTCCAAAACTCTCTTGTGAATTCTCATCTCCCAATGCTCAAATTTTGCATTTCCATGTCCAGTCCCCGTTTTTATCTGTTTCATTACCGGAATTTTCAATTTTTTTGTCGGCAAGGGAATGGGTCCTCTGATGCTCGCACCCAATTTTTCAACCATTTCTTTAATATTTTTTGCTGTCTCTTCGAGTTTTTTCCTATCTTTACTCCAAAGTTTAATTTTGGCCCTCTGCATAAAAATAATTAAATATTTAAAGAATAAAAATTATTATGTGGCTTGTTTAAACAGATAGTAAAAAATATATTTTCCATGATTGAAAAAATTGCATACATTTAAATATAAGAAATACTTTTAATTCTCCAGACACTTCTTTTAAAGTTTTTTATGTAATAATATTTGGAATATGAACGGAATAACTCAACCAATATTGGTTTTGTCGGAAGATGCCTTAAGGCAGACTGGAAAGGATGCTCAGAAAGCAAATATCACGGCGGCAGTTTCAGTTTCAGAGATGGTTAGAAGTACATTGGGTCCTAGAGGGATGGATAAAATGCTGGTAGATTCTACGGGAGATATAACAATTACAAATGATGGCGTCACAATCTTAAACGAAATGGAAATACAGCATCCGGCAGCAAAGATGATAAGAGAAGTTGCAAAAACACAGGAACAAGAAGTTGGAGACGGCACAACCACTGCAGTTATTTTGGCCGGACAACTTTTAAAAAAGGCTGGAGATTTATTGGATCAGGGAATTCACAGAACGACAATTGTCAAAGGTTACAGATTGGCAGCAAGTAAAACCATAGAATTGTTGAATGAGATAAGTCAAAAAATTTCGTTGGAAGATACACAAGAATTAAAAAAAATTGCATTGACTGCAATGACGGGAAAGGGCATTGAGAGTTCAAAAGAAAAATTGGCAGAAATAGCCGTTAATGCAATAAATTACATTGCTTGCAAAGAAAATGGAACTATTAAAATAAATCCTGATGACATACAAATAGAAAAAAAACAAGGCGGTTCAGTTTCAGATACAGAATTAATTGAAGGAATTGTTGTAGATAAAGAAATTGTTCATTCGGCAATGCCGAAACTCGTTAAAAATGCAAAAATTGCGCTGTTGAATGCTGCTCTGGAGGTAAAATCAACAGAAACCGATGCAAAGATTTCAATAACCGATCCGGAAAAAATGCAGGCTTTTGCAGATCAAGAATCAAAAATGCTAAAAAATCTCGCAGAGAAAGTAAAAGACAGCGGGGCAAATGTTGTTTTCTGCCAGAAAGGCATTGATGATTTGGTTCAATATTATCTGGCAAAATACGGAATTCTCGCTGTGAGAAGGGTAAAAGAAAGCGATATGGAAAAATTATCAAAGGCAACAGGAGGAAGAATTGTTTCAAATGTAAATGAAATATCATCAGAAGATTTGGGAGAAGCGGGGATTGTTGAAGAAAAGAAAATAGGCGAAGATAAAATGGTTTTTGTAAGAGAATGCAAAGAACCAAAAGCAGTTTCAATTCTTGTAAGAGGTGGAACAGAACATGTTGTTGATGAAGCAAAGAGAGCAATGGATGATGCCGTTCTTGGAATTGCTTCCACTTTAGAACTTTCATCTTACGTATATGGTGGAGGAGCGGCAGAAATAGAACTGGCGGGAAAATTAAGAGATTATGCCGTAAGCATAGGTGGAAAGGAGCAATTAGCAATTGATGCTTTTGCAGAGTCTTTGGAAATAATTCCGAGAACTCTGGCTGAGAGTGCTGGAAAGGATGCTGTAGAATTGCTGGTTGAAGCAAAGAGCAAACACGAGAGTGGAAACAAAGAATATGGAATAAATGTTTCCGAAGGAAAAGTGGATGATATGGAGAGCTTGGGCGTTGTAGAACCTACAAAAATAAAAGTTCAGGCAGTTTCCGCTGCAACAGATGTGGCAGAGATGATTCTAAGGATAGACGATATAATTACAGCTGGAAAATCAAGCACATCATCAACAACGCCTCCCGGAGGAGGAATGGGAGGAATGAATTATTGATTTTAATTTTTTATTTTTTGTATTTTATAAAATTAATCTTTTAATTTATGTACTCTGAATTGGAATTAATAGTAAAATTTTCAAAAGAATTGGATGAAAAAATTTTTCCGGTTATTCGGAATATATTGAAAAAAAATAAGTTTTTTGTAAGAGCCAATTATTCCTCAAATAGATTATATATTACTCTTTCTGGAGACAAAAATTTATCAGAAACGGTTTTTGAAATTATAAAAGAACTAAGCGAATTTTTGAGAGAATATCGATTAGGTGTTAGAGATTTTTATGTACCTTCGTATGAAATTAGATTTCCCTGCGAATTTATAGGAAAAGTAAAAATTCCGCTTGTAAAAGTGGTTATCTGCAATGGAAAATTCTGTCATATGGTTTTCAGAGATCTGGAAAAAGAATTTCTTAAAAATAATGTTGTAGAAAGAGCAATAAATCTCACAAGGAAGAAAATTTTAAGAAAAACGGGAAGAATAATCTTTGAGAATAATGTGGAAATCAAAAAAGAAAAAAATAATCCGGAACAGAAAATCGCAAAACTTGCAAAAAAGGGAATTATTAAAAAAGAAAACATTTATCTTCCAGAAGGAGCTAAAAGAATTTCCGAAATAAAAGAAAATATTATAACTAAATTAAAAAGAGAATTTGAAGCAGAAGAAATTTTTGTTCCCTTTCTTACTCCTTTAAACCTATTTGAAAATAAAGATATTGCAGAATTAGTTCCAAAAGAAATTTTTTCCGAATATATATCCAAACCTATTAATCTAAAACAACTTTATGAAATTTACTATATTACTGGAAAAATTCCAAAAGTTGAAACAAAAAATATCGGAACTTTCTATAATGAAATTCCTTTAACTTTATATAAAGCATTTGAAAATACCACGGCAAACAAACAATTCTTTTATTATCTGAATTATCTCAAATTGAATTTTATATTTTTTAATAACTCAGAAAACTACGAAATTACAAAAAAAAATTTGATTGAATTTTTTAAAGAAGTGATGGGGAATTTTGATTTAAAATACAGAATCGTGATGAAAGAAATAAATAACAAAGAATATTTGTTGTTTGAAACTTATTTTAATAAAAAATGGTTGCCCTGTGTAGAAATATTTTTTTCAGAGGAACTTTACACCAAAATTTTTAAAATAAAAGGAAAAAGCGGGCAAGGAACGATAAATCTTGAAAACTTATTTTTATCAATCTAATAATTTTGGTTATAAATAATATCTGAATAGGTTATATATGTTTTAAAAATAATTACAAATATGGTAGAGATAAGAACACTTAAAGAGGGGAATTACATTAAAATAGACGGAGAACCTTGCAAGATTATAAGTATGTCCAAAGGAAAAACAAGCAAACATGGAGAAGCAAAAGCAAAAGTGGAAGCAATCGGAATTTTCGACGGCAAAAAAAGAATGCTTGTAAAACCCGTAACGGCAAATGTTGAAGTTCCAATGATTTTGAAAAAGAAAGGGCAGATTGTAAGTATTCAGGGAAATATCGCCCAATTAATGGACCTCGAAACATATGAAATGTTTGATCTAACAATTCCGTCTAATAAAGAATTTAAGGAAGGAGAAGAAGTTGTTTATATAGACGTTGAAGGTAAAAAAGCCCTGATTGGAAAATAATTAAAAAATTCTGAATTTTGCTTTTTCTATTCCGGTATTTGTTATTTCAAATTCCGCTTTTCTTCCTTCCGGCAGACTTCTGTGTTTTCTCAAAATTGCAAGCCTTCTGTTGTCATCTATTTTTTTTAATTCAATTAAACATTTACTCCAATATTTTACAATATCCCGGCCGGAAAGTTCTATTTCGTCTGAATTTACTGAATAGACCTGATTTGTAATTATTACGGGAATTTTTTTCTCTTTTGCTATGAAAGAAAGAATGGCAAGTTGTTTTGCCAGTTCTTTGTTTATTTCCGTGAAATTATCTTTATTTATCTCAAGCCTGTATAAAGAAACAATGGAATCAACTACTATTAACTTTATATCAAGATTTCTTAATTTCTGAATGGTTTTAAGTTGTTCTTTGAAATTTGTTGGCGTTTCATACAATATTTGTTTTAAAATTTCTCGGTTTCCTCCAATCTGGAAAAATCTTTCAATTGAAAAACCGTTTTCTGTATCAATAAAAACGGTTTTTCCGCGTTTACTGTTTGATAAAGTAAAATGAAGGGATAGATTTGTTTTTCCAGACCCTGGGGGTCCATAAAAATTTGTTATTGCTCCGTGTTCCACCCCTCCATTCAAAAAATCATCAATAATCTTGCTTCCGCTTGGGAGTCTTTCTATCAACATAAATACTAATAGTAAAAATTACTTTTCTGTCCTAATCAAAAAATTTTCCGAACAGTTTGTGTCAAAAATATTGTTAATTTTGAGTTTAAGGATGTCGTATAGGATTACTTAAAACTATTTAAAGTTTTTTATCTTAGTATTTTTATAGAGGTGTTATTTATGATAGTTTCTAAAAATAAGATAAATTTAATTAATTATCTGGTGGCTTTGGTTATTCTTGTATTAATTTACATTTTATTTGAGTCAGTTTCAACATATTCAAGTTCAGGTTCTGATTTTGCAGGAGTTGAAAAATTCTCTTCAGAACAGGAACTTAGAAATTATTTGCAAGAATCAGCAGAATTTGTAAGTTTTGGATATTTATCTCCCAGTGAGATTCCCACCAATATGAGAACTCTTGCAATGAGTCAAGATATCTCATATGAAAAAAGTGCACCGGGAGAAACAGCAGAACCTAAAAGAGTTTCTGAAACAAATGTTCAGGTTTTAGGAATTGATGAGCCGGATATTGTAAAAACAAATGGCAAAGAAATTTATTTTTCTCCGGGGAGTTGGGGATATAAAGGTTATTGGCGCTATTATGAAGATACAAGAAAAACAAAGATTATAAACGCCTTCCCTCCAGAAGATTTAGAAAATTTGGCGGAGATAGATAAAACCGGAGAGCTTCTTTTGCATAAAAACATTTTAGTTGTCTTCTCCAAAGATAAAATTTATGGTTATGATATTTCCTCTCCAGAAAATCCTGATAAGAAATGGGTAATTGAATTAAACAGTAGTTTTGTTTCAGCAAGGCTTTATGATGGCAAAATATATTTGATAACAAAAAACTGGATTAATCAGTATACTTCTTATCCTATTATACCTCTTACTTATAAAGGAAATCCCATCTCTGTTGAATATTACAAAATATATCATCCTGTTAACAAAATTCCTGTAGATGTAATTTATCATGGTTTTTCAATAGATCCTATTTCTGGGAAGATAAAAAACTCAATTTCCTTTATTGGAACTTCAAGTGGTTCAGTCGTTTATATGTCAAACAATGCAATTTATGTAACTTATTTTTATTATAAAGATCTTATTGAACTAATTAATAATTTCTTAAATGAAAAGTGCAAGGATTTGGTACCTCTTAATGTAATTGAAGATATAAACAGGCTGAGAAATTATGAACTAAGTGATCAGGCAAAGATGGTTGAAATTAAGATTATATTTGAGCGATATATGTCTTCATTGGGCAGGGAAGAGCAGAGAAAATTAGAAAATGAATTTTTAAACAGAATGAAAGATTATATGAAAGAGCATGTAAGAGAACTTGAGAAAACAGGAATTATAAAAATAAATCTTGATCTGGAAGTTGAGGCAAGTGCTGAGATTCCTGGAAAACCTTTAAACCAATTCTCTCTTGATGAATTTGACAATCATCTAAGAGTTGCAACCACATTAGGAAATAGTTTGAGTCAAAATGCAAATGATTTATATATTTTAGATGGAAATTTGAAAATAGTCGGAAAGATAAAAGATTATGGTCTTCAGGAAAGAATTTATTCTGTGAGATTTGTTGGTGATAAAGGATACATTGTTACATTTAAACAGATTGACCCTTTCTTTGTTATTGATTTGTCAGACCCAAAAAACCCCGAGATAAAGGGAAAGCTTAAAATACCTGGTTATTCCTCCTATTTACATCCAATAGAAGAGGATAAGATATTGGGTATAGGAAAAGAAGAGTCAAAAGTCAAAATCTCTCTTTTTGATGTTTCTTCACCAGAAAACCCTAAAGAAATCAGTAAATACTTTTTACAGGAATACTGGTCTGATATTTTAAATACTCACCATGCCTTCCTGCTTGACAAAAAACATAAAATATTCTTCCTTCCAGGAAGAAGTGATGGGTATGTTTTCTCTTATGAAAACTATGAAATAAAACTTGAGAAAGTAATAATTGATACAAATGCAAGAAGAGCAATTTATCTGGATGATTATCTTTATATAATTGGAGATAACAAAATCAGTGTTTTGGATGAAAATACTTGGGAAAAAGTAAATGAACTGGAATTTTAAAAATCCAAAATTCTCTTTTTTCAATAAATTGCGTAAAAGTTGTTTTAGGGAATTAAATTTTTTGATTTTTTTTCTAAAAGAATTTTAACAATTATTTTTTAAAATTTTTTCTGCTTTTTCTTGTTCTTTGAAGGTATTAATTGGCAGCCAGATGGAAGATGGCAATATCATGGAAAAAACTTTGTTTCTTTCTGCCAAATCCGGTAAAATGATTTGCTCAAATTCGGGACTTTCTTTTG
>JAGGTL010000026.1 GCA_021163805.1 Candidatus Aenigmatarchaeota archaeon | reverse complement strand
TTTCAAAATATTTCTGCTTGCTTTTTTATAAATTTTCCCATATCTTTCAATTTCATGTTTAGATATTGCACTGTTTTTTAAAAATCTTTTTTCAAATAATTAGGAATATATATTTTTAGAATTAGCATATATATTAAAATTTTAATATTGATCGTTTATTCCACGTTCACGTGAAGTTCACGTTGTTCACGTCAAGTTCACGTTATGTTCACGTTGTTCACGTGAACTTCTTATTTTGGCTTAAAACCCTAAAATATTGATATTTACGTTCACGTGAAGTTCACGTTATGTTCACGTTGTTCACGTGAACTTTATTTAATTATTTTTACATATTTTTAGAATTTTATATATTTTTTTCATATCTTTTTTTTCAATAATTTCTCTTATTTTTGGTTTTAATTTTATTATTCTTAACCCAAAATATCTGCCTTTCATATCTTTTACTCCTATGTTGTCTACAATCTCATTTATAACTTTATCAATATAATAATGAACTGTTGATAGAGGAATTTTCGTTTCTCTTGCTATCTGCCGTATCCACAGCCCTTCCGGATTTTTCGCCAAAATAAACAATATTTTATTTATCTTTTTTATCTCTTTTAATTCTTTCATAAATAATTATATTATTTATTTTTGAACAGTGTTCAAAATAATTTATTAAAAATTTATATACTCTTTATTTTTTGCGAATAAATGGCAAAAAGAAAGCAATATCGTAAAAAACCGACAACTTTTTTTTAGATGAACACTCACAAAAAGTTTGTAAATATTACACTGTTATAATTATTAAAATTGTTCGCTTAATTTAAAATTTGAGGTAATATTTTTGTGGGTAGAACATGGCATATATTTTTGTAACCGGCGGGATAATCTCCGGTCTAGGAAAAGGAATAGTAACCGCCTCACTTTTAAGAATATTGAAATCAAGGGGATATAAAGTGACGGCGATTAAAATAGATCCTTATGTAAATGTAGATGCCGGAACTTTGCGACCAACAGAACACGGAGAGGTATGGGTTACTGAAGAAGGAGGAGAAACGGATGAAGATTTGGGCCATTATGAGAGATTTATTTGCGAATCTTTAACAAAAGATCATAACATAACTACGGGTAAAATATATTATTCCGTTATTGAAAAAGAAAGAAGAGGAGAATATCTTGGAAAAACAGTTCAATTAATACCTCATATAACAGACGAGATCAAAAATTGTATTAAAAATGTTGCCAAAAAGACAAAGTCAGAGATAGTTCTTATCGAAATTGGAGGTATAGTGGGAGATTACGAAAATATAA
The DNA here is from genome assembly GCA_021163805.1 of Candidatus Aenigmatarchaeota archaeon. Lineage (GTDB taxonomy): Archaea > Aenigmatarchaeota > Aenigmatarchaeia > QMZS01 > QMZS01 > QMZS01. Next base: position 9,994 of record JAGGTL010000026.1, on the reverse strand, counting down.
TTTTTCTGGAAGCGGCCAGACAGTTAAACAGGGAAGAAAATGTAGTCTTTGTTCACGTTTCTTATGTACCCATTCCAAATAAATTGGGAGAACCAAAAACCAAACCCACGCAACAATCTGTCAAATTATTAAGAGAATTAGGAATCCAACCGGATTTTATTATTTGCCGGTCTAGAGAAAATCTGGACGAAGTCAGGAAACAAAAAATCTCTCTTTTTTGTGATATTCCAAAGGAAAATATAATAGATGATCCAGATATTGAAACCGTTTACGAATTGCCTTTGATCTTTGAAAAACAAGATCTTTCAAAAAAAATATTGAATAAACTAAATTTAAGTGAAAAAATCACAAACTCTTTGGATTTAGAGCAATGGGAGGAAAGAACAAGAATATTAAAACAAAAAGACCGAATTGTAAAAATAGGTATTGTTGGAAAATATATTGGAACAGGTAATTTTAAATTGGCAGATTCTTATATCTCTGTTGAGGAGGCGGTAAAACACGCTTGCGCATTTTTGGGGTATAAGCCGGAAATCATATGGATAGATTCTACCAAAATCGAATTGAATCTTCCAAAAATACAAGGAATAATTATTCCGGGAGGTTTTGGTATTACTGGCATTGAGGGAAAATTGAAAATGATAAAATATTGCCGGGAGAACAATATTCCTTTTTTGGGTCTTTGTCTTGGTCTTCAACTTGCCATAATTGAATTTGCCAGAAATGTTTGTGGATTAAAAGATGCAAACTCAACGGAGATCGATGAAAACACAAAAAACCCTGTAATAGATATTTTACCAGAACAGAGAGAAATAATAAAAAACAAAAAATATGGAGCTACAATGAGATTGGGGGTTTATCCCGCCGTTTTAAAGGAGGGAACAAGAGTTTATAACTTGTATAAAAAATTCAATCTGATAAAAAATAATGTTATTTTTGAGAGACACCGGCACAGATATGAATTAAATCCAAAATACCACAAAATTTTACAAAATAATGGGATGATTTTTTCTGGGTTTTCTCCAGATGGAAAGCTTGTTGAATTTATAGAACTGCCAAATCACAAATTCTTCGTTGCAACTCAAGCGCATCCGGAATTTAAATCAAATCTATTAAATCCCTCTCCTTTATTTTATGGTTTTGTAGAAAGTTGTTTGAAATGATTTAATACTTATTTGCCGAAAAAGAATGAAAATAAAGAAGCGCTTCTTTTTATGGAAACATACCTTCTGAAAACAACAATTTTATTGAATATGAAAGAATTCTGTTCTGAGAGGATATCTCATCAGCACAACAAACTTTTTTTTAAATCTTTTTAATATCCCTTGCAATAATTTCCGGCGTTCCCTTGTAAATATGAATCTCTCCTTTTACAGAAACTGAGTCCCCTTTCTTAAACAGATTTTTATTGACATTAAACATCACGACCGATATCTTCTTTTTATTCTCTTTTAACTCCAGAAACAAAGTTTTTGATTTCGATAAAAAAGACTTTGAAACCATTCCTTTGGTTATTATGGTTTTTCCAATATATCTATTATCTATTTCCGCCAACTTTACAAATGGAGGCGCCACAAACATGCAAATTAAATAAAGACCGATTAAACCAGAAAAAATCACAAAGATAGAAAGTCTGATAATTAATCTATCAGATGACATATAAAAAAATAAAAAAGGAAAAATAAAATTACTTTTTCACAGGTATCTCTATTGTTGAAACATTTATTTTTCCGCCTTCCTTCGCTTCCAATTCTTCTGTTCCGATCTTCACTTCGCCAATTTTTGCTTCTTTGGCAAATTTGTTTTTAACAATTTGCGCTATATCCACCGCTTTGCTGATCGTTTTTCCTCTGGCTTTTATTACCACTTCTCCGTCACTTTCCGAAAGTTGAGTTATGACCGCGAGGACATAACTCATCAAAGGCTTTTTTCCCACCAAGATTTCGTTTCTTTCCATTTTCTCACCTCAACCAGTCATATCGATGATCTAGTTGAACTATTGTTTAGTTGTTGTTAACTTTATTATAATTACATAGAAAATTTTAAATAAACCATAGACCATATAATTACATTGTTATAATTTTACTATGACTTTTTTTACCTCTGCTTTATTATGATCAGAGAAATCGAATTAATTAATTTCAAATCCCACAAAAAAACAAAATTGAAATTTACGGAAGGAAACAACATCTTTGTTGGGATTTCTGGTTCTGGAAAATCCACAATTCTTGACGCAATTTGCTTTGGGTTTTTTGGCACAACACCAAAAATACAAAAGAAGCGGATAAAAATTTCGGATTTGATAATGGACAAGCCTTTCAAAGAGGAATTGGCAAATGTTAAAATAATTTTTGAGAGCGATAAAAAAAATTATGAAATTAATAGAAGCATTTATTTAAATAAACCTTCTTACGCAGAATTAAGAGAAAATGGTAAATTGATAGCAATAAATCAGGCTCAGGTTACAGAAGCAATTGAAAAGATTTTAAGGGTGGATTATGAATTATTTTCAAAGGTGATCTATGCAGAACAAAACAAACTTGATTATTTTTTGACTATGCCTCCCGGAAACAGAATGAGTGATATAGATAATTTACTGAAACTTTCAAAATTTGAACTTGCGAGGGCAAAAACAACAACTCTCTTAAACAAATTCAAAAACCAGAAAAATATGAGGGAAGAAACCATTTCGAATTTTGATGAGAAAGATTTAAAAGAAAAAAAACAGGAGATCGAAAAATATTTAGAAAAATTGAGTAATGATTTGTCTTCTTTGGAAGAAAATACGAGAAACTTAAACAATCAACTGGAAGAAAAAGAAAAAATATTGAAAAATCTAAAAGAACAAAAAAATAAGATGGAAAACAAGAAAAATATGCTAATTGAATTAAATGCGACGATTTCAGTTTTTCAAAATGAAATAAAAAAAATCCCAGAAAAAGATTTGAGAGATATAGAGAAAAAATTAAAAAATAAAGAAACATTGTATAATGATCTTGAAAAAGAAAAAATAAAAAGAGAAAAAGAAATGTCTTTCCTGATTTCAAAAATAAATGAATTGGAGAAGGCTTTGGCAGAGAAAAAGGAAGGTGCATTATTTTTACAGACCTTTGACGAAGAGAGAATCAGAATACTGAAAAAGGAGGAGGAAGATTTAAAAAATATTCTGGTAACCTGCGAACTAAAAAAACAAAATCTGGAGGAATCCATAAAAAATCTGAAAACTTCAAAGGAAAGATGCCCTACCTGCGATAGAGAGCTTTCAGATGAGAAGAGAGGGGAATTAATAAAGAAGAAAGAGGAAAAATTATTTTTGCTCAACAAAAAAATCATAGAACTAAAAAACAAATATTCTTCGAAGAGACGAGAATTTGAGTTGGAAAATAAAAATATGGAAAAAGCAAATTTTTTTAAAAGAAGACTCGAACAACTCAAGAATGTGGAATTTGATTTATCGCTTTATCAAAAAAAACTGGAGGAGATAAAATATAAAGACATAGATCTTTCAGATATAAAGAAAGAAGTCATGGACTTAAAAACCTTATTTGAGGAACTAAAGTCTGCGGAAATAAAAAGACAAAGGTTGAAGGATTTAAAACGAGAAAAAGAACGCATTGAAAGAGAACTTAGAGAACTTTCTTTTGATGAGTCAATATATGAGAATCTTAAAAAAGAAGTTGAAGAAATAAAGAAAAACTTATTAACTTCCAAATTAGACCTTAAATATAAAGAAGAAATAAAAATAGAAAAACAAAATACTCTGAAGCAAATAAAAAGAGATTTGGAGTTTTTACAAATAAATAAAAAAGAAATTTTATATCTGGATTATGCGATTTCAGTTCTGTCCAATTTTTCTTCCATCTTGATTGAAGTACAGGAAATATTGAGAGAAGAATTCGTAAAAACTTTGAATGAGGTAATGAATGAACTTTGGAATTATATTTATCCTTATGAGGATTATATAGGAATTAGATTCAAAATAGAAAACAGGGATTATCTTTTACAACTTTGTGATTTAAAAAATAGATGGGTAAATGTTGAAGGTTTTTCTTCGGGTGGAGAGAGATCCATAGCTTCTTTAGTTATGAGAATCGCTTTATCTATTGTTTTAGCCCCGAACTTAAAATTATTGGCACTGGACGAACCTACACATAATTTAGACTCAAATACGATCAAAAACCTAACGGAAATTTTGAGAACAAAAATCGCAGAATTGCTCGATCAAATTTTTATTGTAACCCACGATGAAAGACTTATTCAGGCCGGCACGGCATACATATATGAATTCAGAAGAGAATCTTCAAAAAAAGAGCCGACAAAAGTGAGAGAGATAACTATTTAATTAGTAGCTAGTCTCAATATTGTAATCTGACCTCCAACAAATTCACCAAATTTTTAAGGAGCAGCCATAATCACGCTTCTCAGATTCCAAAATGTTTAGAATATACATTGCTTAATAAAGTTGTTTTGATGATTTATTCGGGAGACGCTGTTCATATAAAATTTTAAATCTACATTATATCTGTGACTTACTATGAATGCTGAAATTAGAAAATTAAATTCTCAAGCAGAAAAATATTCGAGAAATCTGAAAAAGGTTTTATATGAATTGGAAAAAACAATTGTGGGACAGAAAGAGATACTGGAAAAATTGTTAATTTCTTTAATTGCAGAGGGCCATGTCTTGCTCGAAGGTGTACCGGGTTTAGCCAAAACATTGATGGTAAAAACACTATCGGATACAATAAATGCAAAGTTTTGCAGAATTCAATTTACTCCTGATTTGTTACCGGCAGACATAATCGGAACAAAAATTTATGACCATAAAAAAGGAAATTTTTATACTCAGAGAGGACCAATATTTCACAATTTTATTCTCGCAGATGAAATTAACAGAGCCCCTCCAAAAGTGCAATCTGCTTTATTGGAGGCTATGCAGGAGAGACAGGTTAGCATTCAAGGAGACACCTTTAAGTTAGATAAACCTTTTTTGGTGATTGCAACTCAAAACCCAATAGAAACGGAAGGAACTTATAAACTACCAGAAGCGCAGGTTGACAGATTTGCAATGAAATTATTGGTTGCTTATCCAAAAAAAGATGAGGAGAGAGACATCATCAAGAGAAACACACAGGGAATTGAGATAAAAATAAAGAAACTTTTTGATTCCAAAAAAATTGTTGAAATTCAAAAATTTAATCAAAAGATTTATGCCGATGAGAAGATTGAAGAATATGTCGCCAGAATTGTAGATGCCACAAGATATCCGGAAAATTATAATTTAAATATAGAAGGTTTAATTGAATATGGAGCTTCTCCACGAGCGTCTATCTGGTTGATTTTATGCGGAAAAGCTTATGCTTTGCTTAGAGGCAGAGGATATGTCATACCCGAAGATATCCGGGCTGTTGCTCACGATGTCTTGAGACATAGAATAATTTTAACTTATGAAGCCGAAGCAGAAGAAATAACTTCTGATAAAATCATTGACGACATTCTGTCAAAAATACGGCCTCCGTGATTTAGTATGAATAAGAAAATTATATATCTGGCATTAACAGTTTTATTTTTATTGAGTTTTTACAATCTTCATAATATACATCTGCTTGACTATAAAATAGAATGTCTTTCAAAAGAAGTTAGCAATCAAAAAATAATATATGCAATTAACAGCAATAAGAAACTTTATTATCCAATAGAAAGAAGTATCCCTATAGTTGCTGTTTCGAGCAGGGGAAAAGGCGTGGTGGGAAATTTGACCGTGAAATTAATACCAGGAAATAACCAGGTTCTCATAAATACGAATCCCTTCCTTGAAACTGATATTCAATACTCTGTAAACAAAGCCGTTACTGTCGCCAAATTGAAATCAAATTATACTTTTGACAGAGATTTTCTGTTTGATTTTAAAGCCGGAACTGCTGAACTGGTGGGGGGAGAAAGTGCCGGAGCGGCAATTACTATCGCAACAATTGCCGCTCTTCAAAACAAAACTCTGAAAAAAGATGCGGTAATTACGGGAACAATAGATGTTGATGGAAGTATCGGAAGAGTCGGCGGAATTATAGAAAAAGCAAAAGCAGTTGCAGATGCCCACTATAAATATTTTTTAGTCCCGAAGGGACAGTCTAATATAACCTATTATGAAAGAGTTATAACAAAGGAACCTGTCGGATTTGGTTTTGAAATATTGAATACGAGATATATTCCAAAAACAATAGATTTAAAAGAAATTGCAAAAAAAGAATGGGGTTTGGAAATCATAGAAGTTTCTACAATAGATGAAGCTTTGCCTTATTTTATCTAATATGCCGAAGGTGAAAGAAGTTTTGAAGAGAATAAGGAAAATTGAAATAAAAACAAATAAATTGGTAGAAGGATTAATAGCCGGAAATTATCACTCCATTTTTAAAGGTCGCGGAATTGAATTTTCCGAGGTTAGAGAATACATACCCGGAGATGATATTAGAACGATTGACTGGAAAGTTACTGCGAGATTTAATTTGCCCTTCGTAAAGGAATTTATAGAAGAAAGAGATTTAGATATTTATATTGTCTTTGATTGTTCTGCAAGTAATGAGTTCGGTTTTGAAAAGAGCAAAAAAGAGATCGGCGCAGATATTGCAGCAGCTATCATGTTCTCAGCAATTAAAAACAACGATAATGTGGGTTTGTGTTTATTTACAGACCACATTGAAAAATTTATCAGACCCAGAAAAGGAAAGAAATTTGTTTTGAGATTATTGAGAGAATTAATATATTACCAACCAAAAAACAAGAAAACAAATATAGAAAATTCTTTAATTCACCTGAGCAAAATTATAAAGAAAAGAGGAATTTTGTTTATAATTTCAGATTTTTTATCTGGCAATTTTGAAAAACCCCTAATATTTTTAAAAAACAAACACGATGTGATTTTAATAAAACTGTCGGATAACAGAGAAAGAGAACTCCCTGATATAGGATATATCCTGCTTGAAGATAAAGAAACGGGCGAACAAGTTTTAATTAACACTTCTGATCAAACTTTCAGGGAGATTTATAATAAGAAGGTTGAAGAAGAAAATAAAAGATTGTTTAACAGAATGAAAAAATTTGGAATAGATATAATACAGATAGATACAGAACATCCTTTCTATGTACCCCTCGTAAAATTTTTTAATTTAAGAAATAGAAGGAGATAGTATGTTAAGTTTTGGAGAACCGGGGAGATTAATTGCCTTATTAATTCTACCTTTTTTGGTATATCTTTACAAAATTTACAGAGAAAAAAAGAAAAAATCTGCTTTGAAATTCAGTTCAATTGGAATAATAAAAGAAAGTTTAAACAAAAAGAGAAGTTTTAGAATGCATATACCCTTTATTTTAATTTTAATAGCCATATTGCTTTTGATAGCAGGTCTCGCCGATCCAAAAATACCTTTAAAAACGGCAAAGGAAGGAATAAATGTTGTTCTGGTTATCGATGATTCTGGTTCTATGAGTGCGACAGACTATAAGCCTACAAGATTGGAGGCAGCAAAACGAGCCGCAAAAATTTTGATAAATAGTCTGCAACCAAAGGATTATGCTGGAATTGTAATTTTTGAATCTGGTGCAACTACCGCCTGTTATTTAACACCTTTTAAAGAAAAGGCAATTGAAAAACTGATGGCCATAAAACAAAGAAATGGAAGAACGGCAATAGGTGATGGATTGAGTTTGGCAATAGATATGGCAACCTCCATACCGAATAAGAAAAAAGTCATAATTTTATTGAGCGACGGTGTAAATAATGCGGGAGTTATAACTCCGGAAGAGGCAATAAAATTTGCAAAATCAAACAAGATTCAGATTTACACTGTTGGAATGGGTTCTGAAAAACCAGCAATTTTAGGTTATGATTTCTTTGGAAATCCCCAATATGCCGAATTAGACGAAACCACTTTAAAAAAAATTGCTAGGGAAACAGGAGGAAAATATTACAAATCTGTTAATGAAAATACTTTGGATGAGATTTACAAAAATATTGGAGAAAATATAGAAAGAGATTGGGAACAGGTCAGCATAAAAGATTGGTTTTTTGCAACAGTTCTTGTAGTTCTATTAATTAATGTTTATATAATTTACGGAAAGTATAGAATAGTAATATGAAAAGAATATTCTTTCTGATTTTTTTGGCTTTATTCTTACAAAACATTGTCATAGCCAATTCTTTACAAGTTGAAAAAATTATCGATAAATCAGATATAAAAACGGGAGATAATGTCACCATTCTTCTAAAATTTACAAATCCTTTTGGAAAAGAAATACCAATAAAAATTATTGATAGAAATGTTTTTGGAAATAATGGATTAGATATCAAATGTTTTGAATATATTCTTCCAGAAAAAAGAGAGACTGCTATAGCTTATGAACCAATAAAACCCTTTAAAGCTGGAGAGTATACGATAAGTCCGGCGCAAATAAATTATACCAATCCGGAGACCGGAAAAAAGGAAACAATAAACTCAAATTCTCTGCGTGTTTTAGTCAAAGATTCTGGAATTAAAGTGCCGATTCAGGGAATAACCTCTATTTATAGATGCAATGGCATTAATATGCAGTCAACATCCTATTCTTCTGGCGGTTCTTTTACCATGCAGGTCGGTTCTAATATTCAACAACCAAATCAGCAAACAAATCAACTAGGACAAAATATCCAAAATAAAATAGAAAATAATCAACTTAATCAAAATACCAATGCCATAAAACAACAGATGGAAAAGCAAATCCAAGAACAAAAACAGATGGAAGAGAATTTCAGAAAAAATATTGAAAGCAATCCAGAATTTCAGAAAAAACATAAAAAATTGTTAAATTCCGGCTATAAGTTAAAGAATTCTTCTTTTAATCCAAAATCAAACAATACCGGCACTTTTGAATATAACTATCAAAAACAAAACGGTGAAACCGCCGAAATAAAGGGAGAAATGGAAAACGGAACAATAAAAAATTTGATGAGTTTGACCCAAGAGGAGAAAAATATAATGCTGGATAAACTTAGACAAAATAAAAAATTTAAGGAGCTTAATGAAAAATTATTAGAACGAGGTTTCAATCGAAGTAAAATAGAGTTTAAGCAAATCTCCGAAAATCAAACAAAAATTGCTGTTAATTATCAAAACAATCTTGGAGAAAACAAGAATATTACGGCAGATTATATCGAAGATGAAATAAAAAATGTTAATTTAGAAGAGGAAAAAGAAAAGAGAAATAATTCTAATTGGTGGTCTTTATTATTAATTCCAATTTTGATCGGTTTAATTTGGATTTACAAAAAATATCTTAAAAGGTCAAAAATTGCAGAAAATACACCTAATAAGAAAATTGAAAAACCAATTGATTATAAAAAAGAGGTAAAAAAAATGATTGCAGAAGCCGAGGAATTATTTAAAAATAAGAAAGAAAAAGATGCCTATGAAAAAGTATCGCAGGCACTAAGATTTTATTTCTCGAACAAATTAAAAATAAATGCAGAAATAACCAATACAGAATTGCTTAAGGTGTTGAAGAAAAGAAAGCCTGAAGATTATAAAAAAATCAAGAATTGCCTGAATTTATGCGTCCTAGTTGAATTTGCCAAATACAAAGCAAATAAAAAAGCTTTCAATAAACTGATTTCTATTGTTAAGGATATTGTACGGGCCTGATATAATAATTCAAATGCAATAGTTGATCTAATATTAAGTGAAGCAGATGGAAATTCAAATTATATTACGAATTTGAACGGTTCGAAACCGAAATATTTAAATATTTATTTATTATTATATATGATAGGTCTGTGGAAATTTCACTGCAAGAATGGAAAAGAGAGGGGGTTTCTTGTATTATATATTTTACATTCTTTAAAGAATAAACCAAAGTCTGGTTATGAGATATTAAAAGAAATTGAAGAGAAAACAAAAGGAAAATGGAAGCCAAGCAAGGGGACATTATATCCTATTTTGAAGCAGCTTGAATATGAGAAGTTGAT
>JAGGTL010000034.1 GCA_021163805.1 Candidatus Aenigmatarchaeota archaeon | reverse complement strand
TTCATAAAGTAATTTAATAAAATTAAATATGGGCCTGTAGCTCAGTTTGGTTAGAGCGCCGGTCTTATAAGGCCAGAAGGCATTTTGCCTTTTCAGCTCTAGCGTAAAAGCCGGAGGTCAAGAGAGCGGATGGAAAAACTTCCTGCCTTGATTTCAAATCTCTTCAGGCCCATTTTTAGAATTTTATCAGCATATGGAAAGAGAAATTAAAAGGATTATTCGGATAGCAGAAATTATAAAGATTATTGTTAAATTATGGGCGAGTAGTTCAGTTAAACCTTTTATTGATTATATTGGAGAAAAGGATTAAGCGAAAATTTCGGGGATGATTGATTAATAAGAAACCTTGTAAAAGGTTTAGGATACTGGTAGAATGCCGCCTTGGCATGGCGGAGGCCGGGGGTTCAAATCCCCCCTCGTCCATATCAACCTCCAATATTTGACTTTTAATCTATTTAATTATATTATGGACCAGTAGCTCAGCTTGGTTAGAGCGCCACGCTGATAACGTGGAGGTCGCAAGTTCAAATCTTGCCTGGTCCAATTAATTTTTCTAAATGCGAATTTTTTTCCAGCACCATATTTTTGCTTAATCACTTTGAATTCATTCAATATTTTCATTTGTTCCTCTGCATCCGATTTCTCCATGCCAACCAATCAGTTATTTCACAAACATGAAAAAATTTGTCAGCATATTTCAATAGACTTTCTTTTACTCTTAAATCCTTTGATTATTTTAATCTTCTTTCCGAAGTGCTTTGAGAGCAGTTTCACAACTTCCGAATTGGCTTTATTATTTTCCGGTTTTGATTTGACTTTCACAATAAGAATTCCATTTTCTTTTACTTCGGATTTTTTTGAGTTCGGAATTACAATAATATCCCTCCTCATAAATGAATCTCATTATTAAAACTTTTGCGGCAAAAACCAAATTATGCTATTTGTAATCTCCATTTTAGAAACTTAAATTTTTTTTATAAATTTAAAAATGGAAGTTATAGACGCAAAAAACACTATTCTTGGAAGAATGGCAACAGAAGTTGCAAAAAAAGCCATGAGTGGAGAGGAAATTGCAATTATAAACTCCGAGTTTGCAGTAATTTCCGGAAAAAAGGAAGACATATTTAAAAAATATCTGGAGAGAAGGCAAAGGGGAACTCCGCAGCACGGACCATTTTTTCCTTCAAGTCCGGACCAAATTGTTAGAAGAACTATCAGGGGAATGCTTCCCTACAAAACAAAAAAAGGAAAGGAAGCTTTTAGAAGAATAAAAACCTTTGTTGGAATTCCAGAAAAATATAAAAATATAGAATGCAGGAAAATTGGAAAACAGATTGACAAATTAAAATGCAATTTTGTCTTTATTTACGAATTAAGTAAATTTTTAAACGGTAAAAAATAATGGGTAAAATATTTGTTGGCAGGAGAAAAAGAGCGGTTGCGAGAGTAAGAGTGGAAAAAGGAGAAAGAAATATTATTGTAAACCATACCCCCATTGAAAATTTTCCAAAGATTGCGCAATTAAAAATTCTCGAACCTCTTTTAATTGCGGGAAATGAAAACTTTAAAATAAGTGCAAATGTGAGAGGAGGGGGCATAATTGGTCAGGCGGAGGCAATTGCTCAGGGAATTGCAAAGGGACTGGTTTCCTTGGAGGGAGAAGAACTGAAAAGAAAATTTCTAAATTATGACAGAAATTTGTTGATTCCCGATGTGAGAAGAACCGAACCGCACAAACCCTCAAGAAGCAAAAAAGGTCCGAGAAGGCACAAACAGAGAAGCAAGAGGTAATTATTTTTTGATTATTTCGTATAAAAATAGATGATAATCCTTCTTATCAGATTTATTTATTGATGAATCTCCATAGGTTTTAAAAACATTTTCAACAAAATCGTCCTCATCGCCGCCCAACAATTCTTTTATTACTGATCCTCCTTTTAGACTTTTTAGATTTTGTATATCCATATCCAAAGGCACCAGCATTAATCCTTCTGGATAGGCGGAATTATTTTTGATATCTACAAATACCATTTTTTCTATACTATTTAGTTTCTGTATTTTCTTTCTGCCAAGTATAAATCTTACCGTAATTCTGGAAAGTTCTCCAGGTTTTTTCAGGCATTCCGTCAATATATGATCAGAATAATTTTTTAAATCAGTGTAAGGAATCTCATCTTCATCTGAAAAACAACCCTCAAAGAGTTTTTCATTTTCTTTTTCTAACCAGAATCTCGCATATCTGTTTTTTGCCATAAGACAATTTGTTAAATATTAAGCAGTTATGATAAGATTTTATAGAAATCTATATGAAATATGACTTCCCCCTCTTTTTTGGTTGTTGCCTTCTCTTCTTTGGTTGCCGGGTTTTTAATTCCATAAGCAATAATTTCTTTCCGGTATTTTAATCTGCTTAAGTCATCTAAATTCTGAACTATTGCTTCTGTAGACCCAGAACGAGGTTTTAAATAAATTGGGTTTTTTGTGTCTTGAGAGTGAATAACCCCGCACCTAATCCTCAAAGGAGTATCTTCATCTCCATTTTTGAAATCATCCACCTCTATATATTCTCTCATAATTCTCTTTAAAATTTAAAAATATTTATTTATGAGAAATACAAAAAAGTTTCTGAGTATGAGAGTATTTTTCTGACCAAGATGATTTATTTAGGTCCGGCCGGGATACCCACAATTACAAAAGGAGATACACTTCAGGGAATTAAAGATGTAAAAAAATTGGGATTGAATGCGATGGAACTTGAATTTGTCAGGGGCATTTATCTGAAAAAAGAAGAGGCAGTTGAAATTGGCAGGGTTGCAAAGGAATTAGGAGTTAAATTATCCATACATGCTTCTTATTTTGTAAACTTGTGCAATCCGGAAAAAGTTAAGGCGAGTGAAAAAAGAATTCTTGATTCATGCGAGATTGGGCATTATTTGGGGGCAAAATACATCGTTTTTCATCCCGGTTTTTATGGAAAATTATCAACTGAACAAAATTACGAACTTGTAAAAAAAAGTTGCATAGAATTGAGAAAAGAAATAGATAAAAACAAGTTTGATGTTGTTCTCGGTCTTGAAACAACCGGAAAAAAATCGCAATTTGGAACTCTTGACGAAATTCTGAAAATTTGCAAAGAAGTAAAAGGATGCGCTCCGATAATTGACTTCGCCCACATTTTTGCCAGGCGGGGAGGAAAAATTGATTATTTTGAAATTCTTGACAAAGTCAGAAAATTTAAAGAATTGCACACCCACTTTTCTGGAATTGAATTTACAGAAAAGGGAGAAAAAAAACACATTCCGATTTCCTTTAATCAACCGGACTTCAAGGAATTGGCGAAAGAATTGGTTAGCAGAGGGTTTGGAACAAAGAAGAGAGATATAAGAATTATCTGCGAGAGTCCAATTTTGGAGCAGGACAGTTTGAAAATGAAGAAAATTTTAAACA
>JAGGTL010000041.1 GCA_021163805.1 Candidatus Aenigmatarchaeota archaeon | reverse complement strand
TTAATTTTTAATCTAATTTATGGTACACTTGAAAAGGCAGGAAATGCCGAAATTCTGGCCATTGGGAAGAAAAAAGAAGAGATTTGCCTTTGTCCCTGTTCCGGGCCCGCACAGAAAAAAAGAATGCATTCCTTTAGCAGTAATTGTAAGAGATATTTTTAAACTCTGCGAAACTGGAAAAGAAGCAAAGAAAATAATCAAAAATAAGGAAATCTTGATCGATGGTCGTGAAATTACGGAGGAGAAATTTCCGGTTGGATTGATGGATATTTTAACAATTAAGAAGACAAAAGAAAACTATTTAATTCTTCCATCAAAAAAATCTTTTGAATTCAGAAAAATCAGCGAAAAAGATGCAGAATATAAATATTGCAAAATTATTGGGAAAAGGATGCTGAAGAAGGGGATGCAACTGAATCTGCATGATGGAAGGAATATTTTGCTGCCCAAGGAAGAAAAAGACAAATATTATGTTGGAGATACCCTGAAAATTTCTCTTAAAACAAAGAAAATTAATAAAGTTATTCCGTATAAAGAAGGAGCAGATGTTTTAATTATTAGAGGTAAAAACAGAGGAATAAAAGGGAAAATCAAAGAAATTATTTTAAAAAAAGATTTGCAGGGCCAAAGGGTTAAAGTTGAAATTAATAAGGAAGATAAAATTTTCAAGAAGGATTTGGTTTTTGTAATTCCAAAAGAGTTTTAGTTATATATTTTATGTGTTTAATTATATGAAAGGAAAAGTTTTTCTAATTTTATTAACTGTTATTTGTTTAACACATATTGCTCTAGCAGATGGATGTGTATTTGTTCCAGACTATTACGAGCATGTTTATCTTCCTTCTCAAAAAGCAGCAATTTTTTGGGATGGAACAAACGAAACAATGATTTTATCTACAAAGATGGCAACCGAGAATTTAACAAATCTTGCTTGGATTACACCACTTCAATCAAAAATAAAACCAGAAGTTGAAAAAGGAGATATTCATATATTTTATGATTTAGCTGATTTATTTACTCCTAGAAAAGAAAAAGGCGGTTGGGACATATTAGGCGTAGCTGATATTCAAGAAAAAGGAGGAGTTCAAGTTATAGAAGAAAAGAAAGTTGATATTTATGACATCACAATTTTAAAGGCAACAAATGCCTCTACTCTCGTTGATTGGTTAAATAGACACGAATATATAGTTCCAGAAACTTCTGTACCAATTTTGCAGGAGTATTGTAATAAAAAAGATTTCTATTTTATTGCTAATAAAATTAATTTGGCAAACAAGTATGAAAATTTAACAATTACAGAAACGGATAGAAAATGTGCAAGTTATATCTATACTCTTCCTCACTACTATTATCCTAACTTTCCAGAAGAATATACAAGGCAATATCTAGAAGGCATAATGAAATCTAAAAAGGAATGTAAAAATGCTTCTCTTCAAGCAGTAAAAATTCTTGTTGAATTAAAACAAGGAATAGCAACTCCTTTAAAGTTTACATTTCAACCAGAAAAACCATTTTACCCATTAAAAATATCAAGTATAAATGAAGGAAGAACAAATATAAGTGTTTATGTATTTTCAGAAACGCCTGTAAAGGACGAGAAAAATATTTTATCTACTCACAACATGATCAAGTTGGAAAAATATTGGAGAGACAAGTACAACCTAACAAATGAAAACTATGTAACTTTATTAAAATATGAAGGTGACCTAAAAGGCTTAAATGAAGATTCTTTCTTCATTCCAACAAGATACGAACCAAAGTTAAACCCGAACTATGTTCCTCTAAATGAAAGAATCTTGGGTTTACTTAGAGTTATAATTTTTATTTTAATATTTTTCGTTCCTTTTTCTCTTTTGATTATAATGCCTCCATTTATTATTGGTTACTTAATTAAGAAGTGTTCCAATAAAATCAAAAGTAAAAAACTTTATTATCTTCCCTTGCTACTCTCTATACTTGGATGCCTTGCTCTTTCTCTAAAAATACCATGGCCTTTAATTCCGATTATATGTATAAGTTTATTAGATGGATTTTACACAGGATATAAAAATTCAAGAAAAAAGATTTGGATAACTACTCTATTAGTTCTAATTGTTTGTGTAGGACTTCTCATTTTTGTGTGAAATCTCACACAATCACACTTTTTAAAAATTTATCTTTATTTTATGAAATTCAAGCTCTCAACAAAAGGTTTCAATGATGTAATTGATATCACTGACAAAGTCCGGGAAATTGTAAAAAATTCAAAAATTGAAGACGGAATCTGCTTAATTTTCTGCCCTGGTTCTACTTGTGCAATAACCACAATTGAATTTGAAGGAGGAGCGATAAACGATTTGAAAAGAATTCTGGAAAAAATTGCTCCCATGAACAAGGATTACGAACATTGCAAAAAATGGGGTGATTGCAACGGTTATGCTCATATAAGGAGCGCTTTACTTAAACCGAGTTTTTGCTGTCCAATTGAAAATGGGGATTTGGTTTTGGGAACCTGGCAGCAGATTATTTTCATCGATTTTGACAATCGGCCGAGAGAAAGAGAAATTATTGTTAAAGTTGTTGGTATGTAATTATCTATTTTAGTTATATCTTTTTTAAGTAATAACCTATTTACCTGTTTTGGCTTAAACCTTTTTTTAAAAGGCTTAATTTATGCAGTTCAGAAAAAAAGAATACCCTTATAAAACTTTGGAAAAAATTGGTTTTAAAAGAAGTAAATGTAAAATCTGCGGAAAATATTTCTGGAGCAAGAAAGTTAGAGATTTCTGCGATGATGATGAATGCAGAATAAAAGCGGGTTTGCCAAGATATGGATTTATTCGGAATCCCGTTGGAGAAAAGCAAAATTACTACCAGACATGGAGGACTTTTGTTAAAATTTTTAAAAAATTTAATCATACTCCGATAAAAAGATATCCTGTTTTGGCGAGATGGAGAGATGATGTTTTTTTTGTTGAGGCTTCAATATATGATTTCCAGCCTTATTGCGTTTCTGGAGAGGTTGAGCCTCCAGCAAATCCCTTATTGGTTCCGCAATTTTGCCTCAGATTTAATGATTTGGAAAATATAGGAGTAACTGGCAGACATTATTCCGGATTTGTAATGGTTGGACAACACGTTTTCAATAAACCAAATAATTTTATTTATTTCAAGGATGAGGGGATTTTTTATATTTATAAATTATTAACAGAAGGATTTAAAATTCCCGAAGAGGAAATTTTTTTTCATGAGGATTCCTGGGAAGGCGGCGGCAATGCTGGGCCATGCATTGAGTTTTTTGTTCAGGGCTTGGAATTGGGAAATCAAGTATATATGCAATACAAAAAAATTTCAAACAAACTCGTTGAATTGGAAACAAAAGTTATCGATATGGGTGCTGGTCTGGAAAGATTTCCATGGATTCTGAACGGAACAAAAACGAGTTATGAAGTTGTTTTTCCAGAGGTTTTAAAATATCTTAATCAATTTAATTTAACGGAAAAAGAAAAAATAATACTTGCAGACCATACGAGAACTTTATTGATCGCATTATCAGATAATGCTTTGCCTTCCAATGTTTCTGGAGGTTATAATTTAAGAAAAATTTTGAGAGAATGTTTTTCAATTCTCAGAAAGAAAAATTTGGATATTGCTCTCGGTGAATTAATGAAACTCCATTCAAGAGAATTCGGGATTTATCCAGAATTAAGAAAAGCAAATTTTAATTTTATTGAAGATGTTTTGAAAGAGGAAGAAAGAAAATATAAAGAAACAATAAAAAATGCAATAAATATCGTTAAAAAAACCGAGAAATTTGATGCAGAAACCTTAAGAAAATTATACCAATCTCATGGAATTACCCCTGAGATAATTAAAGAAGTCAAACCAGAAATTAAACTTCCAAAAAATTTGGAGTTTTCAAAGAAGATAAAAAAGAAAGAAGAGAAAAAACTTTTTGATTTAACAAGTTTACCCGAAACAAAGAAATTGTATTATAAAGGAAAAACAAGAACAACAGCTAAAGTATTGAAAATATTGAATGATTATGTTGTTTTAGATAAAACAGTTTTCTATCCGAGAAGCGGGGGTCAGGATTGTGATTTGGGATTTATTGGAAATCACAGGGTTTTGGAAGTTGTAAAACAAGGAAACATAATTTTGCACAAAGTTGAAGGAAAATTAAAAGAGGAAAAACTTGTTGAACTTGTTGTTGATGAGGAGAGAAGGAAACAACTGATGCAACATCATACCTCAGCTCACATCATAAACGGTGCTGTGAGAAGAGTTCTTGGAGAACATGCTCAGCAGGCAGGAGCAGAGAAAAAAGTTGACAAAGCGCATTTGGATATTTTCCATTACAAAAAAATTTCAAATGAGATTGTTGAAAAAATAGAAGAATTAAGCAACACCTGTATTAGAGAAAACAGAGAAATTTTAGTCAACTGGAT
>JAGGTL010000047.1 GCA_021163805.1 Candidatus Aenigmatarchaeota archaeon | reverse complement strand
TCCGTAGGATGTGCAATAGTATTCTCTTAGATAGTTCATATAGCAGTAATCGGTGTATTTTCTTCCGTATTTATCTATGACTTCTCCCTTTTTGTAATAATTTACTCCTCCATCTGAATCTGTGCAGACTGCATAAACTATTCCATTTAACAGAATAAATATGACGATTGGCAAAAAATATATTCGTATTTTCATAAATAATATATCTTTCATTTTCATAAATAATATATCTTTCTTTATATTAAAAGTTTTTGATTTTATATAATCTATTTTCGTTCCAAAGAAAATTATAAATAAGTGAAGTATTCATCAATAAAATAAATCATAAATATCTTTTTTAAGTTTAATGATGTTTGTTTTTCCATAAGATTCTTTTTTTATGATTCCTTTATAAACCAGATTTTCAAGAGTTCTGAATACTTGCACCTTTGATAAACTGGTTTCTCTCGTCAATTTTGATTGCAGACAGGAGCCATCATTTTCCAATAATTTTTTTAAGATTTCTCTCTCGGCTTTATTGAACATCTTTAAAATTACTTCTCTGTTAATTTTGTATTTATATGGAAAAAAGAAGTGATATAAAAGAGTCCCTATGAATAAACCCATTGAAGCGAGAAAAGGAATAAACAAAGGAACTGGTATCGCGCAGCCGCAGACATTTCCACTCGATATTTCTATCTGAACATAAAAAGATATTGCAGCAACAATAAAAACAAAAATTGATAAGATGAGTGTCCCGAAAATAATTTTTTTCTCCGGTTTCATAAGTTTCATATTTTGAAACTTAAATATAAATATAGTTTCATCATTAAAATGTTATGAAGAAAGAGATATTGGTTTTGTTTTTGTTAATGGTGGGAGTAATTCTGCCTGTAATTTCCGCTCAAGAAGATAAAACAGTGTGTTTTGTTTATTTTACGGGAGTAGGATGCCCTCATTGTGCAAAAACAGACCCCGTACTTGTTGATTTGCTAAAAAAATATCCAAATACTGTTGCGATAGAATATGAAATTTATCAGCAAGGAGAGAATGCTCAGTTGCTTTTAGAATATAATAATAAGTATAACTCGGGATTGGGAGTCCCTTTAATAATTCTAAGCAAGGAAAAACATATTGCTGGTGATTATCCAATTCTAAATAATTTGGATATAATAACCAAAGCAGAAAGAAATTCATGCCCTTTGATTAATGGCTCATCTGTTGATTTTGAAAATCTGGATTTAATTGGTTTGCCTGGCAAACCGAAAATATGGATGAATAATAGAATTCTGATAAAAGTTAATGAAGGGGAAAATAATGAATTATTAAGAAGTTTATTAACATCATACAATATTTCTTCTGTTCTTGAAGGAGTTAATTACAAAATTGTGGACCCACAGCCAGTACCTCTTTCTGGAAAAAATATTTATTTTGAAAATGCTATTGAGTTGAAGGGTTGGATATTTCAATGGAATGGTGAAAAAATAGATACTTATGAAAATCAAACGGATCAAAATACTACCGAAGAAAATGTAAATAAAACCACCTATAAAAACCAAACAGATCAAAATACTACTGGAGAAGAGATAAAAACAAAACTTACATTTGTAAAACTTATCTCTTTAGCTGCAGTAGATGCAGTAAATCCATGTGCCTTGACAGTTTTAACTTTAATGCTGATTGCAATTTTAACCTATAATCCAAAAAAGAAAAGAAATGTATTATTGGCGGGCTTGGCTTTTACTATCTCAGTTTTTGTTATGTATCTATTTTATGGTTTGATTATTATAAAATTTTTCCAAGTTGTCCAAACTTTGACTGCTATAAGGTTGTGGCTTTATAAAATTCTTGGTTTTAGTGCAATCATTTTAGGAATTCTAAATATAAAGGATTTTGCAAGATATAAACCCGGAGGATTTGCAACAGAAATGCCTTTATCATTAAGACCAAAGGTCAAGAAAATAATTTCCGGAATAACAAGTCCTAAAGGAGCCTTCGGAGTTGGAATTTTTGTAACTCTCTTTCTTTTGCCTTGTACTATTGGACCTTATGTAATAGCAGGAGGCATTTTATCTGCATATGAGATAATCAAAACAATCCCTCCTTTACTTCTTTACAATCTAATTTTTGTTATGCCCATGATTGCAATAACTTTAATAATCTATGCAGGCTTTGCAAAAGTTGAAGACGTTTCTGGATGGAAAAAAAAGAATATTAGAAAATTGCATCTAATAGCAGGAATAATTATGCTCCTCTTAGGTACAGCAATGCTATTGGGCTTTGTGTGAATATTCTATCATTTAAAATATTTGGAGTTGATATATATAAAAGATATAAAATAAATTTTTCAAATACATTTTACTGAAAAATGCTCTTTTCGTTTTTAAATTAAAATTGGCCTCAAAAGAAAAACAAAATATCTTAAATTTCTGGATAAAAAAGAAATTGAAAAAATGCGGGAAATGTGAATTAAGGAAAACAAGAAAAAATCCATTTGATCTTAAAGAAGTTTTATTCAAGGATTTCAAAATCCCTGAAAATCTTCGTCTCTTATAATTTCAAAAATTGAGGATAATTTTGAATTTAAATTTGAATATATTTCAAAAGCTTCATTTGGATGTTCTGTCAAAAGGTGACTCATTAAAATTAAGAGATTGTTACCCATTTCTGCCAGTTTAAAACTGGATTCATCACCAGCCACTATACTGAAGGGTATTCCTTCGCCGCTTTCTTCAGATTCCAATAATTTTCCACACAGTTTACATCTTATTTTCATAAATATACTTTTTTAAATTAAAGTATTAACAGGAAAGATTATATATTATTAGGCATTATTAATCTAACATATATTTATGAATAAAATAAAGATTGGAAATTTTATTATTATAGAAAAAAATGGAATCAGATGGGAAGGAAAAATTATACAGATTCTTAATGATCTATTAATTCTGAAACTAAAATCGGGATACAATATTGGAATTAAAATTGATAAGAAAACAAAGATCGAAATATTAAAAGAGGAAAAAATCTCCAAACACAAACCAGTAAGTTTTGATATAAAATTTGACAAAAAAAAAGTTCCAATTTCTATATTGTCAGCAGGAGGAACAATATCTTCTTCTATTGATTATAGCACTGGTGCAATCTCCGCATCCTATACTGCTTCTCAACTAATTGCTTCTATCCCGGAGTTGGTTAATTTTGCAAATATAAAATCGAAAAAAATTTTGGAGGAGATGAGCGAAAATTTGACTCCAAAACACTGGAAAAAAATTGGCAGAGAAGTTTTTGAAGAACTAAAAGAAAGTGAAGGAATTATTCTTACCCATGGAACAGATACTTTGAGCTATACCAGTTCGATGCTTTCTTTTATGTTGAGAAATTTGAACAAACCTGTTGTCTTAACCTTTGCGCAGAAAAGTTCTGATAGGGGAAGCAGTGATGCGTCGATGAATTTGATTTGCTCAACAATAACGGCAACAAAAAATATTGCAGAAGTTGTTGTTGTTGGACATGGAACAATAAGTGATGATTATTGCCTGATTAATAGGGGAAATAAAGTCAGGAAGATGCACTCCTCTCAGAGAAATTCTTTCAGACCAATAAATTGTTTTCCAATAGGAAAAGTCTGGCCAGATGGCAAAGTGGAATTTTTGGATAAATATAAAAAAAAGGAAGAAGTAAAAGAAGATTGTTATCTGGACGATAAAATTGAAGAAAAAGTTGCAATAATCAAGTTTTATCCTGGGCTTGATTCAGAGATTGTTGATTTTTATGTAGATAAAGGATATAAAGGGATTGTTATAGAAGGGACTGGTTTGGGTCATACTTCCAAAGCCCTGTTTCCAAAGATTAAGAGAGCAATTGAATCTGGGATTATTGTGGTTATGACGACCCAAACAATTTATGGAAGAGTAAATCCTTATGTTTATTCTTCTGCAAGAGAGATATCTAAATTGGGAGTGATTTATCTGGAAGATTTGCTCACAGAAACGGCTTATACAAAATTGATGTGGATTCTTGGTCATACTCAAAATGAAAAAGAAGTAAGAGAATTAATGCTGAAAAATCTGGCAGGAGAATTTAATAAAAGATTGCAGCCAAGTCAGTTTTTATATTAAGTGATTTTTGAATGAGTGTTATTAAATTCTCTCTCAGTAATTCCTTCTATTTTTGCCACAGTACATACCAAACATTCCCCCTGTAATAATCCTACATACTCAGGCATACATTTTGCAGGGTCTGGTTGTATATGATAAACTGCACCATTTGGTTTTTCTTTTTCTTCTCTTGGAGGGACATGAATAACTGCATCAGATATCTCTTCTAAAGGAGAACCTTTTGAAGTAAAACTAACAACATTTGCTCCCTGCTCTTTCCCTATTTTTGCTGCATCTAAAGGAAAACCTTCGCCTGAAACAGAGAAAATAATAAGACCATCTCCATTTTCTAAAGCTGTTTCACCACGATCTTTGTAAAAAAATACATGTCTTTCCCAACCAGGTATAACACAATGAGCATATCTGGTAGCAAACATAGAACCATATTCTCCTGAAAGTCCAGTTCCTACAATAACATCTTTTCTTAGATTTTTTTCGTCTGGTTTTGACAGAACTTTATAAACTTCTTCAAATTCTCCTGGGTTTGGAGCATATCCCTTTATACTATCCATAAAATGATCATGAAATTTTGTTGGTGATTTCCCATTATTTTTAGAGCCAAAATAATCAAGAAAAAAATTAAGAGCACTTAATTCTGCTTTAGTACCTTCTATGGTTAACGGAGAATACTCTCCTCTTAACTGCTTCTCATATACACTTCCTTCAGTTCCTTTAGGTTTTCCTTTTATTCGAATTACTAGACCATTATTTTTTGTATATTCTGCTAATGTTGAAGATTCATTTGTTGTAAGCGTAATAATTGGTGCTCCAACATCTAATGCTGGTTTTACTCTATCTACAGTATAAGATGTTTCGCCACTTGCAGATAAATCTATAACAAGGTCGTTAGATTCGTATGGTATTGGATAAGCCGCATCACTAGAACAATGAGCATTTCTATATTTATTTGCTCTGAAAAACATCGCGGCAATTCTAGCCACATCCTCCATCCTTTTGCTTCCAACTATGCATATCTCCCCTCCCTTTCTTGTTGTTTTTTGCACATATTCATCAAATTCTTCAAATAAATTATCAGGTATTTTTGCCTCCTTCAAAAAATCACATGCTTCCAAATACCAGATTTTTACATCCGAAAAATCAAACTCCATAATTTTAGATAAAATTTTAAAAGATTATGGACCTGTAGCTCAGTTGGATAGAGCACTTGCCTCCTAAGCAAGGGGTCGCAGGTGAGTTTTTCTGCGAATTCGAGTCCTGCCAGGTCCGTTTTAAAAATGAAAATATTGAAAAGAGATAAAGAGGGAATAACAATAATTCCAGAGAACTTAAATGATTTGTGGTTTCTTTACAATAGAATAGACAATTCAGTAATTGAGCAGAAAACTTTAAGGACAAAATCAATTAGCAGAGGAGGTGAGATTGTAAAAGGGAAAAAAGTGCCCCAGATTGTTGCAATAAAAATTGAGAAAAAGAAGTGGGAGGGAAATAAAATAAGAGTGACCGGGAAAATTGTTTCTGAAACCGATAAAAATAAATATCACTCTCTTAATTTGGAAATAGATAAGAAACTTGTCATTTTTACAGAGAATCATTTCAAATTAAAAGATTTGCCAAAAGAAGAAAATTATGAGATTCTAATTTGTCTGATTGACAAGAAATTGGCAGATTTAAGAATCTACAAATTCGGAAAATTTAAAGAAATAAAGAAAATAAATTCAAAGGGCAGGGAAAATGAATTCTATAAAGAAGTTGCAAATATTTTAAAAAAAGAGAAAGGGAAAATTTTATTAGCAGGTCCCGGAAATACAAAAGACAAAGTTGCAAAATTACTAAATAAAGAAGTTGTGATTGATAATTTATCTTCCTGTGGAGAAAAAGGATTTAAAGAATTGCTAAAAAGAGGGAGTATCAGAAAAATTATAGAAAAACTGAGAGATGAACAGGAAGAAAAAACAGTTAAAAAATTTCTTGTTGAAATAAAGAAAAACCAAAACAAAGTCTGTTATGGTTCTGCTGTTGAAACACAAATTGAAAGAATCAAAGAGATTTTGGTTTTAAGCAGTTTGGTTCCAAAATATGAAAAAATTTTATTTGAAGCAGAAAAAAATGGGACAAAAATAAATATTGTAGATGATGAGAAAGAATATTGCAGAGAGATAAGAGTTTTTGAGATTGTTGGAATTTGCTGGTATTAATAAGTGTTTCGTAATTATTTTGTAATTATTCTGTAATGTGTGAGTAGTAAAGTATTGAAGTTCTCCAACAAAATAAATAATGGAGGAATATAAAGAAGAATTTATTGATTTTTTATTGAGAAAAGGCGCATTAGGAATTGGTAAATTTGAATTAAGAAGCAGAAGAATATCTCCACATTTTATAAATACTGCCGTATTTAATGATGGTGAAAGTATTGCAGAGCTAGGAGATTTTTACGCAAAGACAATAGCAAATAATTTTAAACGAGAAGATTATGATATTATATTTGGACCTCCATATAAAGGAATTCCTATAGCAGTAGCTACGGCAATTAGTTTACAGCACTTAGGTATAAATAAAGGTTTTTCATATAACAGAAAAGAACCGAAAGGTCACGGCGAAGCAACAAAACAAGATAAACAGAATAAATGGATTGTTGGGCATGAAATTAATGACGGTGCTAAAATTCTAATGGTGGATGATGTGTTTACAACAGGAGATACAAAATATGAATCTATTAACTTGTTAAACGATATTGCTGATAATCTAAAATATG
>JAGGTL010000043.1 GCA_021163805.1 Candidatus Aenigmatarchaeota archaeon | reverse complement strand
TCTCAGGTGCAGAGGTGTTGTAAATTTTGTTATCAAACTCAGATTATATGTCCCATTATTGTCTACGAGAAAATCGGCGGTAAAAGAAGTTTCATTTTCAAAATATAGTTCTAAGAAGTTGTTGTCTATTTTTTGAATATTTTGTAAAGAAAGATTCTTCGAAATATTAACTGGATTTATCCTATTTTCATAAATAAAATAACCTGTTAGATCTGCATATGCAAGAAGAGCCGACAGAATGGATATTGTAACAAACATAATGGCGACCAAATTGGAAATTCCTTTTTTGTTTTTATTTTCAAAATTCAAATAGCAGAGTTTCGCTCTTCCTATTTCCCTTATTTTAATCTTTTTCTGGCTTTCTAATTTGTAGATATATTTTGCTATTGTGTGTCGATGGAGTTTTGATTTTTTGGCTAAATCAGAGACGGTAACTCCCTCTCCTTCTTTTTTTAATAATTTAAGAATTCTTTTTTCTATATCCATTTTAGGCCTCCAATAATGTATACGTGATAATATAATTTACGGTGTCGAAGTATTTAAAGATAAAAAATGTGTCGATAGACGGCAATCGATTAAATAATATTTGAATGAAAAAACTATGTTTTAAAATCTATATAAGTTCTGACATAAGAGCTCGCAATAAAAAGGATTGTTCTGTTTTTAATAAAGTTGAATATAATGAAATTATAATAATCTTCAAAATCTGATTTCAAAGTTTTTAAATTCTCCCCGATAATTTTCCGGATTAATTTCAATATTATCTACTCTTGCCAAACCAGGTCCTTCTCTCATCCATTCTATCAACTTTTCAACTTTATCTTTTTCTCCTTCAATAACCGCCTCTACTCTTCCATCACGCAAATTTCTGACAAAACCGAAAACATTTAGTTCAAGAGCTTTCTTTCTTGTGTTTTCCCTGAAAAACACACCCTGCACCTTTCCGCTGATGAATATATGGATTCTGATTTTTTCCGCCATACTCAAAGCCATTTAAACTTTGCAAAAATCAAGAAAATGCCTCCTAAAAATAAACTAAAAACAAAAATATAAATCGAGATAAAGGGCACATTTTGGAATGGAAGCGCAACATTCATGCCATAAAAACCAGAAACCGCCGTAAAAACACTTAAAAAAATTGTAAACAAGGTTAAAACGGTAATTGTTCTATTTATTCTGGTGCTCATCATTATATTATAATAGTTCCGGATATTGGAGATCGTTTTTAAAGAAGATTTGCAAAGATTCAAGCCTTCTTCGGAATCAACGATTAAATCTTCAATAATATCTTTGTCTTCTTCATAAAAATTCAATTTCCGTATCAGTTTCTCATAAATGGGTTTTTCATAGTGATACGAGGAAACATAGAAATTGAGTTTCTCTTCCTGTTTTAACAGAGTATAGATGTCTTTCTCTTTTATTTTCCTTGAAGAAGTGGCCAAAGCATTAACTATTTTTACGGTCTTTATTGTTTCGTTCTCAAACTCCTTATTTATCTTGGAGAGAAAAATAATCAAAGTTTTATATTTTTGGGTTGTTACAATTTTCGTTAATCTTGTAGACATGTTGGCTATAAAATCTGGTTGTATTTTTGAAAGGGTTAAGATAAAATCATTTGTTAATAAAATCAAAATAGTTTGAAGATAAGGTCTCTCTGAATAAGGTGTTTTTACAATAATGTATACATTGTCTTTTTCAAATTCAATTCTCGGCACTTCATTCTCATCCAAACCAGAAAGCAGATTCTGTTTGTTTAATTTAAAGTTTTGTGCAAGGAAATCTATTTCTTCATTTGTTGGATTTATAACATTTATCCAGCATCCTCGCTGAAAATTTTTAAGTCTTTTGATTTCTCTGTCTTTTAAACTTCTTCTGTAATAGGTTATCATAAAATTACTTTTTATTTATCAAAACATTTAGAGATCCTATTGCTCCCAATCTTTGCTCATAGAATTTTAATAAGTTTCTTATTCTTTTGATTGAAATTGTAAATTTAAAAATTGAATTGGGGTCTTGGTTGTTTTACTTTCCTTTCCAAAAAAAATGTTGGCGTGGAGCAAAGTAATCTGCCTTTTGTTTATCTTCTCAGTGCTAAAAAGCACATCAGAGGAAAGAAAAGGACATCCGTCTAAGCGCCTTTTCGGCTTGCATCTCATTTTAGTGGAAACCTCATCCCAGTCTAAGATTGCCTCATCAATCTTAGAGATTTTCTCTTTGGTTTCCATGGCCCTTTCGAGCCGTTTCTAATCGATGGGCAGAATTTCCTCCTAACGGGGAAGTCCTTCTTTGCCCCACAAAATAATCAAGATTTATTAATATATTATTTTTCTGTTAGAAAATGTATATAATTCGGTAGATAAGCCAGATCAAGATTTTATAAATAGGGAATTTTTTGCAGTTTCTGTGTCCTTATTTTCGTTTTTTAACATATATATATTTATATTTATTAATATATTAATATGGAAGAACCACTAAAGATATTCAAGGCATTATGCGACGAAACTAGATTGAGGATAGTTGAATTTCTCCTTGGCGGAGAGAAATGTGTTTGCGAAATTGTTTCGTTTACAAAAAGAACTCAGCCAACGATATCAATCCAGCTATCAAAACTCGAAGATCTGGGGATCGTTGAATCAAGAAGAGAAGGAAAAAGTATATACTATAAAATTAAAAATAAGAAAGTTATAAAAATATTGAAGATAATAAAAGGTGATGAAAAATGATGCCTTTAATATACATTCTGGCTTTATTAATTACCGGAGCTTTGGTTGGATTGGTTTCTGGTTTGTTGGGTGTTGGGGGTTGTTTTATAATGATTCCCGTCCAGTTTTGGATTTTGACAGCAATGGGAATAGACCCGACAATTGCAATAAGGGTTGCCTTTGGAACAAATTTGTTGGTTGTTTTTCCAACTGCTATTAGCGGTTCTTTTAGGCATCATAAAAAAGAAGTGGTTCTCTGGAGACAAG
>JAGGTL010000054.1 GCA_021163805.1 Candidatus Aenigmatarchaeota archaeon | reverse complement strand
CTAAACAAATAGAAGAAAGATCTTGGAAATTGATAGTGGAAAGGATAGAAAGAAAACCACCATTACCAATAAATCCATTTAGTCAGACTGATTTATCTTTTGATTATTCTAAAGTTGATCCAATATATCATGCAAGTGCTAATCCAGATGAAGAAATTACTCTATATAAAGGTGCACCAAGAGGATATGAAGAAAAAGGATTCTTATCTAGAGCTTTAAGTGTGGGGTTACCAAGCCACGTTATGGAAGTGAAAGAAATTATTGAAAAGGGTAATAATAATTTAATTCGCGAATTATTTGATAAACATACATCCAGATAAAAACTCTGAAAATAGAGATGTAAAAGATGTTTCGAATTGGATATATATAAGAAGAAAGTAGAATATGAATATAGTTATGGAAATTCTTTATTTTATTATATATTGATTTTTATTGTATTGGTTTCTTATTTGATTTTATTTTTACCATATTGTTTTGTTATTTATTATATTACACTGTTATAATCTGTTAAATATATTTTTATATTATATATTTCCATAAGAAATTAAGGGGGCAGGCACATCTATTTAATGATATATTTTTTAAAAACCATTATTAAAAATCGAAAATAATATATTATTTCCATACGAAATATAGGTATGCAGGAGAAACTTAGGACTTATTTTTTAGAATATGTTGATAAAAAAAGTTTTTTTGTAAATAAAAATATTTTAACACATTCTTATATTCCAAATGAAATATTGCACAGAGACGAACAAATTTCAAATATTGCAAAAATTCTGGCTCCAGCTCTAAAATTAGAACAACCTTCTAATATATTTATTTATGGGACAACGGGAACTGGAAAATCTGTTGTGGTAAATTATATTTTTAAAGAATTGTCTGCTATAAATAATAAAAATTTAAAAACAATTTATATCAATTGCAAATTAAGAAAAACTTCTGATACAGAATACAGAATGCTCGCTTATATATTAAAAGAATTAAATTTTCCCGTCCCGGAAACCGGATTGCCAACAGAAACACTTTATAATAAATTATTTGATCTGATTAATGAAAGAAAACAAATTCTTTTACTCGCCTTGGACGAATTAGATGCATTAATTAAAAAAATAGGAGATGAATTATTATATAATCTGACAAGAATTAATGCGGAATTAACCAAATCAAAAATCACACTTATAGGAATCTCCAATGATATTTCTTTTACAGAAAATTTAGATCCAAGAGTAAAAAGTTCTCTATCGGAAGAAGAAATAATTTTTCCTCCTTATAACGCGATTCAATTAAAAGATATATTGGAAGAAAGAGCAAAAAAAGCGTTAAAACCAAATGTATTTTCAGAAGGCGTTATAAGTAAGTGTGCGGCTCTGGCGGCGCAGGAACAGGGAGATGCGAGAAGAGCATTGGATTTATTAAGAGTGGCGGCCGAAATAGCAGAAAGAAATGAAGATCCCAAAATAACAGAACAACACGTAACTCTCGCAGAACAAAAATTAGAATTAGATAGGGTTGTTGAATTGGCTAAATTACAACCAAGACATTCTCAGTTGGTTTTATATTCTATATTTAAACTTTTTGAAAAAGGTGCTGACCAAATTTTAACGGGAGATATATATGATATTTATATTTCACTTTGTAAAAGAAATGGTTATAGATTTTTGACCCAAAGGAGGGTTTCGGATTTAATTTCGGAACTCGATATGCTGGGTTTAATTTCAGCCAAAGTTGTATCTAAAGGAAGATATGGAAGAACAAGAGAAATTAAGCTGGCAATAGCAAAAAAACCTTTTGACCTTTTAAAATCTTATTTTTCAAATTTGTTTGAAATATGATAATAACTTATGAGATAATAAGAGAAGTTAAACAAAAAGAGAAAACGGAGGGATTGCAGAAATTACCAGAAAATTTTTTTGAAAATGCGGCGGCATATCTCGAACTAAAAAAAGGAACTTTAGAAGAATCCGCGGCAAAAAATCTTATTCTCTCTTTATTTGAGCTTCGAAAGAAGAAAATATTAAATCTTGCTTCTCTTTCCTACAAAACAGACACCCTTCCAGAGAATTTGGAACCAGAAGAAAAAAAATTATATTTGAATTTGGTTAGAGTTCTTAGAGAATATCAAACAGCTTTTGAAACAAAACTAACTCAACCCCTACAACAAAATAAAAAACATATTGAAGAACAACAGGATATAGAAGACTTGGTTGAAAAAGAAATTAAACAAAAAAATTCTTTATTGGAAAAAACAAAAAATTTAGAAAATGAAACGAAACATAATAAATTAAAAGTTATTTTTTTAAAAGATTTGCCCGAATTATTATTGCCTTCTGGAGAGAGATGTTCTTTTAAAAGAGGTGAAGAAAAAGAGTTGAATGAAGATTTTGCCGGAATATTGATAGATAAAGGTTTTTGCAAATTATTATAATATTGTATTGAGGAAAGTTTATCTTTAACAAAACAAATTATTGTCTATATTTATGAATGTGGTTGTTTCGGTTGTTTTGATAATGGCTTTTTCAATAATAATTGTTGGACTGGTTTTTCAAATGGCAATTCCAAAAATACAAGAATATAAACAAGAACTGGCATTCGAGCAGGGAAAGAATCAAGTAGATCTTATCGTCCTTTCCATCTCTGACTTGATTTCAGAACCAATAAATTCTTCAAGAATATTGGATATAAATATAAAAAAAGGCAACCTAAACTTTTCAACAAACAGCATTTCTTTTTCAGATGGATATAATATATATAAGAGAACTTTTGAGAATATAAAATTCAATGAAATAATACTGCCTTCTGGAAAAACAAAAATAATGTTGAGAAAAACCGGAAAAAATAAAATAAATGTGAAGATAATGTAATCAGAAATCATAAATCCGAAAAATTCTCGTTTAAATTATCTTCAAAACACCTCTTATATCTTTAAAAATAAAATCTGGTTTTAATTTTTCTGCTTCTTTTTCATCTAAAACCCCCGTCAAAACAACACCCGTTTTTACGCCTGCCCTCTTACCCATTTCTACATCATATGAAGTATCTCCTATATAAATAAATTCTTTTTTTGAACTTCTGAAAAACTCCAAAGTTTTCAAAATCATGTCCGGTTCCGGCTTTCCATTTTTTACATTTCCGGCGCAAATACAGAAATCAACCAATTTATTTAGTTGAAATTTGTTTATAAAAAAATCATTCATTTCGCAATCATTTCCAGAAATAGTTGCCATTCTTATTCCCCTTTTTCTGATATTCAGAAGAACCTTTTCAGTAAAGGGAAAAAGTTTGAATTTGTTTAAAAATAAAATGTTTTTTCTTTCTTGTTTTATTTTTTTTATAATTTCTTCTGCCTTTTCTTTTGGCGCCAGAGAATAAACAATTTTTTTATATTCTTTACCAAACAACTTTTTTATCTCTCTTTCGTCGGCATTGATTTTAAAATTCTTCAATACTCTTTTAAATAAATCCAGCCAGACACTTATGGAATTTATCAAAGTGCCATCCAGATCAAAACCAACTATCTTAAACTTATTTACCATATCAAAAAATAAAAAAATAAAATTAAGAATATTTTTTAAGTTTTTTTTCGATTAATTTCAAACCATCTTTTGCATCTTTGAGTTTTTTGGCTCCAACACACACAATGCTTCCGCTTGAAAAAATTAAAAATGAAACTTTGGGGTTTGTAAGTCTGCACATCAAACCCGGGAATGTTTCTGGTTCATATTCAGAATCCTCCATTTTAAAAGCCAGATTTTCCAGATTGATATCATATCCCAAAGTGCCAACGGCGACAATATTTTCTATTTTTGTTTTATATTTTTCAGGTATTTTGACACCGAGCTTTCGAATCATATCCATAATCTTTCCTATTCCCTGAATGGCTTCTTTCTCGGTCTTTGAACCAACACACACTATTGTTCCGGATCTGAATACTAGAGCGGTTATATTAGGGTCTTTCAATCTTACTACCACTCCAGGAAAAGCTTCTGGTTCATACTCTACATTCTCGTAAGTCTCTGAAATCTTTGTAAGAGGAAAGGTAACATCCACATGTGTTGATACCACAACATTTTGAATTTTTATCGATTCCATATTAAAAATTAAATAAAACTATTTAAACCTTTTAGTGAGTGATTTAGGAGAGGTTTATCCTATTTTTTAGAGAATTTTTTTACTTTTGCGAAACCAAACCTCCTTCTTTCTTCCATATTGGCAGAATACAAACCAGACAAAAGTATTTACAGTCTGCCCGCCAAACAAAACTTGTCCGAATTATCCCTTCACGATTTTAATATACCAACTTTTAAATTAATAGTTATTATGGATTATAGATATAAAGGTATTTCTCATGGCATGGAGATAGTAATTGGTTTAATTGCCTGTGTATTTATTTTGCTGATTGTAT
>JAGGTL010000037.1 GCA_021163805.1 Candidatus Aenigmatarchaeota archaeon | reverse complement strand
TAAACCACTTAATTTTAAAACGAATTTTATAATGGAAAACGAACAAAATCTGAAAGAACAAATTTACGACTTTCTAAAAACAAAAGAACCGGAACTGGTTTTCGCTTCGACAAATGAAAGACCTCTGATTTTGGATTATTTTGATTTGGATAAATATAATCCGGAGTTGGCGGAAAATTTATTGGAAAATGCCGAAGAATTGCTGGATTTATTCGATGAAGCAGTGCGGGATTTTAATCTGGAAACGAGGACAGAAATACAATTCAAGAATCTGCCAAAAACGCAGAGCATCAGAATTAGAAATTTGAGAACAAAGCACATAAACAAATTTTTAACTGTGGAAGGCATGGTAAAAGTTGCCTCTGAAGTAAAACCGAGAATTTACGAAACCATATACGAATGTCAGGAGTGCGGAGAAAAATTTTCTTTGGAGCAGAGAGGTTCCACTCTCATCAAACCGTTCATTTGCCCGAACTGCAAAAAAAGAAGCGGATTTAAATTTCTAGAAAAAAAAATGTACGATTCTCGGTGGATTACTCTACAGGAACCATTCGAAATAACCAGCGGAGAAAAACCGGGAGAAATAAAGATTTTTTTGAAGAAATCTTTAACGACTCCAGAAATGCAGAGAATTACAGACCCCGGAAACAGAATTTTTGTAAACGGAATATTAAAAGAATTGCCGAGAATTATCAGAGGAAGAGAAGCGACGCAGTCAGATATTTATATCGAAGCAAACTATGTTGAACTTGCCGAGAAGGAAATAGAAGAAATAGAAATCAGTAAAGAAGACGAAAAAAAAATATTGGAGCTGGCAAAACAACCGGATATTTACGAAAAATTGGTCAACTCCCTCGCTCCATCTATTTATGGAAACAAAGAGATAAAAGAGGCGATATTATTGCAACTTTTTGGAGGGACTCCAGCAGAGTTACCGGATGGGATTCACATAAGAGGAGACATCCATATTCTTCTTGTTGGGGATCCCGCAACTGCAAAATCGCAATTGCTTAAATTATCTTCCAGATTGATTCCAAGGTCGAGATATGTTTCAGGCAAAGGTGTAACGGGAGCTGGATTAATTTCAACGGTCAGAAAAGATGAATTTACTGGCGGATGGGTTCTGGAGGCTGGAGCGTTAATTCTCTGCAACAAAGGCATGCTTGCCGTAGATGAATTTGAAAAGATGGACAGGGAGGATATGGTGGCGATGCATGAGGCTCTTGAACAGGGAACCGTGAGCATAGCCAAGGCAAGTATTGTGGCAACCCTGCCTGCCCAGACTTCGATTCTGGCTGGAGCAAATCCAAAACTTGGACGATTTGATATTTATACCCCCATCGCCGATCAGATAATTATCCCTCCAACGCTGTTGTCCCGTTTTGATTTAAAATTTGCTTTGAGAGATATTCCAAACCCGGAAGAAGACAGAAAACTTGTGGATCACGTTTTGTCCGTAAGAAAAGATTTAAAAATAACAGAACCCGATATCCCGCAGGATTTATTGAGAAAGTATATTGCATACTCAAAGCAGAATATAAAACAGGTGGAGTTAAGCGATGAAACTCTGGAAACCTTTAAAAAATTTTTTATAGATATGAGAAGCAAATATACGGAAGAAGACAGAATTGTGCCGATCACTTTCAGGCAGTTTGAGGCTTTAATAAGGTTGGCTCAGGCATCGGCGAAAATAAAACTTAGAAAAAAGACGATAAAGGAAGATGCCGAAAAAGCCATAAGAATTATGCAGGCAAGTTTAAGGCAGTTGGGTTTTGACGCCGAGTCAAAAAAATTAGATATTGACAGGATGGAAAGTTCGGTTACGGGAACCCAAAGATCAAAAATAAGAATTTTGCTGGATATTATCGACAAATTAGAAAAAGAAGAGAAAGAGGTTTCGATAGAAGATGTTGGAGCATCAGCAGAGGACGAAGGCATCACCGACTGGCAGGATTTAATTCAGAAACTCAAAAGAGAAGGTTTGCTCTATGAACCAAAAAGCGGATATTTGAAGAAAGTCTGATTTATTGCGAGGAGATTTTTATTGATTAAGGAAAAAAACAGAATTCTTAAAAAACAAAAAATTTTGTTTAATTCAGATTATGTTAAATATTTTTATTTCAGAAACTATTAATTCAAATATTTTTTATTTATTTCATCTGTTAGTTAATATTTTCTTAATCTATTTTTTATCAGAAACAGTTTCAATTAAACAATATATACTTATTATTTTATATATATTTATAGCGACACACCGAGTTAAGGAACCGGTTTTTGATGCCGGGGAAACTCCATATTTAAAAAGGTGAAAAAAATGAAATTAAATTTGAAAGGAGTAATAGCGGGAACAATAGGAGCCGTTATGGCAGCTTCTACTTTATTGGTTCCTGTGATGGCAGCGAATACCTATTCACTATCTGACTATCCGCAACCATTTATAACAGACGGAAAAACAAACATGCTTATTGTAGTTGGAGCAGATGCAAGCCCAGCCGATGTTGTTGGAGCAATAAACATTGCCGTTAGATTGGGAAGCGAACC
>JAGGTL010000044.1 GCA_021163805.1 Candidatus Aenigmatarchaeota archaeon | reverse complement strand
TCTTATTTTAACTTAAAAAATATTATGGGATATATTCCTACCGGGGCAAAATTAACAATCTGGAACGATTTATATAAAAGAGGTTCAAAGCCCGGGGTGAAAAATCTTGAATATTCTTATAAAGGGAAAGATGTAAAAAAACTGGTTGACTTTGTTCCGAAATTAATACAGACTATTTTTATGCCGACAATGTGGCAGCAAAAAGAAATCAGTGTCACCGAAGACTCTTATGAAGTTTACTGGTATGTATTTAAAGATTTAGACAGTTTCACTTATTTCAGAGTTGATATTGAAGTCAAAATAAATTTTAAATCCGGAAAAGCAAAAATAAAATTAAGCGAGCCGGTTATTGTAACCGAATATCCTCAGGAAACTTACTGGCAAAAAACATTTTTTTATGAACTTTTAAGACTTATTTGGCATAATCTGTTCTATAATAAAAAAGTGGAAGAATATATGGATTGGGCAAAATTAAAAATTTCCTGTTTTGAGGAAAAATTAATTAAATATTTTGACAGATTGAAAGGGTCTTAATATGGAAAATATAATCTTTGAGGACAATCTTGCTTATCCAAAAGAGAAAGAAATTATTAAATATCATGGAGAAGAACCTTTCAGACTGTATTTTCAGATGAGTCATATTTTCAAAGATATTCTCGAAGTGATGGGAAAAGATATAAATGAAATAAAAATAAAGTGGGATGCAACAAGTCTCGATAAATCATTTTATGTAAAATGGAAAGTTAAGAGAAAAATTGATACCTGGACAAGTGCCTTTTATGAAGTTGTGGCTCAAGGTAAACAAAATTCACAAACCAGAAAAGGAGAAATTACAATAGCACTTGTTCCTTCATTTAGAACCGAAGTAAAGGTAAATTTCTTGCAGAAAACTTTTTGGTGGATATATTATTTCATTTATTATAAGAAGAAGAGGAACAGGGATTTTCTTTACGCAAAAAATCTGGCAAATAAACTTAAACTCGCGATTGCAAATTTATACGGGATCAAGGCAATGGAATCTGTGTAATGAGAATAATCAAACTGCTATTTAACAAACACCCCATTGACAATTCCATCCTGTCCGGGCCTTGAGGTAACTTTAACCTTTCCATGCTCCGTTTCCAGAATCGCTCCTTTTGTAATTATTTTTTCTCTTTCAAATCTGAAATTCGCTTTGTTTTCTAGAACCTGCAGAATTTTATATTTTTTCCCGGCAACATTTACAAATTCCGTATTTAATAATTTTAATTTAATATTACCCCCTCTGACTCTGTTCACTTTTACCTTGTTTTTCCCGATTTTGGTTGGAATAAAATAACCTCCTCTTTCAAATTTCCTTTTATTTCTGTTTCTTTTTGCTCTGCCTCCGGTTTTTTTTCTTTTACTCTTCAGATGCCAAAATACCATATATAATTTTGTATTAAAATAAAACTTAAATAAAACTTTAAAAAAATTAAAAATAAAAAATTTAAAAATCAGTACTCGTCTTCTTCCTCTTCTAAGTCTTCCATTTCGTCTTCCTCTTCCTCTTCATCTTCGTCGTATCTCATTTTTTTATGTGTAAATAAAATATTTAAATATTTCTGAAATTTAATATATATATATCATAACCGAAAACTATATATAATTTAATTTTATTAATTTAGGAAACTTCTAAAAAGAACTCAAAGAAAATTGCCTCGCTCTTTTTCCGAAAACATTTTCCAATTGGTTTTCCAAAAGTTTTAATTGTTCTTTTGTGTAATCCGGAATATGATATTGCTCCGCAATTTTTTTGCTTGCTTCGAGATATTTTGAGATTGTTCCCTCTGAAACTGTCAAAACGAGATTGCCCTTGCATTTCAGACATTTTCCAGAAAGCGGAGGTCTTCTATAAATTGCATTGCAACTGGTGCATCTGAAAGTTTGTTTGAAAAATGTTCTGAGATTTCCCTTCAAATCTTTTAAAAAATGAGTTGATAGAATTTTGTAGGCAACCAGTTTTTCATCAACGCAATTCAATTTTTCTGCCAATTTTAATTGTATCATTACTTTTTCAACCATGTCTGCAACATCCTTATATCTTGTCAAATGAACCCCCGTATTGAAATCTGTTGTTTCTGTTGTATAACCAAGTCCAGAATATGGATCTTTTGAATTAAGTCTGTCAGCAACTCTCTCAATATTAATCTCCGACGGATAAACTTCTTCTTTTGTCTTTTCATAAAATTCTTTTGGATACTCAAAAGCAATATCGAGATCATAAACTTCATCATCTACTTCTCCCAAATTTAACGTTGTCGTTATCGTAAGCGGAGCGTCGGATATACTCCCTCTTTTTGCCGGTAAATATTCCTTTGAGAAATTCAATAAACAATCCAACATAAGCATAATGCCGTTCTCTTCTCCGTCGCAGTCCCTTCTCGTTGCAGCAAATAAGTAAGGATGGGCGTAATGGCATCTATTTGCCGTAAATCCAATCAATCTGCAAACTACCGGAGAAATGGTATGTGGAGCTATATCCAAAAACAAATGCCCTATCAAATCTTCCTTCTTTTTCGCATTGTAAAATGGTTTAATTTTATAAAATTTTTCAAGTTCTTCATCAACAAACTTTGATATGGATAAAAAATAATCGGCAGCGCTTTCCTCTCCGTAATTTGAGATTACAATATCCTGCGGGAAAAGTTCAAGAATTTGATTCTCATTTATCAATTCTTTTCCATAAATATCTTTTTTATATCCCAATTCTCTCAATTTTTCAATTGAAGTGTGGATCTCTTTTGGCTTAAAATGTGTTAATGGAGCATTGACCATGTCATACCTTATTGTCCCGTCTCTGAAAACATAAAGATTATGTTTTGCTCTCAAAATACCTTTTTCTATTGGCTCCGGGACTTTATGTTTTGAACTAGTCCCTCTTACACCTTTTATCAATGTTAATCTGGGTTCATTCAGATTTTTATATGCTTCATTCAGCAGACCGGCGACATTTATTTTCTTTTTAACAACTTTTGGAAATTTCAGATGTTTTCCGCATCTCAAACAATATGGAAAAATTGAGGAGCCATGTTCAGGACAGGTAAATTCACTTACTTCTGTTACGATCTGAGAAACTTCAACTAGGTTTCTCATTTTGCCTCCTTCTTGACCAACAGGAAACAAAACCTGCGGAGAGCCTTTCATTTTTCTTTCCTGTGCTTTTTCGGGCCTTCCCATTCTTGCTCCTATATATCTCGTAAGTTTCTCTTTGATTTCAAATTTTGAAAATTTGTTCACAAGTTCAAACCCTGTTAAATCACTTTTTCTTAGTTCCTCCAAATTAATTCCTTCGAAGGTTTTTAAAATGGGTAAATAATCTTCAATTATGATATATAATTTATCCGGTGATACATAATGCGGAATAACGGCTTTTTCAAGCAGTTTTTTTCTCTCATTATTTTTTAAAACTAATTTATTATCTTTTTTTTCTCCGGAACTTAGATATTCTATTAAATCAGATAGTTCTTCTGAGGAGAAATCATTATAAAAATACAAATATTTTGGATGCAAAGGAAGAATCCGAGAAAGTTTTATTGCTTCTTCTGCACTTATATCTTTTGGATTCCTTAGCAATTCCTCAACTCTCTCTTTTCCAATCAATTTTTGAGCTTCATCAAGTTTCTCTTTTAAATCAAACTTCCAGACCTCTTCTACATAAGGACTTCTAATCAGTTTTTCCCCGTTTTCATAAAAATCCCCAAAAGATATTAAAATATCTCCAATAAACAGAATTTTATCAATTTCAGGCCTTATTTCTCTTGCTTTTGTTTGAGAATCTATTTTTATAACATCTCCGTTTTTTAGTTTAACAATGGGACCTTCTATACTGTCACAGACTGCGACGGTGCAACTTTTTCCGGGGAGTTCAACTTTCATTTGCGAGGCTATTGCTGGAAAGGAATCAAGTATTTCAAGGGTTGCTGGATGAAAACCAAAACATCCAGACCCTGTATTTCTACTTCTCCCATATCTCAACCTGAATCCTCCTCTTAAAGTTGGCATTGAATAAATTGGCCTTCCGGCTGGTACTTCTTCGAGGAATTTATATTTTGTGCCTTTCGTATCTGCAGTTTTATCTTTCTTTAATTTAATAAAATCTTCCAGCCATCTCCAAGTATCTGTTAAATTAAATTGATCTCCATATTTTTTCAATTTTTTTAGCAGTTTGTTTGCTTTTAAAGGCAGGCCATCCAAATAAATCAGGCACATTCCTCCCCTTATTCTTGTTGTTTCCGCTCTTTCCAGATCTTTGTGTCTTGAAACTTCTCTTTTTTCTGTTGGTTCTCCTGTGATGCATATAGGAACATTTTTAACGAGAAAGTAGATTTCTTCTTCATTTGGTTTGTATTGCTTTCTTGTCACATAATTTATATAATCAGTAACCTCGGCGTAATATCTTTCTATTTCAGATTTTGTTGGCACATATCTGTTTAGTCCAAAAGTTTTTCTTAAATAATCTGCAATAAATAGAGTAAATACCTGCGAAGTGCCTCCTGCCGTCCTTATTGGACCTGCATAATAAACATAAAGAAAATTTTCTTTTTTGTCTATTTTTACTCCGGTAATTCCTTCTATTGGTGCTGCAACAACTCCTTGAGTATTATAAGCACATCCAAATCTCAAACCAGACAGAATTGCTTCTTCTTTTGTTTCAAATTTGAAGAACTTTCCGATGGCAATTTCTTTTGCTATTTCGAGAGCGACCTCATCAGAACCAACACCAAAATTGTCTTCTAATTCCTTTATTCTCTTTACTATATCTTTCCGATGTTTTCCAAATTCTGGAGTCACCGTTTCGAGAATATCTATGCATCTATTATATTTATCCGATGCTCTTTTAGATTCGACAAAAGTTTCATAATCTTTTCCAGATTTCTTTGCTTTTCCTGCAATTTCATATAAACTATCAATCTGCAATTTCAGATTTTTGAAATATTCTTCTGAAGTCATAACTATTATTTACAATAAAAAGAATTTCTCTTCTATTATGAATTTTTATGAAGATTTAATAAAAGATGCTCAAATGGCTGGAATAAAGAGATATGTTGTTGGGGCTGTAATTCAAAAAGATTCATTAGTTCTTTTGTTAAAGAGGCCCAAAGATGATTTTATGGGTGGGATTTATGAATTACCAAGCGGTAAGGTTGAAGATGATGAGTCGCTGGATAGTGCTCTTTACCGAGAAGTTGAAGAAGAAACAGGATTAAGGATAAGAGAAATAAAAAGATACTTAGGTTATTTTGATTATGAATCCGAAGGCGGGGAAAAAACGAGACAGTTTAATTTTGTAATAACTGTTGAGGAACCTATTAAAATCAGATTAAAAGAGCATGATGATTTTATATGGGTAAATAAAAACAGATTACACTTGTATCCGATTACTGATAGTGTGAAAAAGATACTTAATACATCAAGAAATTACAAAAATAATTATTGATCTTCAAGATAACGAAGTTCGAGCAAATCTTTATAAGCTTTGAAGGTTTTTTTGATTTCTTCTATTGTAACGTCTCTTTCGTAAACAGGGCAATCTTCATTCATAACTTGTTTGATTGCTATCTCTTGTAAAGCGTCAATTTTATTTGAATGTCATAATAACCCGTCTTTCTTTTGAATTATTAACAATAGAACTTATAAAAAGCTCTCTTTTTCTTAAATTCTCCCCATTTTTTCATATTGTCGTAGAAACTTGGAAAGAACTTGTAGCACAATCTTACTAATTTCTTCCACTAATTTTGTTCATTCTTAATACACATCATTTTTATATTTTCATCAATAATTCTTTCACAAAGGGAAGTATCTTTTTTACCTCTGGATATTTTAAAAAAACACCAATCTTTAATTTCTCTATCATTAATTCTCCCACAAATAGAGAAGTCTTTTTCATTTACAGCTATTTTAGAAAAACACTCATCTTTGTAGGTCGTGTTCGGAATCTCTTCACATATGGACAATCCAATAATTTCCGCTATTTTAAAAGAGTCTCGATAACATCCCCCTCTCCACTCCCGGTTTGATAATCTTTCACAAATTAATGGATTTCCAGTGTCTCTAAAAACTGTCAAGTAGCATTCATCTCTTAGACTATTGTCTTGGACATTCTTACATATTGGATAATTTTCTCCATTCCTCGCCACCTCTATGTAACACGTATCCTTTATGTAAAGGTTGGTTATTAATTCACAAATAGAGGTATTCTCAGTAGCTTTAGCAACATCTGCATAGCAAACAAATTTTTGATTGGTATGATTAATTATATCACAAATTGAGAGATCCCCTCTTTTTTTAGCAATTGAAATGTAGCAATTAAATTTATTTGATTCACTTAGATTTTTGCAGAAAGAAACATTTTTAGTGATATAAGCATAACACATCAATTTCATATCTTTATCTTGTATTTCATTGCAAATAGTTTGATTTTGTGTTGTTGTGGCAACTTCATAATAGCAATCATTGGCATCATAATATTCATCCTCTTTACAGAAGGCAATATTTTTATTGAGTACGGCATAGCAGGTATTTTTAAGAGGATCATATTTTATTTTATCACAGAGTGA
Source organism: Candidatus Aenigmatarchaeota archaeon (assembly GCA_021163805.1). Lineage (GTDB taxonomy): Archaea > Aenigmatarchaeota > Aenigmatarchaeia > QMZS01 > QMZS01 > QMZS01. Next base: position 1,202 of record JAGGTL010000044.1, on the reverse strand, counting down.
AATTTCCATTTTGAGTTTAGCAAGATTCAAATAACAAACATCTTTACAAGCCACGAGATTGTATTCTGAGCAAGGTTCTAAAAATTCACAAAGTGAGTCGTTTTTGAAGACCTCTGCAACATCTAGATAACAAGAATTTTTCTGTTCTTGTGGCAAAAGTTTACACTTATATAAATTGTAAGGAAGATTGAATTTTAAATTTATTTCTTTAGTTTGATTTATTCTCTCGTTTCTCTCTTGAATACACCCGCCAAATAATATAATCAAAATAATGCTTGTTAAAATTATCCATATTTTAAAATTCATATTCATAAAATATTATATTTAGTAGTTTTTATTATAGTGTCTAATAAATATATTTAGACATAACTCTATATAGTTATATAAAAGATAACAAAACGAGAATTGGAGCAATTTGGGAAAAGAAACAAGAATGGAAAGAAGAACGGTTTATGATGTGATTCAAAAACTTTTGGAAAAGGGTCTGGTCTCTTTTATTGAAAAAGAAGATAAAAAGTTTTATAAAGTTATTAATCCAATCAAATTACTAGACATTCTTGAAGAGAAGGAAGAATATTTAAGAAAAATCAGGCAGGAACTTATCAAACTAATCCCAAATCTGGAAGAATTGATGAAAAAAGGGAAAAAAGAGGTTGATGCGAGAATCTTATTTGGAAGAGAAGGGATAAAGACAATGTATATGGATGAGATTAAGGAAGGAAAAACAATTTATGTAATCTGCACTACAATAGATAAAACAGAAGAATTATTGAAAACCTTTTTGCCAAGATTTACAAGAAAGAGAATTAAGAAAAAGATAAAAATCAAAATGCTGTCTGCAAAGAAGGATGTGAAATTTTTGAAAAAATATAGATTAATTGAAGTTCGTTTTCTGCCGGAAGAATATGTTTCTCCGGCAAGTTTAACAATTTACAGGGACAGATTGGGAATCACTCTCTGGGCAGATAATCCAATAACCATCTTAATAAAAAACCAAGAGATTGCGAATAATTTTTTGAATTATTTTGAGTTAATGTGGAAGATTGCGAAATGAAAAAAATAAAAAAATCAAAATTGAGGAGGTTTCTTTTATTTACTTTTGAGTAAGTTGAGTAACTTGATAAAAGCATTGCAGAGTTCTTGCTCATCATATACCCCAAATTCAAGTTGCAATGATCCTTCTCTTGTTATTTTTCCTCTTA
>JAGGTL010000018.1 GCA_021163805.1 Candidatus Aenigmatarchaeota archaeon | reverse complement strand
ATATATTAATATATATATAATTTAATAAGGACAATGGCAAATAAAATTCATTTACAGATTTGTTTGATTTCATAATATATATTTATTTATTAAATATTTTTTTATATATAACATAATTAGTAAGAAAATGAAGAGTAATTGAAAAATTATTTAGATATTGCAACTTTGGAAATTGCTGGAAAATTATAAAATAGATAATTAGTCTAAATGCATTATATATGCACTTCAAACAACTTGTCAATCTTCTTAATTCTAAACTTTCTATCAATAAATTTCTCCGTAATCCAGATATTTGTTTTTGTATGATTGGTTAACTCAGAAACTCTATAATTTGAATTTCCTTCCGCTAAAGCCATAAACGGAATTAACTGATCTGCAAGATATTTATCAACTGTGGCGCCAGAATTTATTTCGTTGATTAATTTTCTGGCAGATTCTTCCCCAACAAGTTCTGCTCTTTTTCTAAACTCTCCAAGAGAATTTGCTCCCAAAATAGTTGGTGTTGTCCACAATTCAATTATCGAACCTGAAGATACAGAATTTACATATTTTTCTTTTATTTCAACGGGAAGATTCAATTTCCTTAAAATATTTTCTGCCATATTTTTTTGTCTAACCGCGACATCGGATCGTTTTAAGTCTTCTGAGGCAATTGAGATTCCCTCTATTTTTTCTATTTTCCTATCTAAAGAAAAACCTTTCAGTTTTGTTTGAAAAATCTCCGCCAAAACTTTTGCTCCGCCCTTTGGATAAAATCCATGTCTGATAATTTTTATGTCTGCCCCGAAACCAAATCTTTTTAGGGTTTTTAAAAAAACATGCTGAAGATATACAACTGAAGGAGCCCATTTTCCGCTTGTTCCGCCTCCTTCAATTTCAATTTTCAATTTTTTGCGGGCAGCAAGAAAAAGAGTCTGCAAAACCAAACCAACAGAACCGGCGGTTTTTATTCTAATTTTCAAAGAATTTGATGAAATTTCTTTAGGAGTAAAATAAATTTCTTTTGATCCAATTTCTGCTCCCTTTAAATCTGCATTATATAAATCGGCAACGGCAGAAATTGCGGCAAGATGTTGCGCCTTTAATCCCGGTTGCTTTCTTCCACCTCTTATATTATAAATATGAACTGGAGTTTTTGTAATGGCGGATAATGCAACAGCGGTTCTCAAAATCTGTCCTCCTCCTTCTAAATAACATCCGTCTATTTCGATCATAAATACCCTTTTTTTCAAAAAATAATTTTTTATGCGGCTGTAGTCTAGCGGTTAGGATATGGGCTTCCCATCGGATTCTGCTTGATTAAATTGAATAAAAATCGGCAAAAAAATATTGGAAATAGCCCAGGACCCGGGTTCGAATCCCGGCAGCCGCATCTATTTCTTTCTTTTCTTCTTCCCAGCTTTCAAAACTGCAAAATTAATTGGATTTCTTATTTTTTCGCACAGTGGAAGAGGTTTACATATACCTATGTCTTTATAAAATAAATCATTTTCGCAGTTTGGGGGCAGAATATTTTTATTCTGTCTTTTGTGCCAGTTTAATTGCGATTTTGTATAATTATCTCTTAATCCGACTTTTTTTCCCCATTCCAGAACAGTTTTCTCAACTTCAATCATTGGCCAATTACAACTTCTCAAAAAAGTTATCAAAGTAAAAACACTTCTCTTTCTTCCATCAATAATTCCGGAAAGAATTTTCTGGATACATGGAGGAAAACATTCAGAAGTAATTTTTCCCTTATAAAAAACCACTTCTCTTTTTGGGTTTATATCTGTTTTTTCTTTCTGTTTTGAAAACCAATCATAAGCATCCACAATTAATTTTGTTGCATCTCCTTTCTTCAATTTAATCTCTTCAAACTTTGTATTTTCAATTTTTGCGTCTTCCAATTTGAAATTTTCTAAATTTTCTGGTTTAATAAGAATTGAAACTAGTCCAGTTTTCTCGTGCAGGGAATAAGGAGCTCTGAATAAATGCCTTACACTCCAATCTTTTTCAACTTCCACAAATTTAAAAGGATTCAGATCCTCAACAGATTCTCCATTTGTTAATTCCCTTATTGATCCCTTGTATTTAATTAGCCCTGACCATAAATCGTCTTTGATCCGTTCTCTCAAGAAAGTGGCGAGAATTTTTGGAAGTTCTGGATATAAAAATTCCGTTTTATTATAATTAATCTCTTTGGGAAAATTCTCCCAAAAAATACAGAAATGGAATCCTCTCCTTCCAGAGAACTTTAAAAAATAACTTAATCTGTATTTGTCTAAAAAATCTCTCACAAGTTTTGCGGCAATTTTTGCTTCTTCAATCTCCAGACTGGAATCAATATCAACAATCCAATCAAAACCGATTCTCTGCTCATCATAATTTCTCTCGTTCACCAGCAAAGGATTTCTCCATCTTTCAACAGAACAATGAAAAGAAACCGCCCCGAGCATGACTTGTTTCAGAATATCTTTTGGATAAAGAAGCATATTTGGTCTTTTAAAATATTGCCCTTCAATGTTTCTTGCAACAAACTCTCTGTTTTTCCCAAAATTCCAGAGAATTTTCTGCAATTTCTCATTTGAATAATATTTTAGTAGTTGCTCTTTTGTCAGTTTTACTTGTTCCATAATTCAGAATAGAAATAAACAGAGTAAAATTTAATGGTGTTGAAGATTTGAATTTAAAAGTTGTAAAATATTCCCCAATATATTTGAGTTCGCTTTGAAATACAAAAATAAACTACTTTATCTCAATCTGATCTTTTTTAAAACCTTCTTCTATAAGCAAATCTTTCAATTTTTCTTTATGTTCTCCCTGAAGCCAGAGTTCATTGTTTTTTATTGTTCCTCCGCAAGCAAGTTTTTGCTTGAATTTTTTTAATAGTTTTTTTACATTCACATTTTTTTGATCAATTCCGGAGATTGCTGTGATTTTTTTCTTGAATTTTCCGACTATTGTATAAATAACAATCTTCTGCTCCTCTTTGGCAGTTTTCTCGCAGACGCAAATTTCCTTTGGCAGGCCGCAAACAGGACAAATCTCACCCATTTTTTAAAGATTTTATTCTTGCCAGTGTTTTTCTGATTTCTTTTAATCTTCCAGGATTTTTTACGGTTCCGCCAATTGCAGCATTGCTTCTCTCTTTGGCCAGTTCCAGTTCCAGTTCTCTTCTTTTTTTTATCAATTCTTCTCTTCCCATTTTCAGAAGTTCCCTGTATTTTAGGATTGCCATTATATAAATTTATATAATATTTTTTTTAAATATCATTTTTTAAATATCAAATTATCTCCTCCCCTGTTTAGATTTTGGTCTGAATTTAGAATATCCGCAGTTTCTGCAATGTATTTTTTCCTGTCTAATTTTTTGAGGGTTTGCTCTCATCTTGTGTTTGCATTTCAGACAAACAAAAACATTTTCAAATAACCTCTTATAGACCACACCTCCAACTTTCTTTGCCATAAATATAAAAAATTATAAATTTATCAAAAATCTTTTCTCAAAATTATATATGCAATATTGGAATAATAATCAAAAGAAATAAAAAATATGCAGAATCCTTCAAAAATTATCAGTATCTTTCGGGTGGAGATATTGAGAAAAGAAAATCGGCATTAATAAACATATCCGATTATTATGCCTCCTTCATCTTTTAAATCTCTATCTGTGATTATTTTACTTTTGGAGGTAGATATAAATAAAAATCCCACATTTTCTCCCGGCAAATATCTGAACTTATACTTAACCAATTCTTTTTTCTTAAAGGAATGTCTGGGTTTTACAACTTTTAATTCATTTATTTTATTTTTTAGCTTAACTTTGAGCTCCTGATAATTATTTCTAATTAAAACATTGTATCCTTCTATGTAACCTTTCTCTTTTAAAATATTTAAGATGTTTTTGACAAGATTGCTGCTTCCCACAATAATCTCTCTTTTTCCTACACTCTCAGCATTTTTTATTGCCGAAAAAACATCCGCCAGCAAGTCGTGTCTCATAAAAATAGATTAAAAATAATTTATGAGTTTAATTCTAAAAATTGGACTTGAAATTATCTCGTTATCTATTTTTCTATTTTCCATAGCCTATATTTCAAAGATTATGACCTGGGATAAAATTTTAATTGCTTTTGGTGTAATAATATTTTTCATGGTTTTATATTCCATACTTGCAGAATTAATTAAATAATGGGTGGATTTTTCATACCATTGCAATTAAATGATTCCTTAAAATTAAAAAATAATTAAATAATGCCCTGCGGTAAAAAAAGAAAAAGAGGAAAGATAAAGACTCACAAACTGAAAAAGAGGAGGAAAAAAATGAGGCATAAAAATAAGTAATTTAAATTTTAGCTTTTAATTAAAAAGATGAGATGAAATACTATACTTGTGCTTTGTAAAGATATAAGTAGAAATAAAAAAACCAAAAAATAAGATT
>JAGGTL010000055.1 GCA_021163805.1 Candidatus Aenigmatarchaeota archaeon | reverse complement strand
TCTCAGGTGCAGAGGTGTTGTAAATTTTGTTATCAAACTCAGATTATATGTCCCATTATTGTCTACGAGAAAATCGGCGGTAAAAGAAGTTTCATTTTCAAAATATAGTTCTAAGAAGTTGTTGTCTTTTTCCGTTATAAGAGATAGGGGAATATTGGCAGAAATATTAAAAGGCGCAATAGTTTCTCGATAGAGAAAGTATCCCGTAAAACTGAGATAACTGTATATAGAAAGCAAAATCAGCATTGAAGTTAAGATAACAATTGCTGAATTAGAAATTCCTTTTTTGTTTTTATTTTCAAAATTCAGATAGCAGAGTTTCGCTCTTCCTATTTCCCTTATTTTAATCTTTCCTTCTCCCTGCAATCTGTATATATACTTTGTCAGAGTGTGCCGGTGAACTTTGAGTTTATTTGCCATATCCAATATCGTGATTCCCTCTCTGTCTTTTTTTAATATTCTGATAATTTTCTTTTCAATATCCATATTTATTGTACATTAATGGAGTGTTTATAAGTATAATTATAGTGTCGAGGTATATATATATGAAAGAACTGTCGATAGACTAATTATTATATTTTTTGGCAAATATTTCGCCATACAATGATTGGTATATATAGATATTGATTAAGGCAATCTCAAAAACTCCGATTTTTAGACTTTCTTCCATTCATTTTTAGATAAAAACACCCCTCTCTTTACTTCCTTGAAACAAGGAAAGTAATTTTAAGATTAAAAAAATTAGAATTTCAAGAAAGGTCTTTTGATTTACTTAAAAAGTTTAAACTCCCAAAAAAATCAAAATAGTCGGAACCAACAAAACACCCATCATGAAACTTCTTCTCACACATTTAGAGATGCAAAATAATCCGATTGCAAGACCGGTAATTGCAATTATTAAACCAATCCATCCCGTAAACAAATAAACTAGTATAAAGAGCAAAATAAAAACAGATTTTATGAGTTTGTTGTATTTAATTTTGTAAATATTTTTTATAAGAATTTTTGAAAGCGATAGGGTTAATAGCGAAGCAAAACCGGCAGAAATAACCATCATAAAGAAAATAGTTAACAGCATCTTAAGAGAAGGTTCAAATGCAAGGCTCTGGATTGCAACAGAAGTTCCGCTTCTTGGATTTCCAATGGTAAATAAACTAATAATTGAAAATAAACTGTTTGCAGTTGTAATCCCTCCAATAGAAATCATAAAATCTTTCAGATTTTTTATTCTGGCCAATTGCTGGCTCATAACAGTTACCTGACTTGAGCCAACTCCGGGCAAAATTCCAGCAATTAAACCCGAGAATACCCCTATGAATGAACTCTTCTTTTTTGAGCAATCCTCTAAATTCACATCAATCTCCTGTTCTGGAATTTCAGATTTTGAAGAAGCAAAAAACAAAGTTGATAAACCAAAGAGTCCACAAAAACACGGAAACATAACTTCGCTTCCAGAAAGAGGCAATCTGAAAATAATTAAACCAAATAAAGCAGAAAAAACAAAAACCAACAGAGCATCGAACTTGTTTTTCTTTTGCATCCAGAACAGATGAACAATTGTTAAAATTAGGAGAACAACAATTATTGGTTTAATAAAGGAATAGAATACAGGAATAAAAATAACGAACAAAGGAAAGGTTAATGCAATAATTATTACTGAAATTAATCCGCCATAAACTGTTAAATATATCGCCTCATAAGCCCTTCCAGCGAGCAAAAATCTCTGTCCCGGAAGAATGGAAAGAGCAGTATCTTCCTCTGGTGCAGAAAAAAGAATCGATGGAATAAAATCGACAAAAGAATTTGTAATTTCTGATCCAACCAAAATTGCTATCAGACATATGGTTTCAATTCCGAGAAAAGGAGAAAGAGAAATTAGGAGGAAGGCAATTGTATTTGGATGCAGCCCAGGAATTAATCCTGCTATAACTCCAAACAAAATTCCGAGAAGCAAAAAGAAAAAAAGTTCAAGAAACATAAACGTATACTTTATTAAATTTTTCTGCGAATATAAATATGACAAAAGGAACCCCTAGTTTTGGAAAACACAATAAACTGTTGCATACAATCTGTAAGAGATGCGGCTCTCATTCTTACAATATAAAGAAGAAATTATGCACAAAATGCGGATATGGGAAATCAAAGAAAATAAAGACTTTTTCGTGGAGATGGAAAAGTCCTTTGGGAAAAGGAAACCGGAAAAAATAAATATTTCGTCTATATTATTAATATAACTATATTATGAGTTGGATATATGCAATAATCTTTTTTGGTATAGTCATATTTTTTAAAGGAATCAGAATAATAAATCAATATGAAAGAGGTGTAAAATTCAGGTTGGGTAAATTTGCAGGTATTCTTCAGCCGGGATTCAGATGGATAATTCCCGTAATAGAACGAATTGAGAAGGTTGATATAAGGGTTATTACAGTAGATATTCCGTCTCAGGAAGTTATGACTCAAGATAATGTTCCCATAAAAGTTAATGGTGTTGTTTTTTTCAAGGTATTGTATGCCGATAAAGCCGTATTAGAAGTTGAACAATATAGATATGCAGTTTCTCAACTATCTCAATCCGCATTGAGAGATATGTGTGGAAAAGCCGAATTGGATTCTGTTCTGGCAAAGAGAGAAGAAATAGGCAGGAAAATAAAGGAAATTGTTGATAAAGAAACCGACCCGTGGGGAATAAAAGTTACCGATGTGAAAATAAAAGATATAGAATTGCCGGAGAATATGAAAAGAGCAATGGCCCATCAAGCAGAGGCCGAGAGGGACAGAAGAGCAAGAGTTATACTTGCGGAAGCAGAAAAACAGGCGGCGCAAGCATTAGTTGAAGCTGGAAAAATTATTGATAAATCCCCATCATCACTAAAATTAAGATTATATCAAACTTTGTCGGATATTTCAGCAGAGAAAAATTCCACGATAGTGTTTCCATTTCCAGAAGAAATGATAGATATTTTGAAAAAAACTTCAAAGAAAAAATAATTTAGAGATGTCTTTGCAAACTATCAGGAAAGATATAGAAAGATAACTAAGATGATTATATTCTGAATTTCTCTATTTCTTCTCTTTCAGGTTTTTTAATTCTGATTTTTTTATTTGGAGTTTTGCCATATCTGACTGGAGAATCTTTTTCATCAGAATAAAACAAAGTCAGTGCTGCCGCCAGTTTTATGCTTTCTTTGTTTTTCTCTCCTTGCAATAAAGTTGTTGGTCCAATTCCTTCAACCTTAAATATAAAATCTCCTTTTTTTCTTAATTTTTCTATTTTCTTATTTTCCATTTCATTTCTTCCAACCACAATTTTATTTTTTCCAATTCTGAAATGTCTTCCAACTTTCAGCAGTTCTAAATCAGTTTTGGAAATTCTTTTTTTATGCTCAAATAAATCTTTTAATTTTTTTGAGAATTCCTTGTCTGTAAGCAAGCAACCTCCGGCAGGGGACAAAAATTTCAATTTATATTTCTTCGCCAAATTTAGTTGTTTTTTCCTGCCCCTGCCCTTTATTTCTAAAAGATTTTTTCTATCGATAATTCCATTCTTCTCGTAGACAGTTTCTGGGAGAAGTTTTGCACTTAAAGGTCTTAAAATTTTATTTTTCATTTTTAATTCCTTTTCAATTAATTTAAAATCATGCAGTTTTTGAGACATGGGTCTTTGTCCAAGAACTTCTCCCGTCACTATTATGTTGTTTTTTGCAATTTTTTTCATTTCTTTTAACATGTAGATGTGGCAATCCAGACACGGATTCATTTGAGAACCAAACCCATATTTTGGTTTTCTTAAAATCTTTAAATATTTTTTATCAACTTTTTTAATAATTAATTTGAAATTTTGTTCTCTTGAAATTTTCTTGCAAAAATTAGGATTTCCAAAAAAGGGAGATACAAAATGAACACCAACAACTTTAAGGCCCTGCTCCTGAATTAATTTTATTGCCAAACCAGAATCCAGACCACCAGAGTAAAGAACATAAGCAAGCATAATCTTACCAGTCCTTGAATTTCAGGACAATTCTATCTTCAGGTCTATAGTTTATTATTTTTCCGTCTATGATAATATTTTCAGGAAGAAATTTAAACTTGCAGATATTTTTTTGCACTTTTTTAGTCTTTCCCTTTGATTCGATTTCAAACATATTTTTTGTTTCATCTACAATTTTTCCTTTTATTCCTACCAAATCTTTGTTCTTGCTCTCAACAATTTCAACTTTTTTGCCAATAAATTCATCTCTAAGAAAATCCATAATTTTATCTTTATCCATAATTCAAATTTTGCATATTTATTTTTCACAAATTTTTCCTGTTTCAAGATAAAATAAATAGAGATCCAATTCCGCCATAGAAATATTTAATTTTTCACAAATTTTTTTGAGTTTATTTTCTATCTCCAGATATTTTTTCTTTGTAAGTGTTTTTGGAATAGTTTTAATAATACCATACTTTAACAGAACTCTCAGAACATGTCTGTCCAAAATAGCAAAATTTTTGTAACCAATATTTCTCAAAAAATGCGAAGATTCTTTGAAACCAAGACCCATTATATTTTCAACCAACCATTCTCTTGATTCTTTTTCTTCTAATTTAAAAATCTTTTTTATTTCATTCAGATGTTTTCTTGCGGAAATTATATAACGGGATCTTTTTTTGTAGAATCTACAACCAAGCAATTTCAGTTTATTTCTTAATTCCATTTCAGATAATTTTAAAAAATCTTCACCCATCTTTTCCCACACCTTTTTTGTTTTTTCAACAGAATTATTTGCAACCAGTATGCAGAAACACATTTCAATAAAAAGTTCTTTGGAATTATTTTTATCCACATTAAATTCTTTCAGATGATTTCTTATTCTTCTGCCAATTTTTGATTTTAATGATTCAATTCTACCAATTTCCATAGTTTCCACCCATTATCTGCAATATTTTTACTTCTAATTTTGAATAGATGCGATTCGCAATTGCAATCAGAACATCCAAAATTTTTTATTGGAATCTCTGTTTTTCTTAATTTTTCTGCAGTTCTGCATTCTTCGGACTTTCTCGCAAGTTTATAAAATACTTTCACAATTTTTACGAATTTATTTGCAGTTAGGTAGTCGATGTGCCAGAATTTTTTCTTGTTTTTCGTTAGATGTCTTTTAATCCTCTTCTCCAGATTATTTTGCGCCGAGCCAACATAGGCATAAACCCCTTTAGCAAATTTAATTTCCCCCAGCGCACCAACTTTTATTTTTGTATTCCTAATAATCAGAATAATTAATATGTAGACCCCTTTCATTTAATTAGTAGTTTTCTAATAACTTATTCCAATGAGAAATTTTTAGTCAGACTGCAAATAATCATTTATTTTATCCTGCCGGGTATTTATGCTTCATCAATATTAAAATTTATATATAATCACCTTCTGGCAGTCAAAATACTCCGCAAAACTAGAATAAAAAATCTAAACTGCCAACTCTCTGAAATTTAATCTTTTCATTCCTAATGTCTTATGAGAACTTTCCACAAAATAAAAATTTTTATTATCAAGAAGGTTTAAACGGATTTAAAGATTAATTGATTATATTTATTTATCTCTTCTTTTAGTTGCGGAATATTTATAATTATCAACCATAATTTATGGAACTCCTTATTTTTGTCTCTTCCAACTGTCCTCACTGTCCAAATGCGGAGAAAGTTGTAGAAAAGATTGCCCCAGAATATTACAATTACGGATTAAGTTTCAAAAAGATAAGAATGAAAACTTCGGAAGGAAAAGAACTTGCCTCAAAATACAACATTATGGCGGTGCCAACGGTATTGTTTTTGGATGATAAAAATAATGAAATTCAGAGAATTATCGGCACTCCTAGCGAGGATTCTCTAAGAAGCAAAATTGAAAAGGGTCTCGGTTTGAAGAAATCCCTCTTCAGCAGGCTTTTTGGTTAATTTATTTTATTTTCAATATACTTAAATATGGAATATGACCTTGTAATTATAGGCGCAGGTCCGGCCGGATTGACTGCAGCAATTTATGCTGCCAGATACAAACTTAATACTCTCGTCATAGGAGAACAAATTGGCGGTATGGCTGCCGAAGCAGACGAAATCTGCAATTTTCCTTCCCATAAAAAAATTATTGGAATAGAACTCACAAAAAAAATGAGAGAACAGGTTGAAAATTTGGGAGTTGAAATAATAAACAGTTATGTAGATTCCATTAAAAAAATTGATTCTCAATTTCTGGTAAAAACAAATTCAACCGAATATGAAGCAAAAAAAATAATTTTGGCGACCGGAACAGAAAAAAGAAAGTTGGGTTTGAAGAATGAAGATAAATTTTTGGGAAAGGGAATAAGTTATTGCGCCACCTGCGATGCAGCATTTTTTAAAAATAAAGTTGTTGGTGTTGTTGGTGGTTCTAACTCTGCTCTGACTGCCGCTTTGCTCCTCTCCAAATTCGCAAATGAAATCTATATAATTTACAGAAAAAATAAGTTTTTCAGGGCTGAACCAAAATGGATTGAAGAAGTTGAGAAGAATGAAAAAATAAAATCAATATTCAATGCTAATGTTATTGAATTAGTTGGAGAAAATAAACTTGAATGTGTTAAGTTAGATAATGGAGAAAAACTGAACGTGGATGGTTTATTTGTAGAGATAGGTTCCATCCCCAGCGTAAAATTGGCCGAAGAATTGGGAATTGAATTGGAAGAAAATCACATAAAAGTTGATAAAAAGCAGAGAACAAATATAGAAGGTGTTTTTGCAGCGGGAGATGTGACAAACGGCCCTTTAAAACAAATTATTGTTGCCTGCGCGCAGGGGGCAATTGCCGCGAATTCTGCCTATGAAGAATTGAGAACTGAACCACAATAATAAATACCCGAGGTATTTCTAGAGAATAATATGGGTATTGGAAAAAAACTACTCGGGCACTACACCGCACAAAGAGTAAATTATGCAATTAAGGAGAAAGTTATTGTAGTCTACAAAAAAGTTGTGACTCCATCTGGAATTCAGCCAAAGTTGATGTCCAAAAAAATATACTGGAAAAAGAGCTTATGTGGTTATTGTTAAAGATTAATTAAATGCTAAAAGAGTTTTGTCTCAATATCGAATAAACTGTTTCAAATTATAAACAATCCGAATAATCCTCCAAAGAAATAAATAAAAATAAGAGTTAAAGGAAAAACCATTGTAAACCGAACACCTTCCTGAATCTCAATAAATTTTTTTTCCTTCCTGATCTTCATTATATCTTCTTCTTTTAGTCCAGAAATTTCTTCTCCTGCAAGCACATCTCCCACCTTTAATTCTTCCGTGCTAATTCTCTTCTTCATTCCTTTTTCAATGATCTTCGCATAGAGATAAATTAACGGAAGGAATCCAATCAAAAACATAAAGGGCAAATAAACCGATATGAAGATGCAGGTTAGAAGAAAGCCAAGATAAATTGCACAATGTTTTTTAAATTTCAGGACGAATTTTTTTCTTATTTCTTTATTAAGGAGGCCATAGATTAAAATATATATTACTGAATATACTCCACCAATAATTAGAAGATTGAAAATAAATGAGAGCGGATATATGATAAAAGTGTCCCGCAAATGCGGAACTAAAAAACCAATTCCTCCAAGAATCCAGGCATCTCCATCCCCCCAGAATCTCGCTTTATACAAAAATAATCCAAAAGACAAAAAGAAAATACCAACCAAAACAGAATTAATAAAATAGATAAAATTGTTTTGGATTAAAGAAAACATAAACCAGTAGAACAATCCAAAAGAAATTAGCAGGGCGGGAATTTCTTCAAAAACATCACTCGTTTTCAGGTCATAGATTCCAGCAAATAAAGTTATGGTTAGACAGGTTATAAAAGGTATATCTATCATAATTTTAATTAATTTATCCTATTATTTTTATGTTAAATCATATTGCAATTATACCCGACGGAAATAGAAGATATGCGAAGAAAATGGGATTATCCATTGATGTTGTTTATAACAGAGCAATGGATAAGATTTATGAGATTGTTGGGTGGTGCAAAGAATTAAAAATAAAAACTTTGACTGTGTGGGGATTTTCAACAGAAAACTGGAGAAGACCGGAGTTAGAAAAAAAAATTCTTTTCATGTTGTTTGAAAAAAAAGGCAAGGAAATTTTATTGGATGAGCGAATTGACAAAGAAGGCATAAAAATCAAAATCATTGGGAATACGAAGCAATTCTCAAAAAAACTGCAAAAATTGTTTAGAGATATAGAAGAAAAAACAAAACAGAATGTCGAACTCAATCTGAATATTCTTCTTAATTATGGCGGAAGAAAAGAGATAATTCAGGCCATAAATCAGATTCTGTCGGAAGGCAAAAAGAAAATAAATGAAAATAGATTTAAAAAATATCTCTGGTTGTCAGACGAACCGGATATCATAATCCGAACAAGCGGTGAGCAAAGATTAAGCGGATTATTGCCATTTCAGTCGGTGTATTCCGAATTGTATTTTGAGCCAAAATATTTTCCAGAAATACAAAAAAGGGATTTTTTGAAAATGATAAAAACCATTGAAAAAAGAGAAAGAAGGTTTGGAAAATAGCTATTTTTTCTTCTCGATTAATCTTACAACATTTATTGAGAGGGTTAGTGGAATTGGAACCACAGCCTCCAATAGTTCTATTGTGAGTTCTTTTTTTGCCTCATTTATTCTCACTATTTTTCCTTTTTCTCCTCTGAACGGTCCACTCAAAACTTCTATAATATCACCCACATTTAATTCCACGGCAGATTTCTCTTTAACCAGATATTTCTTAATTCCTTTTATTGTCACCGGTTTGGATATTATTCCCCTCACATGCGGGGCTCCATAAATTGCTCTGTTTATATCTTCCTCTTCACCTTCAAGAAATATATATCCTTTTAGGTCCTCAAGAAATAAAATTGACTTTACATCCAGATTTCTCAATTTTATTTCTTTCTCTATATAATCAAGAGCCATTCTTTCCCTTCCTATGATCACTCTTATTGGAATTATCATAAATAGAATTCTTTTTTTAAAATAAGAGGAATTTTTTATTTAATTTTCCAGTTTTAAATTCCAATATTTATAACATTTTTTATTATATTTCTTAATATTCAGGTTTAGATTATATTTTTCATTAATTATATTTAATATCCAGTTCATAAGAGTTTTTAAAATGCCATCTTCATCATATCTCCTCATAGAAAACAATATTTTCATTTTTGGATCGTGCTTAATTTTACCTTTCTTTTTTAATCTGAGCGGAAGTTCGAAATCATCTCCAGCACTATAACTTTTATATCCTCCCACAGATAAGAAAGGTTTTTTTCTAAAAGCCATATTTGCTCCAACGGTCAGATAAATATTAAAAAAATACGCGAAAAATATGAATATATTTGATAATTTTAGACTGATTTTGTTTTTAAATGTGTTTTCAAGAGGCTTCTGCTGTCCATAGACGCACACTATATCTTTATTTTCAAAATTTATTACAATTCTTTCCAACCAATCCCTTGGAGCAATGCAATCAGCATCCGTCGTCGCAATTAGATCGTATTTCGCCAATTTAACTCCATCATTTCTTGCACCTCCAACACCTTCGCTTTTTTGCAGGATTACTTTATCCGCATATTTTCTTGCAATTTTTACAGTTCTATCTTTACTACCTCCATCGACCACAATAATCTCGTATTTATTTCTTGGCAGTGTCTGATTAGACAGGGCTTTAAGGCAATTTTCAATATTTTTTTCTTCATTATATGTTGGTATTATTACCGATATCATAACTATTATCCGCCAAAATTATTTTTAATATAATTTATTGCCGATTTTATGCAAGCATCCATATTTAAATATTTGAATTCAGAAAATCTTCCGCATAAACCAATTCCAACTTCTTTAAAAAAATCATAAATTATTTTTACATTGTTTTCATAATTTAAGTCATAAACAATATAAGCATATTTTAATCTCGCAATTTTTTTATAGCACACATCCTGTTTATTGATTAACTTCTTCTCATCAAGATTTTCTATTATATTGTCTATTATATCTTTATCCTTCATCTTTGAAATAAGGTCTCCTTCACTATAGGTTATTTCCGCTGTCAGAGAAGATTTTCCTTCTGGAGTCATATATGGGCTATCATTTTTTGGAAAAATCAATCTGTGTGCTAAAATATTTTTATCTGGCAAATAGAGCCAATGAAAATTATTTAGTTTATCTGTATCCAATCCGATCATCACATTTATTAACGAATTGTATTTCAAATCCTTAACGGAATTAACAACATTTTCCGGTACATCATTCAATGCTTTAACCAAATCAAAGATCGGAATTGTCGATATTATTTTGTCAAATTCTCTTTCTTCTTTATTATTTGAAACAATCCATTTGTTTTTTTCTTTTTTGATGGATTTAATTTCAAAAGTCTTTATTATGTTGTCTACTTTCTTTTCAATAGATTTTATTAGCGACTGTATGCCTCCATATTTCGGATAATAAAAATAAAGTTGATGAGTATAACCCTCCGTTTTCATCCCCAGAGAAGATTTTATTATATCTTCTGGCGGAGGTTTTGGCACTCTGCCCTCAATCCAGAATGTTGCCATATCTTCCGTTTTATAATTCCATATTTTCTCATTATAGGGAACCATATATTTTTCTGCAATACCTTTTCCAAATGTCTGATAGATCCATTCCTTAAAATTTTTTGGTTTATCAAATTTTTTATTAAGCGTTTTTATAAATTCATTCAAACATTCAAAGTTTTCTTCTATTGGAAGATCGCTCAATCCGTTTTCAAAAGGATATTTAACGAAATAATTTTTATATAAAATTTTTGTGTTTCTTCTGTTCCTGATTTTGTTGTTTCCCAAAAGATTTAGCATAAAATTCAGAATTTCTTCGTCTCTGGAAAATATAATATGGCCTCCGCCAATATCAAAAGTAAAACCCCGTTCTTGTATTGTTTTGCACAATCCACCACATTCATCACTTTTTTCCAGAATCTCAAACTCAATATTTTTTTGTTTTAACAGATAACCTAAAATTAATCCTGTTAAACCTCCTCCCAATATTCCAACTTTCATTAATAGAATTGAAATTAATTATCTAAATAGCGGATAAAATTTTCTCCAATTTTTTATTTTTTTCTTTACTCAAAAAGCCAATTTTGTTTCTAAAAACAAAGCACTTCATTTTCCCTTCAATATACAGTGAAAAATAGGTCTTGTTTTTATAAATTCTCGCATCAACTCCCTCCAATTCAAGAAGTTTTTTTATTTGTTCCAGTTGTTCTTTTTTCCCCGAAACTTTTATAATCTTGTTTTTGACCGAGATTGAGCTTTTTCCCTCAAGAAATCCCCTTAAAAAAGAAATTCTTTTTTTGCTGCTGTCCAAAATTTTTATTGGAAGATTATTTTTGTTTAAAGGCAGATTTATTCCAAAATCTTCAAAAAAATCGTTTAATTTTTTATCTTTCAGAGAGACGATAATTTTTGTATTTTTCTTTATTTCTGGTTTTCCAATTTCACTCAGTAATTCAAAAAAAAGGAACGCAAGTTCCGGTTTTTTTGTCTGCAGTTCCACTTTCTTTTTTGATTTTATTGAGCCACCCGCATGTAGAAACCCAAGAAGTTCAAATTTTGCCATAAATAATATTTTTCAAAAATGTTCAATTGCACGGGTATTTACTTAAATATAAAAAGAACATTTATGGAGGATAGCAAATTTGTTCTTGAGTTGAAGGAGGGAGCTACCGGCAGAAGCTTTCCCACAATAAAGGATTTAGGGTCCAATTACATGTCACCTTTTGAAGAAAATTATGGCCCAAAAGACGAAAATAAAGGAGATTTTGATAAGATTAAGAATAGGAGAGAAAATATTATGGAAAAAGAAAACGAAAATAATGAGGTAATTTTAACCAAGGTTTTGTCCCTGCACCAAGAAGGAAAAACCATCGATGAAATATATTCAATTTTAAGAGAACAAGGATATTCCTATTACAATATAGAAAAGGCCATCTTGGAATTGATAAAAAGAGAAAAACATATAGAAGAGAATGTTTTGGACATGGTAGATGGGGAGAAGACAGAAAAAAAAATCGAAGAAGAACCTGTCGGATTACAAGAACCCGTTAGATTGCAAAAGAAAAAAATCGAAGAAGCACCGATCGGATTGCAAAAGAAAAAAATCGAAGTGGAAGAAAGACCTACCACAGAATCGAAAATTGAAGAAATACCCAATAGAGATTTCGCACCTTTATTTGTTAAGATTGGAAAATACGGAGAAACTCTCGATACTCTTCAGAATCTTGAAACTTATCTAAATGGAATGGCCAAATTGTTTGATCTTGTAAATAAATTAGAAAAAATAAGAGAAGAAAATATTTCAACTTTAAATGAAATGTACAGAAAAGCGAGCGAAACCGCATTTAAATTATCTTCCGGTTTATTAAAACCAAGAGGAATGAAATTAGAAGGCAGAGAAGAAAGCAGAGCGGAGATAGATGCATTAGACAACGTTATCTCAAATTTAAACAGAGAATTAGAAAATTTGAGAGAGGAGATAAATAAGATAAAAGTTTTGGAATAAATAATGAAATTGGACCAGCACTTTATTATAGATGCAAACGTTTTACTGAAAATTACGGAGTTGGCCAAGATAAAGAAAAATGAAATTGTTCTGGAAATTGGTGCTGGAACAGGAAATTTGACAAAATTGCTTTTAAATAAAGCTAAATTTGTTTATGCAATAGAAAAAGACGAGAAATTATTTTCAGAATTGAAAAAAATAAATAACAAAAAACTAAAACCAATTCTTGGCAATGCTCTGAAGATAAATTTCCCAAATTTTGATAAACTTGTGGCAGATATACCTTATTCTATTTCGGAGCCACTAATCCAGCGTCTAATCTATGAAGATTTTAAACTAGCCGTTTTATTATTTCCAGAAAATTTTGTAAAAACCCTGTTGGAGAAAAATACAAAACTCTCGCTAATATCAAAACTTTTTTTTGAAATAAAATTAGATCAAGAGGTTTTTCCCGAAAGTTTTTATCCAAAACCAAAAGTTCTTTCGAGAATTGTTTTAATAAAACCAAAAATTACCAAAAAACACGAATTAATTCTCAAGGAGTTTATAAAACAAAGAGATAAAAAAGCAAAAAATGCCCTGAGAGAAGCAATTATAAGAGGATCTGGTAAAACAAAGAGAGAAGTTAGAAATATTCTGAAAGATTTTGAAATTGACAAAAAAGTTGCAAGTTTAAGTTTGAAAGAATTGAAGAAAATAAGAAAATTTGTGAATAGTTTAAATTTTTAATTTTTAAATTTATGGCAAAGATTGCAGCAATCAGATTGAGAGGAAAATGGAATGTAAGAAAAGATATAGAAGATACTCTCATCCTCTTGGGTCTGAAGAGAAAAAATAATATGGTTGTTTTAGAGGAAAACAAATATAATCTTGGAATGTTAAAAAAAGCAAAAGATTATATAACTTTTGGAGAGATAAATGAAGAAACTCTGAAAAAATTAATTGATAAAAAGAATCCGGCAAAACAGACAGATAAAAAAATGATATTCAGATTGCCAAACCCGAAAAGAGGGTTTAGAAGCATAAAAAAAGGTTTCAATGAGGGCGGTGATTTAGGTTACAGAGGAGAAAAAATAAATGAATTAATAAGTAGAATTATTGAAAATATTGA
>JAGGTL010000033.1 GCA_021163805.1 Candidatus Aenigmatarchaeota archaeon | reverse complement strand
TTTTTTTCTTCAGTTGAGCCTTTTTCTGTTGTTTCAAGTTCTCTAATTTCTCCACTAGTTTTACCGCTAAACGGAATTTTAAATCTTTCATCTGCTACTCTTCCTTCTTTAAATATATCTTCGTTTCTCTTTGCGAAATCTTCCAATTTTTCAAAACATTCTCCAATTTTACTTTCATCAAATCCATGTTCTTCACGAGTTATATGATAATGTTTATCTATCCAATCAAGTTCTCCCATCATTATTTCTTTTGTTATACCATCTAATTCTGTTTTTTTTATTTTATCTCTGAGTTCGTTTACAATTTTTTGAAGAGTTTTTCTGTCTTTTGATTCCCAAACAAACCCTAATAAATCTTCCAATATCCCCATCCTTAAATTAATTTCTCTTTTTTCCTTAAAAAGAACCAACTACTAAAAAAGATTTATTTTTATTAATTTCCAAAAAATTATTCAACAACTTCAATTTTTTTTTCTGATAAGACTCTCTCCCGAACTTTTTCTGTTAAATCGGGTAAAAATTGCTTAAATGCTCTTTCAAGCGCATCACATTTTATAACAACATCTTCAAATTTTTCTTTTAATTTATCAAATTCTAATTTTGTTTCTTTAATCATATTATCCCTTTTCTGAATTGAAGAAGCAAATATATTTTTCAAATTTTCTATACTGTCTTTCAGATTTTTATATTCTTTTTGCATGGTTTCAAATTTTTCATCTACCGATTCAAATTTTTCTTCAACCACGCCTTCAACAACTTCTTCAATCAAATCAATTGGCTCGGACTGCATCTCAAATGAAATATTTTGATTGGCTGGAATAGTCGGTCTTGGCATCAGTTCTTCTTCTGTTGGAAGTTTTTCTACTTCGTTGTGAAACCTTTCTTTTATTGGAGAAGGCTCAAATTCAGAATTTATTCCAGACGGATAATTATGAGGAATTTCTTTGTTGACTGTGGATTGTTTCTCGGAACCAACGCCCGATTTTAAAACTTCCAACATAGCTCTTTCAATTGATTGAAAAGAATAACCTTTATTTTTCAATTCGGTAATTATCTCTTTGTCAGACTTTCCACTTTTTCTCATCCTTTTTACTTCTTCGATTGGTACGAAACCAACCTCTTCTCCCTTATGGCCGAATGGCAATTTCAGATCCATTTTTCAATTTTTTAAGTTCTCTATTTAATTCATTCCATGTGACAAATTCGTGTTTAACAGGAGAAAGCAATTCCATTTCTTTTTTAATAATTTCAAGTTCTTTGGCCTTTGCAAAAATTTTTTCTTTCTCTTTAATTTTTAAAATTTCATTTTTTAAATCGCTCAAATTTTGATTTATTTCTTCTATCTTTTCCATAATTTTAGTAAATCTTTCATTATTTAATTTATCTGTTTTTATTTTCTGTTGTTCATCGTTTTCAATTTTTGAATTGAGGTTTCTTATCTGTTCATCTATATTTCTTAATCTCTGCGTGTGCGAATTTGCTCTTCTAACCAGTTCCTGCAGGATTAAAGCATTTTGATTTGTTTCAGGCATAATTAATTAGGTCTTTTATTTATTAAATCGGTTAAAACAATTAAAATAATATAATAAATCTTGATTCTCTTTTTCATATAATATTCCCAAAACATCATAATTGTTTTGCATACTTTTTTATAATTTCAATAAATCTTTGGAGGGCCTATTTTTATTAATAATTTGGTCTCTCATAAAAATGAGAACTTTATCGGATTAATTATATTTTCTGAATCCAACCCTTCTTGCAATCTCCCGAAAACAGTGCCTGCAATAATACAAGTGATATTTAGTTATCACTCCGCTTGTTGTTCCGCATCTCCTGCATTGTGCTGGCAACTCTTTTTTCTTATTTATGCTTTGTTTTCCAACCATAATTAAAAACCAAAAATAATTAATTTAGTAATTCCAAAAATATAAATATGGTTAGACAATTTAACACAGACTTGGAGGGCCCGCTTTCAAAAGATGATAATGCTTTTGATTTAGCAATTCGTTTTATACAACATGGCTCTGATTTTTTCAAAAAACTAAGTGCTTACGATGATTGTCTCGCATATATAGATAAAAAACCCGGTTACAAGGCAGGAAATACATTGGGATTGATAGTCCCATTTTTTATAGCTTATGGGGCAACTTCTGACGAAATAAAAAAATTTTCTTTGGATAACATTCATATGCTTCCGGGTTCAAAAGAAACATTACGGTATATAAAGGGAATAATGAGTTCTACCATAATAAGTACAAGCTATGAACCATATGTTCACGCTGTATGTGAGGTAATGAATTTTCCAAAAGATTGTGTATATTGCACGAAATTGGATATTGACAAATACAGACTTGATGGAGAAGAAATTGAAAGATTGAAAAAATATGTTGAAGAAATTAATAAACTGCCTGAAATAGTTTTGCCTGAAAATGCTAGAAGCAGAAAAGATTTGTCTGAAGATACATTAAGAACGCTAAATAGCTTAGACGAGATTTTTTGGGAAGAAATGCAGGGCACAGAATCAGGTTATATAATAAACGAAATTAATCCAATAGGCGGATTTGAAAAAGCTAATGCCATTGCAGATAGTCTGGAGAAAACTGGAATTGGTATTTGTAATGTCTTTTATTGTGGTGACAGTATAACTGATTGCCAAGCATTTCAGTTAGTCAATAGGGGAGAAGGCCTAACAGTTTCTGTTAATGGAAATAAATATGCTGTCAGAGAAGCGTCTATAGGTTGTATGATAGATAATACAATCGTAACTTCGGTTCTTGCAGATGCTTTTAACAGAAGCGGAACAGAACAGACTAAAGAGATTGTTGAAAACTGGAATAGAGCAGGATTGGAACGGGCGGCAAGAAAAGGAGAAGTAAACGGAAAACTAATTAACAAATTATTTGAGATTTATCCAAAAAAACTGCCGGAAGTTATTTTATTGAACAATGAAAATAGAAAAGAATTTGGGGAAAGAAGTTCCAAATATAGAAAGACTGTAAGGGGGGAAAACGTCGGAAATCTTGGGTAAATTTATACAGCCGAATATTCTCAACAAGTAAAACTTTGTGGTATTAAGATAAATAAATTTTTAACTATTTATGGAAAAAGAGAATAAAGATACAGAAAAAGAAAAGAATATTGAGAGGAAAGAACAAAAAGAACCTGTACAAACAAAAGAAGAAGTTAAAAAACATGAAAAAACCTTAAAACAATCAAAAAGTACGGGTTCTAAGGGAATAGTTCATATTTATTCCAGCAAAAATAACACGATAGTTCATATAACAGACATTACTGGTTCGGAAACAATTTCGAGAGTTTCTGGCGGAATGGTTACAAAAGCGGACAGATTAAAAGGCGCACCTTTTCAGGGAATGCTCGCGGCGCAGAAAGCTGCAGAAGAAGCAAAGAAAAAGGGAATAGACGAAGTTGATATCAGAATCAGAGCTCCAGGAGGACACAAACAAATAAATCTTGGAAAAGGCGTTCAGCCAGCGATCAAAGCAATTTCAAGAGAGGGACTAAAAATAGATATTATAGAAGAAGTTACTCCAATTGTTCATGGATATGTGAGAAGAAAAGGAGGCAGAAGAGGAAGAAGATTGTAATTGTCAATAAATTTAGATTAAAAGAAAAATATCAAGATTTTATTCAAAAAAATAATTTATTACTAAAAAATTTTCTGTAATTATGAGACCTGTATTTAGAAGAAGCGAATTTGGAAGGTTCAAGAAATTAAAAGAAAAATGGAGAAAACCGAGAGGAATTCACAATAAAATAAGAGAAGGCAAAAAGGGAATGAAACCAAAGATAGGATGGAAAAAACCAGAAAAAGAGGAGATTCCAAGAATTGAAAATTTGAATGAATTGAAAAATTTAAAAGCAAAAGAAATAATTATTTCTTCCGCAGTCGGAAAGAAGAAAAGACTAGAAATAGAAAAATATTGCGAAGAAAATAATATAAAAATTTTGAATGTACGAAAATTGGATAAGAAAAA
>JAGGTL010000030.1 GCA_021163805.1 Candidatus Aenigmatarchaeota archaeon | reverse complement strand
TATATTATTTATGCGCCGATAGTCTAATGGTAGGACATTGGCCTTCCATGGAATCACAAAAAAATAATTCGATGAAAGCCAACAATCCGGGTAGAAATTCGGAAATTCAAATCCCGGTCGGCGCATCTTTTAGTAATTATAATCGCCAAATTCAAATGTATTAGATACAATGATAATTTAATGAATAATTAAACTTTTTCCAGTCATCTCGGAAGGCTTTTTTATATTCATTAAATCCAAAATTGTTGGAGCAACATCTTTTTGTTCTCCTTTTCTGAGTTTAATTTTCTTCAGTTTTTCATCATTTGAAACAATTATAAAATTCACAGGATTTGTTGAGTGGCAGGGCTTAGGTGTTCCATCAGGATATAATTTATCTTCTGCACTTCCATGGTCCGCAGTCAAAATAAGAGTATAATTATTCTCCAATCCTGCCTTTACAACTTTTCCTGTACATTCATCAACAACTTCAACAGCTTTTATAATTGCTTTTTTTATTGCAGAATGACCGACCAAATCGCAGTTTGCAAAATTTACAAGAATAAAATCATATTTTCTCTTTTTAATTTGTCTTATCAATTCTTCAGTTATTTTGTAAGCAGACATTTCAGGTTTTTTATCATAGGAAGGGACTTTTGGGGAAGGAATTAAAATTCTTATTTCTCCTTTATTTGGTTTTTCGATCTGCGAATTAAAAAAATAAGTCACATGAGCGTATTTTTCTGTTTCTGCAATTCTTAACTGCTTCAAATTGTGTCTTGCCAAGACCTGACCAAGATTATTTTTAATTATTTCTTCTTTAAAGGCAAAAGGG
This sequence comes from Candidatus Aenigmatarchaeota archaeon, assembly GCA_021163805.1. Lineage (GTDB taxonomy): Archaea > Aenigmatarchaeota > Aenigmatarchaeia > QMZS01 > QMZS01 > QMZS01. The sequence goes on along the minus strand of JAGGTL010000030.1, from coordinate 4,837 downwards.
CATTTGAAAGTTTTATCGTATTCTGTAAATGTTGTAAACAAAACTTTTGGATGAACCTTTCTTTTAAATTTATTAAATCTCTCACTGATAAAAACTTTGGTTAATTGTCTCGGCCGATCTGTTCTGAAATTAAAAAATATTACTGAATCCTTGTCTTTTATTAAAGAAACTGGTTCTGAGTCTTTTCCGACAATAACGGTTGGCTTAATATAATAATCTGTTTTATCTCCCCTTTTATAAGCCATATATACAGCTTCAATAGCATTCCTTGCTTTGAATCCTTTTCCCAATACTAACAAATCATAAGCTTTTTTTGTCCTGTTCCAGTTATTATCTCTGTCCATTGCATAATATCTTCCAACAACTGTTGCAATTTTTCCTAATTTTAGTTTTCTTGTTTCTTTTTCTATAATTTCTATATATTTCTTCGCAGATTTTTCTGGAACATCTCTTCCATCAGCAATGAAATGAATAAAGGTATTTTTTAATTTCCTTTTTTTTGCCATTTTAAGTAAAGCAATCAAATGATTTATGTGCGCATGAACTCCTTCATCTGAACATAGACCAATCAAATGCAAATTTGAATTATTTTTCTTTGCAAAGTCCATTGCATTTATCAAAACTTTATTTTTGAAAAAACTTTTATTTCTAATTTCCCTATTAATTTTCTCATACATCTGAATTACAATTCTTCCAGCACCCATATGAAGATGTCCAACTTCTGAATTTCCCTGAGTTCCTTTCGGAAGACCAACAGCTTCACCTGAAGCTTTATTTTGAGTGTGTGGAAAATTTTTGATAAAATAATCAAAATTAGGGGTTCTTGCCTGAGAAATATAATTTCCTGGACCTGGCGGAGCAATGCCCCATCCATCCATTACAACTAAAATTACTTTCCTCATAAGATAAAAATTATAATCTATCTGTTATATGTCTAACCAAGATTATTAGCAAAAATAATGCTATTACCAAACCAATTATTAACCACCAGTATGAAAAAGTAGTTTGTTTGCAATCTGCATCCTCTCCTGTCAAACAATCCGGATTACAAATATTATCCTTGGCACATGGCTTACAATCCTGAGGGCAGGTTTTATAATTTTCCCCTAAATCAGGTTCGCATTCACTATTTACAAAACAGGAACTCGTATTAATTATTTCCGCTTCTTTTTCAACAACTCCGAATTGTGTTGATAAAGTTTTAGTTTTATAACCTTCTTTTGAAGCAGTAATTTTTAGAGTATAAGTCCCTGTTTGTTCTGCTCTAATTGAAGTGGGCAAGGTTAATTGTTTTAGGGTTTTGTCTGGATAGGTTAAATTTGCATTAATGGAAATATTCTTGACTTCGCTTGAATAATCCAGATATATATTTTCATTCTGAAAAAATATTTTTTCGGATTCACTACAAGATAAATCTTTGCAAATTTTTAAATTAATGGGCAATTCTTTTAAAGTGCCTATTATTTGAAATTTTTTTGTAGATTCTTCCGTACTGTTATGAGAAATTACTCTTATCGATAACAGATAATCTCCCTTATTAAAAGTTTCATCGATACTGAAATTGTATAATTCAATTTCTTTTTTTTCATTGGAATTCAATTTTATAGATAAGGGAGGTAACAGATTTACATAACTTCTATCTTCATTCTCAATAATACTTTCAATAATTGTTGTATATCCAAATGCCAAATTATTCTTAAGAATAAGTTTGGCTATAAATTGATCTCCGGGTTCAAATATTTCGTGATTAATATCCAGAGAGATATTTATTTCTGAAGCAAAAACAGATTGAACTGATAAAATAACAATTAACAAACCAAATATAAAAAATCTTATCTTCATTTTATCATCTCATCAAATTTTATAGTAGGATCGCCAATCCATGCATAAAATATATCGCCTCTCAAACCCAAACAAAAATTATATATATTATCTTTATAATCTTGATTTCTGGCTTCTTTATAAGCAGTTCCGATCGGTTTTCCTTTCAATATAAAACCATTCAAGATATTATCAAATTCTTTGTTCCAGTACGAAATATCAACTGCACCTTGGAATCCTAAAGCTCCTCTTCTTATATTTTGAACGCAAAAAGAATTTGGATTGCCAGACCAATAACAGGTTAAACAAGCAACATCCATAATAATTGGATTGTTTAAATAAATGTTATTAGAAAAGAAATCATAACTTGAAATAAGCATTGAAAAAGCAGTTTTAGAACCATGATTGTAATATATAATTAGATTAGAATCATCATACAGGTTTTTTATCTTAAATATTCTAAATAAAACATTAGACCATCCGGCATAAAAATAATAAGAATCTAATTGATTTATAATATTTGGTGTCCAAAAATACCTTGAAAATTTAATCATCTCATCTTTAGTGGTGCTGGTGTCATATCCCGGAAGAACAATCAGAGCATCAAGATTATTTGAAACAATATCTTTGATAAAAATGCTTCTTGCAATATATGAACTGGCATCGGAAATACTAACTCCAAATATTCTTCCCGTAGATAAATCTACTAAATTATCATGATCTAATTCCCCATAAAACCTTCCATCAACTTCGATGAATTTCGCATATTTACAGCCGTCTTTTTGCGTGGCCGGTCTTGAAATTGGTATTGAAACTGGACTTGCTAAAATAGTTAAATACTCCGGATCAATTCCAATAGCATTTATTTTATTCTCTATGAAGGCATCTATTATCTTATAATCCGTTGATGTTGTATCTATAATGACTTCGTATTTCCCGGCAGCCAAAAAGGGTGCTGCTAATGAAATTTTACTAAATAATTCGGAAAATGATTTGGTTGATTTTTCTGGAAGAAATCTTTTAATTACTTTAATATCTAAATCGTTCGGGTTAACTAAAATTATTTTATCTGTGTTCGTTTCTTTAATATATTCTTTCTGTAATTCTTCAAGAGTATAACTAATGCTAGATTTCGCATTTTTGTTAATATATTCTAAAACAGAAGAATCGATTTTTCCGATAATATAGATTTTTCTATTATCTATCACATTTTTATAATTTTCTAAATTATTAGAATTAACAAAAATTATGGGGATATTTTTTAGAGAAGCCCAAACAGAACCCATTAATCCATTTGCGTAATTATCATAATCGACAACTACAACACTATTAAAAGATTTCCAGTAAGAAAAATAATCATCAAAACTTATCTTCTTTATTTGTTCTTCTTTTAATCCAGCACCAAGTTTTGGTTTTACTATTAATAAATTATCTAATTCCCGCGGCGTATTTCCAATAATTGTTAGATTATCCGGTTTATATTGTTGAAAGAAATAGATGATTGAGTCTGCATCAAAAGATTCACCTTCTCTGTGATAAATTAAAGTTGGATAAACGCAAATATTCTTTGGAGCACTATAAGCATTTTTGCACCACCTGCTATCTTCTTCGCTTGTCCAAGTTGTTAGAGGAACTAAGCTTAAAATTTCTCTCCAATTTTTGTCTGAAATTAAGAAAGCATTTTTCTTCGAGTATTTGTTTGGATCTTTTTCATTCTTTACTGGAATTGCCAAGGTACAATTACAAAATCCCTGCCCTTCAAAACTTAAAGAACAAGCTCCCTTATAGGCTAAACCATATTTATTTTGGCAGTAAGAAGTGCAATTATAAGTTTTGTTTAAGATGCCAAAGTTTGTAGATTCTGGTGTTGGTGGTCCCTTATAATTTTGATTTGAGCAAAAATATTCTGTTAAAATATTTCCTGAGCAGAAATCTTTAAAATCCTTTTGATTATAAGCAACCAAACCTCCAACTTCAGGATTATTGCCGTTATCTGAATCTAAACAAAGTTCTGTCTCTGGAAAAGGCGGACCATTTTCAAATTTATTTACTGCTTCTGGCGTTGGTGGTCCCTGAGCAATTATTAAAGATATATTTTGCACTAAGAAAATTCCAATCAAAATAATAACCAAAATTTTTGCAGATGATTTCATTTTAATCTATACCTGATATGGGAAATATTTCTTACTTCTTCTTCGAGCAGAGAACTCTCTGGTGGAGTTGGAGGTCCATCTTCAGAACCAGAAGATAGATTTGGTTTTGGAGCTGTTGTATTATTTATACTTGCATCGCTTTGGAACTGAGTACATCCGCTAATTAAAATTGTTCCAATTATTAGTAAACAAACCAAACAAATGATTAATTTATCCATTTTTCTAATCTCCCAAGTTACAATTAGCATTTGACTTTATATAATAACCTTGTCCCAATTCAAAATCTGTTGTATGTTTCCAATCATTGGTCTTTGGATCCCATTTCCAAACTAAATAATTTTTATAAGGAATTAAATGATTATTGCAAGTTCCTAATATTGCTCCCAAACTGGTTTCTCCGGGTGCAATCATATTCCAGCCTTTATAAATTTTTTGTTTCTTAAATTTAAATTTTTCTCCAATGAGGTTTGCGGTACAATCTTCATTTACTTTTATATAATATCCCAATCCCGGCTCTAAAACGGTTGGATGATCCCAATTACCAGAAGAAGTATTCCAATACCAGATTTTATAATCTCTGTAAGAAAGCAATTTACAGTTTTTTTCTATTTCTGGGATTGAAATTGTTCTATTAACCGGAGAAGAAATCATATTCCATCCCTTGTAAAGTTTTAAACTGCATGTCTGTTCTCCTTTTTCTGTAACTGTTATGGTTTCGGTTCTTTCGTTGTTGCTCTCGTTGGATTCGGTTATTAAATTATCTGCGTCTATTTTAACTTTGAACTCATAATTCTTGGCTTTGGTTGGTGTCCATTTATCTCCAAAGGTATATATTTTAGATTGGTCTGGAGAGATGTCAGGAG
>JAGGTL010000028.1 GCA_021163805.1 Candidatus Aenigmatarchaeota archaeon | reverse complement strand
TAGTTGTTCACAACTCCAATTTTGACACCCTGCTTGCTCCTTTCATCAGATATGATAATTTAAATTATAAACAGGTGAAACAGGCAATTCAGGAATTTTTATTCAACATAAATGTTCCAACGAGGGTAGGATTTCAGTGTTTATCTGAAGATACAGAAATACTTACACAAAAAGGTTGGAAAACATATAAAGAAATTAGAAACGGGGATATAATAAAAACATTTAACATAGAAAAAGGAATTATAGAAGATAAGAGGGTGCAGAGTGTTTTCAAAAGAAAATATAGAGGAACGATGTACAATCTAAAAAATCGCATTCAAGATCAACTAATTTCTCCTAGACATAAAGTTGTAAGGAAAAAATTCAATACAAACAAATATGTTCTTGAGCCAATTGAAAAAATATTGAAACTAAAATCTCCTTTTATAATTCCTGTAGCAGCAAACAATTCCAATAAAGATATAAACATAAGTAATGAGCAAATCAAGTTAATGGCTTGGATAATTGGTGAAGGTTCTATAGAAAGACCAAACAAAAATTATAGATCCTGTTATAGAATCAGTATATATCAGTCTGCAATAAAGAATAAGAAAAACTATGAAGAAATCAAAGAGTTGCTAAAACACTTCAAACTCAAATATTCTGAATACACTCAAAATGGCATGGGCCATCCCGTTCAAAGATTAAGACTTAATGCAGAATCTTCAAAGAAGATACACAAATGGTTTGAAAATAAAAAAACTGTGGATTTTATTCCACAAATATTGTTGAATATGAGTCAAAGACAATCTAGATTGTTTTTGGAAACTTATATGAGAGCTGAAGGTTTTGAAAATTGCAAAATAGTTACATCTAATATAGAAATTTTGAATGGACTTCAATCAATTGCATCAAATGCTGGATATGGTTCTACAGTACATATCAGAAAACCAACGATAGGAACAAAACCTCTATATGTTCTAAGGTTGATAAAGCATAAGGATACCTATATTAATACTGTAAAGATGGTTGATTATTCTGGGATAATATGGTGCCCTAATACAGAAAATGGAACGGTAATTGCAAGAAGAAATGGTAAAGTTTTTATTACAGGGAACACACCTTTTACAAATATAACTCTTGATCTGGTTGTCCCAAACCATCTTAAAAACATGCCCGTAATTATTGGTGGAAAACCTCAAAGCGAAACCTATGGAGATTTCCAAAAAGAAGTTGATATATTTAACAATGTATTTGCAGAAGTGATGATTGAAGGGGATGCAAACAACAGGGTTTTTACTTTCCCGATTCCAACCTATAATATTGCAAAAGACTTTGAATTTGAAAACAAAGATTATGATAAAATTTTTGAAATGGCTTCTAAATACGGAATTCCATATTTTGCAAATTTTATTAATTCGGAGATGAAACCTGAAGATGTCAGATCAATGTGCTGTAGATTGAGAATTGATAATAGGGTTCTGCAAAAGAGGGGTGGAGGTCTATTTGGAGCGAATCCGCTTACAGGGTCTATAGGAGTTGTAACAATTAACATGCCCCGTCTTGGATTTTTATCAAAAACAAAGGAAGAATTTTTTGAGAAACTGGAAAGGATAATGTTGCTTGCAAAAAATAGTCTTGAGATAAAAAGAAAAACCCTGGAAAATTTGACAGAAAAAGGTTTGTATCCATATTCAAAATTTTACTTGAGGGATATTAAAAAAAGATTTAACCAATATTGGAAAAATCATTTCTCAACAATTGGACTTGTCGGAATGAATGAGTGCTGTCTGAATTTTTTGGGATGCACAATTGGCGATAAAGAAGGTTTGGAATTTGCTGAGGAAGTTTTGGATTTTATGAGAAACAAACTGGTAGAGTTTCAGGAGAAAACAGGGAGCAACTATAACTTAGAAGCTACACCTGCTGAAGGAACATCTTACAGATTAGCAAGAATAGACAAGAAAAAATTTCCGAAAATTATTGTGGCAAACAATGAAGAGGTAAAAAGGGGTGCGAAACCATATTACACAAATTCAACGCAACTCCCTGTTAATTTCACAGATGATATTTTTAAAGCTCTAAAATTGCAGGATGGACTTCAAACAAAGTATACTGGAGGAACAACTATGCATATATTTTTGGGAGAAAAAAAGCCTTCTGTAGAAGCAATTAAAACTCTTGTGAAAAAAATTTGCGAGAATTTCGGTTTGCCTTATTTCACAATAACACCAACCTTTAGTATTTGCCCTGTTCACGGTTATATTTTCGGTGAACATAATTATTGTCCAAAATGCGAAACAGATAAAAAGAAAACAAAATGCGAGGTTTACTCAAGAATTGTAGGATATTTAAGACCTGTTGATCAATGGAATGAAGGAAAACAAGAAGAGTTTAAACAAAGAAAAACTTTTGATAAAAGTTTAAGATGAAGATAGGAGGTTTTCAGAAACAGAGTTTGATTGATTATCCCAAAAAAATTTCCTCAATCATCTTTACGATAGGTTGCAATTTTAGATGCCCGTACTGCCATAATTCCAATTTGTTGTCTTCTGAGAAGATTAAAAACATTTCCGAATTGAAAATTTTATCTTATTTGCAAAATAATAAAAAATACATAGATGGGGTCGTAATTACTGGGGGAGAACCAACTTTGCATAGTGATTTGCCAGAATTCATTGTTAAGCTAAAAAGTTTTGGTTATTCCATTAAATTAGATACCAATGGAACAAATCCAGAAATGTTGAGAAAACTGATAAAGGATAATCTCGTGGATTTTATTGCTATGGATATTAAAGCCCCGTTGGAATTTCAGAAGTATAATAAAGCAACTGGAGGGATGCTAACAGAAAAATTATTTGAAAATGTAAAAAAATCCATTCATATAATTATCAATTCCGGAGTTGATTATGAATTTAGAACAACTCTTGTTCCAACAATACTGGCAAAAGAAGATGTTTTCAAAATTTGTTCATTTATTAAAAATGCAAACTTGTTTTGCTTGCAGAAATTTAATCCCGAAAATGCTTTGAACAAAAAATTCCAAAAACTGAGACCCTTTGAAGAAAATGAAGTAAATTCCATAATTGAGGAGTGCCTTCCTTATATTAGGAACATTATTTACAGATAAAACTAAATCAATATTTCTCAATCTCTAATTTTCTCAAAACTTCAAAATTCGGGTCTTCTATTTTCACAATAATTTCGGGCTGAATGTATCTTTCTTCATTATATTCTCTGATTTTTCCGATAACATCAATTAAATCTCCTTTTTCAATATTTTCTAGTGTTTCCAAATCAATCAGATTCTGTCTTGAGATATTGTCTGAAAAATTACTGTTCATAAATATTTTGCATCTGATGGTGTCTGTCGTATCATCCAATGTCAAAGTGGCATAATTTCCATCTTCTGAAACAAATTTGTCAATCACCGTGGCAAGAACTCTCACTCTCGAAATTTTCATTCCATTCACTTCAATATAATTTGGGATATATCTGTCTTCTTCTGATTTTCTTTCTATCTGCACAAAATTTCCGCTGTTTATTGTTTTTATATCAATTTTTCTTGCAACTATTCTCTCTTGCATAATTTATATTATATTTTATGTTAGATAACATAGATAGAAAATTCAGATTGAAAGAGAGAATAACGAGGCCTTTTTTAAGGAATGTCAACCCGAATTATGTTTCCATCTTGGGATTTCTCCTTTCAATTCCAACCGGTTATCTGATTTTTAAGGAATTTTATCTTCCTGCATCTATTTTTTTGGTTCTGCACGCTTATTGCGATATTTTGGATGGATCTATTGCCAAAAAATACAAAAAAACAAAAAAGGGAGATTTTCTAGACCACACTTTTGACAGACTATCTGATACTTTTATTTTTTTGGGTTTATCTTTCAATCCAAAAATTAATTCTGTTCTCGGATTTTTAACCATAATAATAATTTTGCTGGTTTCCTATTTGGGAACTCAAGCTCAGGCTCTGACAAAAAAAAGACTTTATTCCGGGTTTGGCAGGGCAGATAGATTTCTTTTACTTTTTATTTTCTTAATTGTTTCGGACTTCTGGTTTGTTCTAGATCATGGAGTTTTGTTAATTTTGATTCTTTCTTTGATTTCCTTTGTTTATCGGTTTTTTATTATTTTAAAATCTTTGTAGTTTCATATTTCAATTATTTTGCCAACCCCTCCTTCAATATATTTCTCTGGATATAAAGATTTTATATCTGATTTGTATTCAGTGCAATGGCAGGGGCAAACTAATTTCAAGTCTTTGAGTAAATTAAAATCTTTGAAACCGTGCAAGCCTCCGATAAGAGCATAAACCTTTCCGAACTGAGAGGCAACTTTGAGAATGTTTTCAACTTTTGGATGGGAACAACCAACAATTACGACAATTCCTTTTTCTGTTTTAACACACAAAGATTGCTCCATTCCTTCTAATTCTCCCGTTGAAAAAAGGTTCTCATGAATTTTGATTTTTTCTTTTACATAAATTACTTCTTTTGCATTAAGAATCTCTTTAAATGAAGAGGGAACATAAATTTTGACATTTTTGTTCTTATCAAGAAAATCAGATAATCCGCCTGTATGATCAAAGTGCGGGTGAGAGATAAAAACTTCATCTATTGATGAAGGTTCAATTTCAAGTTTTTCCATATTGCTGAGAAGTATCCTTCCGTCTGCTCCAGCATCAAAAAGAATCTTTTTATTTTCTGCTTCCACAAGGCAAGAGAAACCCCAATCTGCCTCCAATCCTTCTTTATAAACTTCGTTGTCATATATCAGAGTGATTCTCATAAGTTATTTAATCAAAAGATAAATTTGATTTTAAACAATTCAATCCAAAGCTTTCAAAACTTCATCAAAATTTTTCTTTGTTTTTATTCCCAATGGAGAAAAATGGGTTCTTCTTGCATCAAGTTTTTCAAGCAACCATTCCATTTCCTTCGGTTGCTTTTTATTCAATTTGCAAAGTTTATGAATTTCATAATAAGGTGGATAATTTTGCTCATCCCTTACGGCTCTTATTAAAATAGCGAGATGCGTGCCGCTTTCTTTTACATTTACAGGCAAAGACTTATTTATCATTGTCTGACATCCCAATTTCTCTAAAATTTTATTGCAAAATTCTTTTTGAGCAAAATCGCCAAGATAAATCTCCTTAATTAAACTCGTTTTGTTTCCGCAAAACCCGCACTTTTCAAAAATTCCTTCCTTTCTCCATCCGCATTTCTGGCAGTAAGAGAGATAATTAAAATTTTTTAATAATTTGTCTGCTCTTTTAGCTCCCCTCTCAATTTTCCCAAAAACTCTAAAATAATGTCTTCTGCAATAAGAGAAAACAGGTGTGAAAGCGAGGTCATATCTCGCAAAATTTTTTATTGTGGCAGAAATTAAAATTCTCAAACCAAGTTCTTTTGAAAAATCTGTTCTCAAACTTTTTATTCCATATCTTCTCAGACAAGTTAGAGGAGAAGTTCCGCATAGAGGTGCCGTATCGGTTGCCGTTATCGCCATACTGCCGCGATTTTTTATTGCTCTTGCACAAGAATCTAAAAAATAAATTGGAGAACCAAAGGGGTCAATATCAATAAAATCAAATTTTTCTTCAAACAGCAACACATTTGCATCTTTATTTTCAACTCTTATTTTAAACTTATTTAATCTTGCATTTTTTTTAATTAATTCTGAAGCTTTTGGATTTTTATCGTTCGCAACAACTTCAGAATTATCCAAAACGGATTTATATCTCAAACTTCTAACACCGCTCCCAGCCAAACAATCGCAAATTTTCTTTGGCTTTAAAATTGAGGCAATTACTTCGCTCAAATCCCTGTCAAATTTCATTTCGGGATTGTAAAAAACTTCGTCTTTTTTTGTAATTTTTCTTCCAGTTGGCACGAAAAATTTAATTTTTCCTTCTTTTTTGAGCTCCAGTTTCATAAATTTTATTTTATTAGGGATAAATACGCAAAAAGCGGGTGTAAGTATTGGCTTTGTTGGAAAAGATGGAAGGATTTGGTCCATTAGAGATAAAGCACTAAAGAGAGATATCTTTGCTGTGAGTATCTGTTACCCTTCTTATTGTTTAATACCTATTTGAATTCGAAAATTTTTTATTTATAACCCCCTTAGAATTAGATGTACTAAAGAATAATGTAAAGAACTGTGTCGCCTCTAACGAGCATGTCTTTGTATTTCGTTGTCTCTTCGTCTTTTTTTAACTCAACATCTGTCAACCACATATTCAGATGTAAATCCTGCGCCTTTAGAGTTCCAGATATTTCCGTTCCGTTCTTCAGTCTCAACAGCACTCTCTTCCCTTTTGAATTATTTAGCGCATCTATTGGTCTGTTTTCTTCCATAAACATAGATAAAATTTTAAATACTATTATTGTTTATTTTTTATCTGATTATTAAATAAGGGCAATAAAGGTTGAAGATAAGTCATATAATTAAAATCTCTTGGCATTTCTGCAGTTGAAATGATATGTTGATAGGAGTGTTAGGTAATCTCCGAAACAGAAACCTCCAATTCGTAATTAACAAAATAAAACATAATTTCGGTAGAGAATTTTAGCCAAATAAAGAACTCAATCCTGCAGCTGCTTCTTCTGCTTTTTTCTCTTTATCTTCTTGGGATTCTTTTTTTTCTTCTTTCTTTTCTCCTCCCGTTTCTCCTCCAGTTTGTGCTGCTGGAGCCGCTGCCACGGGAGCTGCTACTGCAGAACTTAAAACCTCGTCTATATTAACATCTTTCAAATTTTCTACTGTTGCTTTTGTCATTGCTTTGTCTACTTCCAAACCTGCGGCCTCAACAATTCTGGATATGGCCTCTTCTGTAATATCCTTTTTTGCTTCATGCAATAATAAAGCCGCATGTATATATTCAAGTCCCATAATGATAATAGAAAACTTTAAAAAGGCTTATTTCTTTAAGAGTTCCTGTCTCTCGAGATAGGTATGCAGGTGGGATTTGTTTCTAAAAAAGCCGCCTCCTGATTTTCTATATAAATCTATATAGGTAGTTTTTTCAATTTTTCCTTCTTTTAGCAGTTTTTTCAATTCTGATCTTAATCCCCTAATTTTAATAATCCATCTTCTCTTCCTGTTCAGGCGGGAATATTTCCCCCCTTTTCTTCTACCCTTTCCCTTTGTTTCTTTTTTGTGAATGGACAGATTTTTTTTCTCTGGAAGTTTTTTAATTGCTTTTTTTTTGATTAAATTTCTAAAATCTGCGGCAGTTATCGCTTCGTCTATTTCTTTTTTCTGGGTAGGGTCCAACCACACTCTCGATACTCCAACTTTTAATATCCTCGCTGCCAACCTCTTCCTGTCCATTATTTTTTTATTTTTTAAATTTAAAGTGATTTAATCGAAAATTGCAGGGGACAATCTATTAAAAATTCTATCATAATATTTTACACAATTTGTAATTTTAGTTGCAGAAAGGATGAAAGAAATGTCAGTTTGTTATATAATATAGTTAACTAAATATAAAAATTATTATGAATAGATTGAAAGGAGATGCTGTTCTATCAGAAACAATATTAAATACACTTTCGCTTATAATTTCTTTTATACTTATTATTGGTATTGTCTATGGGCTTTTTTTTACCCAGAGTGAAAAAACAAGCAGAAATGCTTTTAGAGCAATAGCAAGAGATATTGGTTTCCTGATTGACAGAACTGCCGCACTTGCCGGATCCCAAGAATATGAATATAACATTCCGAAAGGAGTAAATGTAAACTTGAGCATTGGATACAAAAAAATTTATCTGAGTTATGATAAAGGAACAGTTGAAGAATCTTTTTCTGGTTTGATTCATTCAGGACCGTATCATTTTGTCAATCCAAAAAAACTGTGTCTCGTGAAAAATAGAGATGATAGAAGGATAATTATCTCGGCTGGAAATTGTTCCTGTAATATTGGAGACGGGGTCTGCGACCCGGCATGTATTATAAATAAAGTATGTGATCCTGATTGTCGCACAGAAAAAATGGACTATATTTGCAACAAATTTTGTGACCAGAACAAAGATCAATTATGCGACCCTGATTGTTACAGAAATGAAGTTGATAAAGTGTGTGATTTTGATTGTGTAAAAAAGAATAAAACAGACGGCATTTGCGACCCGGATTGCGATAATGTAGAAAAAGGTATATGTGATTTTGATTGTGTAATAATGTTTAATGGAACAACAGGGTATGAGGGAATATGCGATCCCGACTGCAAACCTGTTGATAAAGATTCTGACGGTTTTGAAGACGAAAAAGACGGTTATTGTTATACTGGATGTGCTATTGAAAAAAAATTGGGAATTATAAGACTGCCAAAAGACGGAATCTGCGATTTGGATTGCAATGAAACTAATAAGATTTGCGACCCGGATTGCAGATTAGATGAAGATTGCGAGGAAAAATGTTCCATAGAAAATGAGGATTGTTCCAAGATTCCTTGCTGTGCTGGTTATGTTTGCTGTCCGGGAACAAAACTTTGTGCAAAAGAAAAAGATTATGAACCTGCCTGTTGTGGTGACAAAAAATGCGATGTCAGTCCAATATTGAGACCTCTTTATGATGAATTGGAAGCAAGTGGTTGGAAAACGGGATCCGGCAAAACTTATAAAGATTTTGAGCAAAAAATGTGGAATTTAACTACTCTGCCAAAAAACTGGGAAAACTGGTATACCTGCCAAGATGACTGCTGGAGTGGAGATTTGGTATGTAACAGAAAAAGTGTTTCTGGAAGAGGAGACATAGATTGCGAATCTTATTGCAAACCGGGAAATGGAAACCATAAATGGGATTGTTGCTCACCATTTTATACAGCACATCCTTCATATCATGGGCATCCAAACTATTATACTTGTCCATATCATAGCACAAGTACCGAAGATTATATGCAATCAAGACCTGACGGAATTTGCACACAGGTAGAAGACAATGTTTGCGACCCAGATTGCATAAATGACAATACAAGTTGCGACCCGGACTGCTGTGGTTTTAATACTCCAAATCCTTGTCCAACTTCACCGGGTTGCTATTGTCCAGTCAGAGTAAAGAAGAGCAATAATTTTGCTGGAGGATTTTATATTACCAATACCAAGGATAATAACTGGATGGATGATGTGCCTCATTTGACGCCAAATGTAATACAAATATGTTCAGATGAAGTTATAATGTTTTTGAATAGAAGAGGGTGGGACATTAAGCAAATAGAAGTTGAGCTGAAATCTCCGGATCCATTGGGATTTGCTTTTGATGAAGGAAGATATGGCGGAGGAGAAGAAGATATATCAAAAACAGGAGTTTACAAAGCATCTAAAACAATATTGGCAAATGAAAAATATAATCTAACGAAACGTCGGTGCAATTCAATTTTAACCAATGAGAAAGAAATATGTGCTGGAGTAGGTTTCTGTGGAGATCATGCCATTGCGCTGGTATCTATTTTAAGAACTCTCGGAGTTCCTCCCTATGATGTCTATGCGGCATTCTCAAGTTGTGATAATTGTCGAACTACAGAAGGAACAGGTTTCAGGCATGCTTATGTAATTTATTATTGCGACCCCTCTTTGCCAAATAACTTGAAATTAAAAGCCTGTAATGGAAACTGGAACAAATGGTTGCAGATAGATGCGACAAATCATTATATAGTGCCTTTTGAAGGAACAGCTCTTTGTGAACATTTGTGCCTTGTATGGAATGACTACGGAGCATATCCTTTAATTAATAAAACAAAATATGGCTTCGGAGGATTGATCGATAAGAATTCCGGTTATCCTTTTCCTACAGAAGGACCAAGAAAATTAAATTGCAAAGTAGATCCAACTTGTATTTTAAACACGAACGATCAAAACAGACCCGGATTTTGTGAACTATTAAAAAATATAAATTTTAAGTGTATTTGGTAAAAAGTATGAAAGGACAAATAAGTTATGTGATAAAACCTTTTACATTGGTTATGATGGTAATTGTATTGCTTGCCCTGTATGGTTTTTTGAATATGTCTGAAGTGGATTTGAAAAGACTTGAAAGAAATAATGAGTTGATGAATACTGCTACAGCCACATTGCTTCTTCTTGCAAATTCTGAAGATTGTCTTGCTTATCAAGTGAAAGAAACATCGAGCAGTTATGCAAATATTATTGATGTGCAGAAACTCAATGAATTTGCCCAAAAATATAAAGATATTGAGCCCGAATGCGCGAGAAGTTATGAATTTGGTTTTAGAGTAAAAATTAATGATATTGAAAATTCTTCTGGTTGGGAATTTGGCGCAAGTAATTTCTCAATAGGAAAAGCGTATAGAAATAGTGTTGAATTCTGGATGCCCGTTGCCATAAGATATTCCAAAAAAGTTGTTAAACCCGGAAAAATAACCATTTATATTGTAGATGGAGAACTGGAGAAAATAGCGGGATTTTTGGATTTATCTTGTAAACTTGGAATGCTTGGTCAGAAAAATGCAACAACAACAAAAATTAGTTTAAGTTACCCTCTTACTTATTTTAATAATACTTTGTGCATAGAATCCAACCCAAAAAAATGCAGAAAAGTCTTATGCAAACTTGATTTTAAGGATATAAAATCAAAAGGTGTATATAGAATAACTACGAGTTTTAAATATCCTAATAAACTTATGGTAAGAACATGAAAGGGCAAATTTTTGAGATTCTCGGACTAACCGTTCTGATTCTTACAATATTGGCTATTATTATAGTGGTTTATGGAAATTATATCGGCAGAGAGCAAACTGAAACTTTAAAGATATTGGGAGAAAGACAGGAAATAGAAGGATTTAAAGCTGGAATAAATTCTATTCTCTACACGACAGAAAATAATACTGGAAAAACACTCTTAGAATTATTGGGAATTGCTGCGTATAATGGAGATTATAAAATAGACTATGGAGTTGGTGCGGGAAAAGTTGATTTAAAAAAAGAACTTGAAGACAGGTTTGATTATATCTATGGAAAGGGACACTGGTATCTTAGACTTCCGTTTCCGAATATAACTTCCAATATCCAGATTGTTGTAGTTTCTGATACCTCTGGTTCTATGTGCAATCAGATACGAATTTTGGTTACGGATGTTCCAAAAATAATAGATAAATTGAGAAAAAAAGGAAAGAAAGCAGAGATGACTTTGTTTCTTCTTGGAAGTCCGGCATGTTGTGTCCATGAAAATGGAAATTTGATTCCTTTTCATATAGAAAACTATGTCAATGAGACAAAATATTTTCATGTGGTAAAGATACCCGACACGCATCCAAACAAAGGATATTATTGCAAACGGGGTTGTTATCGGGGAGGAGGATACGATGAAGATTGGGGAACTGGATTAAAATGTGCAATTGAAATGGGTCCCTATAAAACTAATGGAGAATTCGGATGGAATGAACATGCCGTTAAAATTGCCATTCCAATTTCGGATGAATTGCCTGGGGGAATGGAACCGAATTGTCCAACTCATGGATGTCAAAGAAATAATTTTGAAAGGGGTCTAAAAGCTGCTCTGGAAAATAATGTAACCGTCTTTGGATTTTCCGGCATTGCATGCGGAGAATTTTATCCTCTACGTGGAGGCGAATGCCAGAGAGAAGATTTTGAAAAAGATACTTCTTACGATTACTGCGGTTGTAGTAAAGGCACTGTAAAAAGATGGATGAGAGAAATTTCAAACAAAACTGGAGGAAAAATGTATTCTCTAATAAATGCAAGCTATTCTGCCGCAGCAATAGAGGAAATAATAACAAAGGCGCAACCAAAAAGAATTCCCTATCTTGAAGCCGGAACTTTGATTCCAAGATTTAAGACTGTCCGGGCAGTCACAATACCGATTCCTGTATCTGTCCTCGGAAAATATAGTGAATTAAAAGTTTATTATTGGCCTTAATATGAATACCTTTATATGGCTTATTGGAGGAATACTTGCAACTTTAACAATATCTATTCTATTTTTACAAATATTTTCTAACATGACTGTAGAAAAACACAGACAGGATTCTATAAAATCTCTTGATGAAATCGCCAATAAGGTAAATACTTTTTGTATGATGAATGTAAATCAGTCTTCAGAAATCTCTCTAACTTTTTCAAGCCTTGTATCGAATATATTTGCTGTTTTTAATGGCAATATAACCGAAAAAAATAATAGAACTTTGGGAAATCAAATATGCATGAATATCTCAAATGAAATTTATTGCAGCAAAAAACTTAATTGTCAGATAGAAGTTGATAAATTTGCATCCAAAAAAACCATTCCAAGTCTAATAGACAAGATACTCGGAAAAATCGCCTACAGAGATTATCGTCTAAATTTTATCAAAACAAAATGCGGTGTTTCAATTCTGCTAAAAGGTTCCAAGCCGATATGCGGATGTAGTCTAAAGGATATTGAAGTTCCGATTTACTGCGAATACAATGGAAAACAACCCATTCTATTATTAAAAAATAATGTGATTTTACTTGCCGATACATACAACTGGATCAATGTTGGAAATGAAACGGAAACTTTATTAAACAATATAGCCGATTATCTTGGCGGTAAAAGAATTCTTTTAGTTTTTGAGGAGAATATAACAAATCCTGAAGAAGCAGATAGAAAAAATATTCTGGATAAGTTAAAATTGCGGGGTTATAATATAGATATCAGAAGACACGATTCAAAAATAACAAATTTTGAAGATTACGACCAAATATGGTTGATAACTCCGGGATTTTGTGATGAAGCAACCAGAAACTGCCAAAAATATAAGAGATGGCATCGAGATGAAATAAACGAAATAATCAAATTTGTGAAGAACGGCGGGAGTCTGCTGTTAATAACGGATTCTGGAATGAGAAAAGCAGTCTATGAGAGAGTTGGACTGGAAGTTATTAATAAAATTTTAAGGGGTGTGGACTTTCCCTTTGACCAAATTCAGAGTTGTGTTTGTGCTTGCAGAGAAGAAGAAATACAAAAATCATCAATAGAAAATCACGAGTTGACAAAAAACTTATCTGAATTTGATGTAAATGCAGCGGGAGTGTTTAGATGCAGATATCAATATTATTCTCCAGAAACATTTACATAGGCAGTCATTTTTGCTTTTTGAATAAATTAACATTTTATTACAATCTGATTTTGTTCTGTGTCATACTTTATTAAAATTAATGTTTGATTTTCAATTACATTTCCGGAGACATTCCAGCAAATTTCGTCTCGATCTCCGCAATATCCAGGATACTCTATCTCTGCGCCAGTCTCATTTTTTATAATTGAGTTCTGCAGTTCATCACATCCTCCTTCCGTTTCCAATATATGCGTGATATCCAATTCCGAAACTTTACCAACCGGTTTATTTAAAAATATCTGATAACAGATTATGTCTTTTTTTTTCAGAGGTTTTGTTGCTTCTTTCCAGCATAATATAGAATATGCGCCGAGATATCTTGCCAATTCTTCTTTTGAATCCACATTTAATTTTATTGTTTTAGAGAAAGAATATTTGCTTTCACAAAAATCTGAATGGGATATTCCAATATATTTTGAAAAATAACAAAAAGCGCTGTTCGTCATAGATGATAGAGAGCCTGAGATAAACATCAGCAAAACAGCGACACCCACTAACGCAATAATCATTATACCAACTACGTTTATTGCAAGTCCTTTCATAATTTTATAAATAAATAAATGATACCGCTCTCGTATTTCAATATGGTTTTATATTTTTGCACAATTATATAAATTAATAAAAAAGCATTTGCCCGCTTCTGCTGAGGATATCCACAAATCAACTAAAGAGTATATAAGTGCAAATAAAATAAAAAAATAAAAATCTATGAATTTATTGGTTGATTTATTGGTTTGCATTCCGGAATATTTAAGCCAATAAATACCGCATGTATATTAAAAATCATCGGTTTTTCTCCAAGTGGTTTGTATTTTTTGTCTTTCAGTTCTATCAATATTCCCTTGTTATTTCCCTGCATGTAATCTTTTTTGCTAAAACAAATATCTTCCCTTGGATCTCTTTCACAATCTGTGTGTGGAGCTCCAGTTTCTACTATCCTGCAATCGATGTATTTATGAGTACAAAGAATTTCTGTATGGTCATCTCCCTCATATTCGCTTTTTATTGTTTTGCATTCAATGCCTCCAGGAGAATCATGTCTTGATAATTCTTTTATCAAATCTCTGCATACATCTTGATAAGCTATTTCATATTTCACTAAAGCGTCTTCTGGACAGTTTGCCTGCATACTTTGCTGAATAACTTGCAACAACTTATTATTCTTGAAGAAGTCATACAATCTGTAGTAAAACATCCAGAATCTTATTGGACTTATATCTACTTCTATATCTCCATCATAACTGGTATTCGTTGGAAAAGTAACTTTTATTTTTTCGTCTTTAGCGCCGGAGCCAAAACTTGAGCAATCTTCATTCATGCAAATTTCTTTTTTTGGAGGTTTTATTGCTACGCAATCGCATTCTGATACATTGATAAATTTTTCCTTCAGATCTTTTTTTAATGTTTTTAAATAACTGTTAAAATACTGTATGGAAGTGTTGCTTAAAGCAAACAGCACTTCATTTAATTCTGGAGGTTGTGGTTCTCCGTTGCACTCCCAGTAAGTTAGAGAGTCTGCTGTTCCTCCCTGAGCTGCGACATCCAGAGCAGAAAGCATAGTGCCAAACTTCAATGCTCCAGCAATCGTTGCCTTTGTATTTTCCAATTTCTGATCAGACACATCCTGAGAGGCCTTTTCCACAATACTTCCTCCAACTCTTGAACCTATCGAAGACTGATAAGACATTCCAATTAATGCACCTAAGATTCCAACCAATGCGACAGTTACAATCACTGAATATGTTATTCCTTTAAAATTTCCATTACTCTCCATATATTATTTATTATTTATTAAATATAAGATTCATATAAAAGTTATAAGTCAAAGGTAATTTTTCATAAACTGAAAAAATATTGGTGAAATTTCTTTTCGTGGATTGGTCCGAAATTATTCAACAAAGAGAAAAGGAATAAAAAACCAGAAAAAGAATTCCCTTCCTTTTCTAAGTATATTTTAAATACGGGCAGAGAGGTGATAAAGTTAGTATTTATATATACTGGGATTATATTTATGAAAGGAATGTTGGCTCTTGATGTTATAGGTAAATGGATAATCGTTCTGGTTGTAATCGCCGTAGTGATAGAGTTATTCCTAACTTTTTCTGGCCAGTTTGCTAATCCTTTTGAAGAATATTTTAAAACAAAAGAAGATTTGGGTTTTCCAAAAATAGTGAAGCAAACCGAATTTTCTGCTGGGGAAATTTCTACTTATATTGAAAGTTGTTATGATACTATGACGAGTTTGCCAGATAACGAACAGACAGATATAGAATGTTATATTCTGGATGCAAATAATACTTTTAATCTTTTTGTAACAGAAGAAGATATTCTGAATGATCTTAAACCGGACATAAGAGATAACGTAGAAATAAAAACAAATTTTGATAAAAATTTAATAATTATTAGATTTAAGGATGTTGGCGACAAAATTATAATAACTTCATAAAAATGAAGGGGATCGCTTTCACATACCAGATTATCTAAAAACTTATAATCTGCCTGTGAAGACGGGGTTTATTGCTTCTTATATATGCCTTGTAAAAAACTTGGCAATACCTCAACAGAAATAATACAAAATTGTGCTAAGTTATTATGTCAAAATTATTTAGAAAAATATAATGGTAATGTAGAATATGCTAATGAGGCTGTTTTAAGGCATATAAGAATAAGCACTAATTTAACAGAAGGTAATTTTTCAGAGATTCCAGAAGAAAATAATTGGCATAAAAGATTTTTCCCGGAAAATGTGTGCGAGAAATATATTAACAAAACGGCTGATTAATCAATAATTTCCAAATTAATTTGGTTTTAGTCTTTAAATAACTTTATATTTATGGATACACAACATTTTATTAGATCAAAACCTTTAGTTTGCCTAATTTTAATTTTCTTAATAATTGGGATTGTTTTTGTAAGTGGTTGTGTTCAGCAAAGGACTTTATGTTCCAATGATAAATACTCTACCATGTGGGAGGAAATTGCAGATTTAAATAATAAAAGTTATAAGTATATAAGTTTAGACAATAAGAGTCGTAAAACATTGGCATTATCTATGTTGTTTAATGGAAGTGATGCTTTACAGGAACTTAATAGTTTGAGTTGTTTGGAGGCATTATCTTTAACAGGTAATTTAAGGCAAAGTGTTTCAAATATTTCTTCTTTATCTAAATTAACTAACTTAAAGTATCTAAATTTACAGAAAAGTGAAGTTTCTGATATTTCACCTTTAGAGGATTTAGTTAATTTAGAGTGGTTAGATATAAGTTATACTAAAGTCTTTGACCTATCTCCTCTCACTAATCTAAAAAATTTGAAGATTTTGGATTTAAAAAGTACTGATGTTTCTGATATTTCTGCACTAAGTAATTTGATCAGTCTGGAGTATCTAAGTTTGAGTTTTACTAATGTTTCTGATATTTCTGCACTAAGTAATTTAAATAAATTAGAGTATTTAGAGTTATTTTTTACTAATGTTTCTGATATTTCTTGTTTAGGAAACTTAAGCAAATTGAAAGAATTAGACCTGGGTTATACAAAAGTTTCTGACATTCCTGTTATGAATAATTTAACTAATTTAGAGATTTTGGATTTATTTGGCACTAGAGTTTCCGATGTTTCCGCTTTGGGGGGATTGGTTAATTTGAAAGAATTGTATTTGGGTAATACTGAGATTTCCAATGTTTCCCCTTTAAGTAATTTAACTAATTTAGAGATTTTATGCATAGATAATACATATGTTTCTGATATTTATCCTTTGATGAATTTAAATAATTTAAAAATATTGCGTTTAGAAAACACCAATGTTCCTGTAAAAGATTGTGAAATGTTAAAACAGAAACAACCAAATTTATCTATAATTGGGTGTAATCAAAAAATAGATAAGTCTTTTGAACAATTAGATTTATCAACCCCTTATAAAACATTAAATTATACTATAAAAGCAATAAAAACACAAAATATTACATTAGCAGAGCTACTCGCTAGTAAAATTGACAAGATAATTTTAGAAAGGAACCAAAGTTATTATAATTATTTTACAAAACAATTTCCAAAAATAAAAGAGATATTTTATTTTGAAGGAAAGGAGTTGCCTCTAACAATAGATAACAATTCTACTATAAATATAAGTGAGCCTATGCAGATATGGGGTATTCGTTGTATTGAAGACCGTCCAGTTTATATACTTTTTGTTAAAGAAGAAAACCAGTGGAAATTATTTTTATCTGCCATTTTAGGTATGTCTGAAAACATACCTAACTTAAATTTCAAAAGAAAATGTAATGAACTCTGCGAGAAGGATCCTTTAGGATATTGCACATATTATTTTGAAGGTAATGATTTCAATAAAAATAGGATACATAATGAACTCATTTATGTGGGTCTTTATTCTTGGCCCGCCTGTGAAGACAGGGTTTATTGCTTCTTATATATGCCTTGTAAAAAACTTGGATCCTCAGCCTCAGGAACAATAATGAAAAAATGTGCTGAGTTGTTGTGCAACAATTATCTAAAGAAATATGAAGGTGATAAAAGCCTTGCAACCAAAGAAGTTCTTGACAAGATAAAAACAGGTTCGTGTGATTTCTCAAGTGTCCTAGATGAAGATAATTGGCATAAAGAATTTTTCCCAGAGAATGTTTGTGAAAAATATATTAACAAAACGGCTGATTAATCAATAATTTCCAAATTAACTTTGGTTTTAGTCTTTAAATAAGTTGTATATTTTATGAATACAAAATCTATAAAAGAATTTTTTAGACCAACAAAAGTTAAAGTTGTACTTCTTATTTTTCTCATGGTTTATATTTTTGTTGATTACAACTTGTCAAACTGCCATATTGGAGATGTTTTTAAAGTTACAATTTCTTGTAGAGCAGAAAGTTTTAAAAAAATATGTTGTTGTACTAATCCTTAAAAATTATGAAAGGAATCGCTTTCACAGTTATTACCGAAATAATTATTGCAATAATCGCCATAGGAATATTCCTTGTTCTTCTGCAGACATTAATTTCAGGAACGAACAACACTTCTTTATGTCCTCTTTATCATGGACTTAGAGCATTGCCGATACCTGAGTATCTAAAACCTTATAATCCAGAATGCGAGAATGTTGATGCAACTACGAAAAGATTAATTTTAAAAAGAAATGTCACAGATGAATTGCTTCTTGAATTTATTATGAAATGCTGGGAAAAAAGTGATTATGGAAAAGCGGGTGTTGATATGATATGTTATGAACTTTTTTTGCCCGATGTAAAAACACAAATAAACGAAACAACTTTGACAGAAGTTTTGATTGATAAAGAACTTTGTAGCAAACTTCCAAACAATTTTCTTGAAGTTGAGGGAAAAAATTTTGAGTGCGGAAAAGAAAACAAACTGCTATGGAAAATTGGAAATATCAAAGGCGAAGACATAACCGTTATTATAAAATTTGATGCTTTTAATCACAGAATAACTATAGTTTGAAAAATAAAACCAATTTATAAGACAGGAAGTCATTTAAGAAATCTTCAATATTTTTATAAATTAGATAATTTAAACAAATATTAAATAATGGAAATAAATATAATTGGAATAGCCGTTCTAACAGTAATTGTAATTGTTATATCTACTACATTTATCTATTCTTTTGGAGGTGAGTTAAAGGGATCAATTCCGGAAAAAATAGGAAAGGTATTTAACAAAGTAAGATTGGCGATATCTCCGGGAAAAAGTTATAATATTTGCGAAGCGTATTCTGGAAAAACCATTTCTTTAAAAGAATTTCAGACCATTCTTCAAGCTTCATATAATGGAGAATGCGGAAATGTAAAATCAAATTATACTTTAAGTTTTTCTTTAAGAAAAGAGGATATACAACATCTTGCCAAAACAAGCAATATTGCAAAAGGCGGTAAATTAATTCTATATAAAAAAAGACTGAAACCAATCGGAGCTGGAGCAATAATTATCAACGGAAATCCTGGATATTATCCACTAAAAAAATTTGATTATATACAGGTGTGGTCCGGCGGAGAGCCAAGCAGAGATGTGATTATAAATTTGATAGAAGAAGGGTGTGACCCCTATGATGAAAACTGCGAAGTAATGTGTTCGTATTTGAATGGAGTTTGCGACCCTCTTTGTTATATTAATGATAAAGCAGAAGAAGTCCCATGTGATTTTGATTGTATCGATTATGATAAAAATGGTATTATTAATTTAAGTGATTTGGATGGAGTTTGCGATTTGGATTGTTATAATAATTTTACCGATGTAAGAGGTGCTTATGATATTGATTGTATTTTAAGAAACAAAGACATTTACGATGGGATTTGCGACCCGGATACAAACGGAAAAACCGACGGTGTCTGCGACCCAGATTGCGCAAAACCAAATTATATATGCGATTTTGATTGCAATGGGACGGTTTATGATGGAAATCTTAAAGGATTAAATGACACAGATTGTTATAGTTGCGACAAAATTTGCAATGGTTTCTGTTCATTTGCCTGCAAACCCGGAGATGACCCCGACTGCATAGAGGGATTTGAAGGATTTTTTAATTTAACAGAATGTTGCAATAATACAAAATGCGGTTCCGGGGAAAACTGTGAGAATTGTCCGAATGATTGTCCTGTGGGAGCAACCTGTGAAGATTTAAATAAGGTCTGCTGTCCAAGTTCTTTTGATTCTGATGAATTTGGATGTTCGGGAATCAGAGATTTAAATGCAACAAAAATTTGTTCCTGTGATTCGCAATGCAAGGAAAATTTAACCTGTACTTCTCATCATTGCTGCCCGGCTGGCATGTTCTGGAGCAGTTCAGAAAATAATTGCACAAACAGAACAGATGTTCTGATTGTTGCATTAAAGAGAAATTTGGAGAGAGTTTATACTCCAGCACAAATAAAACAACTTGAAAACAAAATAAAAGAATATAGAGAATCTCTAGCTCAAGATGGTCTCGGCTCGATGTTTCTTTACTTGGACGAAGACAAAACCGCAGAAATTACTCCTGGTGGCAAGAAAGTTACAAATCCCAGAAGTTGGAGAAATATTGACTCTGTTCTTAACCAGTTAATTCCAAAATTAAATGTTAGTTATCTCATAATTATTGGAGGGTATGACAGATTTCCGCAAATTTATTTAGGTAGAGGTCCCTACGGATATAAAGTACATTCTGATGACCGCTATGGTGACGAAGATGACGATGAGGAGTTGGATGTCTCCGTTGGAAGATTTCTGGACCCCAATAGAGGCGATTTAAATGTAATTTTGCAAGCATTGGATACATATATTGCACTTCATAATTCTGGCGGTTTAGATCTCAGCAGTTATCAGTCCAGTGTTATGCCAAGAAGTTGGAATTCTGGCGTATGTTTTCATGAAGATGTTTTTGGAAAATCTTGTTCCAGTGATTCAAGGTGTATTATGAGACCTGATTGTTCCCTGAAGGAAGCCAGTAGCAAAGATCTATTCACCGTTTTGCTGCATGGTGGACATGGAACTCCACAAGTCTTTAATTGTAAGTACGGATGGGAATGCGGTTGCGCAGGAGGGGGTTATAGATCATTTACTCCATCAAAACTCAGATCTTTAAATGTTGAAAATTCCGTATGGTTCGTTATGTCCTGTTCGGGAGGAGTAATTTACAATAAACCTACAACTTCCAGTTCAATACCCATGACTTTTTTAAATAGAGGAGGGGCCGTCTATTTTGGAAGTGCCTGCATAGTCTTCGGCGGAAAAAGCTCTGGATGTCCCGTTCCCGGCGGAGATTCCTGCATCGGTTCTTTATATACGGAAGTGGCGAAGAGATTCTCTGTTGGAAAGAGAATCGGAGATGCCTATAAAGAAGGAAAAAATTATTATTTAAGTCATTATTTTTGCAGTGGGGGAACTTCATACACAGCTCATATAAACTGCTTATATGGGGATCCAACCCTGAAAATCAAGAAAAAGTGGTAATATTCAATATAAAAAATAAAATAATAATATGGAAGAGAATCCCTATCCAAATATTCCAGAATTTGAGAGTTCAGAAAAACCGAAAATAAATAAAATCATATATGTATTTATAGGTATTATCCTGATCATTGTTGTTGTGTATGCGTTATTTTTTATTTCAGCCAGAAAACCTGCCTGCGGGAACGGAGTTTGCGAAGTTGAAGAGAACTGTTTTGATTGTCCAAAAGACTGTAAATGCGGTGAAGGAAAAATCTGTTCAGAAGAGAAAAAAATTTGTGTGAAAATTGAAGAGAAAAAGAAGAGATATGGGAATGGAGTTTGCGATCCGGGAGAAAATTGCTGGGATCATCCAAAAGACTGCATATGCGGAGAAGAGGAATACTGCTCCAAAGAAGAAAAGAAATGCATAAAACCCGTCTGCGGAAACGGAAAATGCGAGGATTATGAAGATTCCTATAATTGTTGTCTTGACTGCAACTGCACGATTCCGGGAGAAGTGTGCAATAAAGAAACAAAAAAATGCGAAATGCCTGAGATAAATCTTTCGGATAATAAAGCAAAAGAACTTGTCATAGATTATTTTAGAAACAATCCAGACTATCAAGGATTAAAAATGGGAAGTATTAATGTTACAGGCACTAGCGTCTACGATAAAAAATTAATAAAAGTGGTTGTGATTCAAATAGCAGAAGAAGGTTGGTACATATATTTTGGAGTTACGGAAAATGGGAAAGTTGTGGAATTGCCTACAACGTGAGAAAATGGCTGATGCAAAGCAGAATTAATCTGCATTATAAGTGGTATTGAAACAATTTTGATAAGTATATTGGTAGAATTATTAATATTATTATGAAAGGTGTAATAGAAACTGTTCCCAATTTTATTTATATTCTCGTTGCAATTGCGGTGGGTTTATTTTTATTTTCACTCTTATACAATTATTCTGATCTGTTTGTACAAAAACAGACGGCACTGAAAGGAGATAAAAATTATATAGCAAAGAAAATTGCCGATGAAATAGAAAACTGCTGGAAATTGCATAGAAATGGCCTGGATTCTGTTTCTGGAATATGCAAGGAATTATCTATAAATTCCAAAGAAAATTTGACAGAAAAAGATGTTACGCGGTTTCTTGATTGCCAGTCAATACCCAATATAAACTGCACTCCAGAAAATTGCAGTTTCTGCACTTCCGACTATGTTAAAGATCAAGATAAATTGAAGTGGTTTGTTAAAAACAAGAAAGCAATTATAGAAATATCTTATTCTGGTTTTGAGAGATGTATAAAAGTCGAGGAAATTTATAAAGATACGAAGATATCTTAAGCGACAAGTTATTACAATCCCTCCAACAAAGTTTATCCGTCTACATTCGTTTTATCTATAAAACATTTCAGTTATTTGTTTTTAAACTTTAAAATTATAGATGAGGAAAATTACAGAGTTCGAATATCTGAATATTGATATCTGCATTAAAAGAACAATTAATCTTTCTGAGAAAATTAAAAATGATTAGGATTGCTGTCGTAATACCGACATACGAAGAAGAAAAATATATAGAAAAATGCCTCAAAAGCTTAACAAATCAAACCCTAAACAGAAATGATTACGAGATTATTGTGGTTGACGCCAACAGCAGGGATAAAACTGTTGAAATCGCAAAAAAGTATGCGGACAAAATTTTTGTAGTAAATAAAAAAGGAATAGCGTATGGAAGATTTTTCGGGATAAAAAAATCCAAAGGAGAATTAATATATACAACCGATGCAGATTGCCGAGCGCCAAAAAAATTATTGCAGAAGTTTTATGACAAATTCATATCTCTGAATAAAAGAAAAAAAGTTGTCGCTCTTTCTGGTATTACAAAATTTCAAAGATTTCGGGGAAAATTGCTCGAAGAGTGGTATTATATTTATGGAAAATTTATTTCCCCGATTCAATTTGGCACTGTTTCTTTGAACGGTCAGAATTCGCTAATCAAGAAAAGTGCAATATTGCGTTCAATTTCCGGCAAAAAACTGCCTCTTTTTATGGATGACAATTTTTTTTCGATTCATTTAAGAAAATTCGGAGATGTAATATTTTCAAAATCGCAAGAATTAGCGAATTACGGCAGCGAAAGGAGAATCAAAAATTTAAATTTTGCAGTTAGATCTCTTTGCAGATATCTGATCGCCATGAGGGAACTCAAAAAATATGGAACTGTAAGCATAGAGCAAATTAGATAAATTTACTTTGGAGTTTATTTATGCCGATAAATGCAGGACCTGAATATTATCTTGCAGAGGAAAAATATTTAAAAGCAAAAACAAAAGAAGAAAAAATTTTGGCTCTTGAAGAAATGATTAGAGAGCTACCAAAACACAAAGGAACAGAAAAATTGCTCGCCCAGTTAAAAAGAAAACTTGCCAAACTGAAAACCCAAGAAGGAAAAAGAAAAAAATTTGTTGGTGAAAGGATTGAAAAGACGGGAGATGCGCAAATTTGTATTGTTGGAGAAACAAACTCGGGGAAAAGTTCTTTGTTAAAAGAATTGACCGGAAAGAATGTAGAAATAAGTGAGAAAAGATATACGACGACAAAACCCGAAATTGCTGTTTTGGATTATGGAGGTGCAAAACTTCAATTGATAGAAATACCTTCAACTTTTGAGAATATTTATACCTCTCTTTTAAGTACCTGCGATCTGATATTGGCTCTTTATACAAATACCAAAGAGAAAGAAACGTTATCAAATCTGCTGGAGAGGAAAAAGGTTTTGTCAAAAACTATCTTCGTTTTATCCAAATCGGATCTATCTAATAAAAAAACAAATTTATTTGTTTCAACCAAAACAAAAAAGGGTTTGGAGAATTTGAAAAAAACAATCTGGGATAAATTGAAGTTGATAAGAGTTTATACAAAAACAAACAATAAAATCGAGAAAATTCCAGTTGTTTTAAAAGAAGGGTCAACGGTAAAAGATTTGGCCTTAGAAATCCACAAAGATTTTTTTGAGAATTTCAAATTTGCGAGAATTTCAGATAACACAAATTTTATTAAAAAAGTCGGCTTGAAATACAAATTAAAAGAAGGAGACATTGTAGAGATTCATAGTTCCTAGAAATAATGAAGTTTGCTCAGAGTTCGGAGAAACCGAAAAATTAATTCCATGTCTCAAAAAAATTCTTTATTATTTGTTCTAAATTTGTGTTTTTAATGGAGGTTTCGAAATCAGGCTCATCAACATTCCAAGTATCTATCATAATACCCTTCAAATTTTTGCTTGCCTTGGCTTTTTCAAAAACATACTCATAATATTTGCTTCTCTTACCGGTTAAATTACAAAAAGTTCCTTCCTCATTATAGAATTTATTTATCCATAATTCAGAAATAACCCACGGGACATCAGAAGAATCAGAAAGTTGCTCTGCTTTAGAAAAGATTTCATCAACTTTTTGCTTGAACATATCAAAATCGCACATCCCTCCAACTAAAACACCAAAATAATCAAGACCGGATACATTTAACTTTGTGAAATTCCATTCACCGGCATTTCCTATTTGGTATCCAATCTTTCCCTTATACACCCTTCTTATTCTCGGAACAACATTTTCTTTGAATTCATTAACAATCTCAGCAACCGTATCTTCATCAACAGAGAATGGCTGATGCCAAACTAAATGATCTGGCTCATATAATTCAAAATATTCAACTTTATAATCTTCTGCAAATTTGGCTTCTTCAACCAAAATATCCGCATATTCGTTCAAAAATTCTTTAACCTCTTTTATGTTTTTAAATTGCGGGTCGCCTTCCGGAGTCCACCAGCTGGAAACCAAGCTTATGGACATTCCGGCATTTTTAGCAGCCAAAAGTTCTTTTACGGTATTTTCCCTTACATCCGGATTTTTTACAAATTCTCCATTTACATACTGAAAACCATCATCAAGAGGATAAGTGTTTGTAGATAATCTTTCTTTGACAAGCAGGTTTTCTTCCAAAAGAATATTTGCTTTTTCTTCTGATAAAGGTCCCTGCATAGTAAGCATATTTACATAGACCAATTTGATTTTTTCGGGATAAATTCTCTCAAATTCCCGTAAGGTTTCTTCGATGCTTTCTTGCGATGATTCTTGTCGTTCATTTTCCAATGAAAGAAAAATAAAGGGTTTGAAAATTAATAAAACAGCGATAATTACAAGAATTGATAAAATAATAATAAATCTCTTTTTCATCATAATCTAATTTAGTTTATTTCTTTAATTGCAATCTGTAAGCGAGGTAATTCACTTTTTGAAACATTGCAAGAAGAGGGATATATAAGATAGTTAGAGTAATTTACTTCTTAAAATTAAAGTT
>JAGGTL010000013.1 GCA_021163805.1 Candidatus Aenigmatarchaeota archaeon | reverse complement strand
TTTTTTCTGAGGCAATAGGCGTGGATAACCTGTTCTTATTGCTTGTCTTGCTTACAATTTCCATATTTATAATGTATAATGATCACAAGAAATAAACCAAAACAAAAAATCACTTTGTTCTAACATCCGCTGGATTTTATTGAATAATTTCTTTATTATTAATAAAAAGATAAATGTTTCCTCTATTTTAATTTTTCTTCCATTAATTTAAAGCCTTTTTCCGTAATCTCTGCAATCCATAATTTTTCTCCTCCAGAAGCTATATCTCTCTGGGCAGCGCTTTTTATGGCATCTCTTATCAGTTTTTTTCCCTGTTCAAGGGTCATATTATCTCTGAAATCTTTTTCAAGAATGCCATAAACAAATGGGCTTCCGGACCCCGTTGAAACATATTTTTCCTTTATGCATGAACCGGTTGGATCAAATGAGAACAAATGACTGCCTTCCGAATCTATACCGCCAATTATTATCTGTGTATAATACGGATATAATCTCCTTGAATACATAATCTGGGATAATAGATGTGCTACAGCATTAATCTTCATCTCTTCATCTGTTTCTAATTTGTAAAGCGAAATTTCGGCCTTTAGTATATTTATTAACTGCTGAGCATCACTAACCATTCCTGCAATTGTCATCCCAATTCTGTCATCTATTTTAAAAACTTTCTGAACATCCTTGTTGACTACCATGTATCCCATAGAAGCCTTTGATTCAGAAGCAAGCAAAATTCCCTCCTTACAAACTATGCCTATCGTTGTTGTTCCCGTTTTTGTTATTTTATCTTCCATAATACTTAATTTAAAGTTTTAAATATAAGCAAGATATCCGTTCCTTTTTACCTTCTTTCATTATATCCTTAGTTTACCCACTATTTAAAACAACTATTTATTCAATACCAAAATTTAAAATTTTAGTTAATTTATGCAGTACAATCCAAAAGATGTTGAGGAGAGAATTAAAAAAAAATGGGAGACAGAAAAAATTCCCGAAAAAATAATAAATCGGAAAGAAGGAAAAAAGTTTTATTTGTTAGATGGGCCTCCTTACGTAAATGCTTCTCCTCATGTTGGACATATTAAAACAACAACTTACAAGGATGTCTGGGGAAAATTCAAATTTATGCAGGGTTTCAAAGTATGGTTTCAGCCTGGATTTGATTGCGGAGGTCTGCCAATAGAAAACAAAGTGGAGAAAAAATTTGGAATTAGAGAGAAAAAAGATATTTATAAAATAGGAATTGATAAATTCATAGAGGAGTGCAAAAAATTTGCTATTGGTAACGAAAAGGAATGGATGGATTTGTACCGGAAAATCGGAGCTTGGAGAGGTTATTTAACTCCTTATCTTACAAGCGAAAATTATTACAGAGAATCCGGCTGGTGGGCAGTTAAGAAAATTTATGATAAAGGTCTTCTCGTTCCGGGGGAGAAACCAAATTTCTGGTGTCCTCACTGCGAAACCGTACTGAGCGGATATGAAGTTACAGATGCTTATCGGGAATTAAAGAGTCCTTCCATTTTTATAACTTTTAAAATAAGAGACAGGTCTGAATATCTGCTCGTCTGGACAACAACTCCTTGGACACTTCCAGCAAACGTTGCTCTTTGCGTTCACCCAAATGAAAAATATGTTAAAGTTGAAACAAAAGGAAAAAAAATAATTATCGCAGAGAAAAGATTGGAACTTTTAGATGAACTTTGTCTTAAATATAAAATTTTAGATAGATTTGAAGGTAAAAAACTGGATGGTCTGAAATATGAGCCTTTGCTGGATATTCCCCTGCAAAAAGAACTGGAAAAAACAAATGATGCCCACAGAATAATTCTTTCAATTCCTCTGATGAAAAAGAGAGTTGCCGGAAAGATTAAAGAGAAGAAAGAAGTGGAAGGAAGCGATGAATTTGGGCATCTTGTGGATATTTCTACGGGGACAGGAATAGTTCATATAGCCCCGGGACATGGAGCGGAAGATCACATTATAGGAGAATATTATGGTCTGCCCTCTCCATCTCCAGTAGATGAACAAGGGAAATTAAAGGAAGAAACAGGCATCTTTAAGAATTTGAAAATAGATGAGGCAAACAAACAAATTTCTGATTATCTTGAATCAAGAGATTTGTTATTTTATAAAACAGAATTGATGCATTCTTATCCAGTATGCTGGAGGTGCAAAACGCCTCTGATTTACAGAAAGAGCAGGCAATGGTTTTTAAAACTGAACCCTCTCAAAAAAAAGATTTTGAAGGAACTTAATTCTGTAAAATGGCTCCCCGATTTTGTTAAAGAACAATATTCCAATCTGGTTCAGAATTCTCCTGACTGGTCAATAGTCCGACAGAGGTTCTGGGGTATACCCTTGCCAATCTGGATCTGTAAAAAATGCAAATCTTTAAAAATAATTTCTTCAAGAGAAGAATTGAGAAAAAAATCTATAGAAGATTTGCCAGAAGATTTCGATATTTCAGTTTCCGTTGTTGACAATATTCATCTAAAATGCGAGTGTGGAGGTGAGATGGAGAGAGAAAGCGGAATAATGGATGTATGGTTTGACTCGGGAATCGCACCATTTGCTTCTCTTGGCTATCCATTCAAAAATAAAGATTTATTTGAAAGTCTCTGGCCTGTAGATTTAATTGATGAAAGTCAGGATCAGGTTAGGGGATGGTTTAACAGTTTAATGATTTGTGGCATATCTATTTTCGGAGAGGCTCCATACAAAACAGTTTGTACGAATGGATGGACTCTGGATGAAAAAGGAGAAAAAATGTCGAAGAGTCTTGGAAATGTGATATGGGCAAAAGATGCTTATGAAGAAATAGGGGCGGATGTGCTTAGATTGCATCTTTGCTCTACAAATGCTCCATGGGAATCATTGAATTTTTCCCTGAGAGAAGCAAAAATCATAAAAAACAATCTCAACACTCTTTATAATCTCGTGAGTTTTGTTAAATCATATTTTAAAGACTCCAATAAAATAGTTGATATAAAAGAATTACCGGACTTATGGCTTCTTTCAAAAATTAATTCTCTTGTTAAAGAAATAACGGAAGATATGGAAAATTTCAGATTTCACCACGCTACAAGAAAAATAGTTGGTTTTATTATAAATGACTTTTCCAGAATTTATATTAAATTGGTCAGAGATAGAGCGGAATCAGAGGAAGTCAGAGAGGTTATGTTATACACTTTAAAAAAGGTTTTGAAATTGCTTGCCCCCTTCACACCTTTTTTATCGGAGGACCTATACACAAGTCTTTTTGAAAAATCTGTTCATCTTGAAAATTGGCCAAAGGTTGATGAAGACAAAATAAATAAGGATTTGGAGGAAAAATTTGAAATTGGAAAGGAGATATCAGAGGCAATAAACAGCGAGAGACAAAAGCAAAATGTTAGATTAAGGTTGCCGGTAAAGAAGGCAACAGTATTTGGTTCTCCAAAAATAAAAGAGATTGTAGTGGAGATCGGAGAAATTATAAAAATACTTTCAAATTTGAAGGATATTAAATTTGAAGAAAGTGAAAATGTTGAGATAAAACCGAACTTTGCCAAAATCGGAAAAAAATTTGGGGATAAAACAAAGGAAGTTGCAGATTTGATTTCAAAAATGAAGTTGGATGATGTAAAAGACAAAATAAAACTTGGAGAATTTGAATTAGAAAAAGAAGATTTAATAATAAGGCAAAAAAGTTTGGAAGGAACTAGTTTTTCAAAGGGTTATGTTACTTTGGATTTAACCGAGGATGAAGAATTAAAAGAAGAAAGGTTTTTGAGAGAATTGATCAGGGAAATTCAAAAAAAGAGAAAAGAAGAAAAATTAAATGTTCTCGATAAAATAAATTTATTCATTGAAGACAAAGAATTTATAAAAAAGTTTGAGGAAAATTTAAAAAAAGAAGTTGGAGCAGAAAAAATTGTTTATGGATTGAAGGAGAAGAAGGGAGAAGTAAGTTATAAGGATATAAGTTTGGGATTTGGATTTGAGAAAAAATAATTCGTATTTTACAATTCTAAAGAATTATTATATTGCTGATTGTATTGCTGTTTTGAGATTTGCTCGGGAAATATAAAAAACAAATTATCCTTAATACTTGTTAAGTTCAATCGAATCTCAAATCAAGAAAACGCAACAATAAGAAAAACACCTACAATCAAACCAATTCCGTAAAAAACTAAACCTTCTGCCCAAGGTGGCCAATTTCCTAAGTATTTTGTTTTTCTCAATCTTGTAACTTCAAGAGTGATAGATAAAATTGTAACTATTAAACCAATCAAAGATAATATAAGCACCAATTCTCTGCAATTTAAGACATTTCTATCAGTTACAGAACAAAAAGATTTAAGAAATCTTGTTCTTAAATCAATTGGATCAATTGAAATGCCTGTAACTATAGAAATTCCCCAGAGGATACCTGCTGAAAACCCCTCACCAAATATTCTTTGTCGAATGGGAATTAGTTTAGTTTTTTTTCTATGAGTTCTTTTTCTAGACATAAATATATTTAATGTTATGTTTTGAGGTAATATTTAATTTTTTAAGAGAAGTACTCAGAAAAGAAAACCCAAAACTAACAGTCATCCCACCAGTATTTTGTTTTCTTTTTTCCCGCCGTTGCCGTCTCTTCACCTATATTTTCTCTTTTTCCGTTCCCAGTTCTTTTGTACAGATTTTTTCCGAATAAACATAACAGAAATGCAAGAACCAAAATCAATATTATCAGCAAAATCCATGGCA
>JAGGTL010000048.1 GCA_021163805.1 Candidatus Aenigmatarchaeota archaeon | reverse complement strand
TGCCAATATAATTATAATTAATATAATCCATACCAATATTCCAGGTTTGCAAGTGTCAAGTTCATATCCAATGCATTTCAGCCTTCCTGTTGAAGGATATATATTAATTCCGCAAGTAGTTGCTACACTAGTATAATCTTCATCTATTTCGCCATCACAGTCGTCATCCACCCCATTACAAAGGGTTTCAGGTATTTCAGTTGGTATGCAGAAAGGGTGCCTCATCTTCCAGACCTGATTTGGAGTTATAAAAGTTATGTTGGGATTATTAAGCAATCTGGTAATAGTTTCATTATAAATTTTCCATTTGGTTTCATTTATTTCGCCATTTATAGTCCTGTGTTCAAAATCCGGATGGTGTACATATAATGGAACAACCTTTTTTCCATTTATTTTTAGTATTGGTACATCCATTCTGTTGTAAGAGAGCACTTCTTCAATTATCTGGTCGGGTTCTTTGAAAACAGTTTTTCTTCCAGCACGCCCGCTTTTGGTAAAACTAACTCCATATTGTATGCTATCCAGTGTTGGCGTGGATTCTACATATCCAAGTTCATCAACATAATATACGCCAAAATTTGTCTTGAAACCCAATTCTTCCAAAACCCGTCTTGTGGTTGCAGTAAATCTTCCAAATGGCGCAACATAGGTAGCAGGAATTTTAATATCTGTTGTACCCAAAATTTCTTTCATCCTGTCAATATAGAAATATCTTCCATTTTTTATTACTTGCTTTTGTTCTTCAAGTGATAATTCATCAAGATGCTTCTCCGTTTCATCTAGCTTAAATCCTTTTTGTATCAATTCTATGTTGTCAGCCAAATACATTCTCTTAAAAATTTCTGAAAAATAAGGATTTTTGGTATTGATTGTTGCAGGTAAAAAACTAAATGCTACCGGAATTTTGTTGTTTTCAAAATAGGTGGTAAGTTTGTCATAAAAATGATACCATATTGGAGAAATACTCCCGTCAATATTTCCAACATATAAAATTACATATATACCTTCTGGTGATTCATCTTTACATTCACTGTTGCATCCATCACCATTAATTAAATTTCCGTCATCACATTCTTCGCTCCATTGATTCACTTTGTTATCTCCACAATGAGGTATTTCTATTTTCAAACCATTAATCTCAATATTATTAATTGATTTGGAAGGAACATTGAATTTGACATAGTTTTGACCGCCTTTTGTAAATTGAGTAAATTTAGTATTCAATCCATTTATTTTAATATTTTCAACATTCGCATTTCCAAGATATATTTTCAGGGTAAGTTCCTTATCAAATATTGTTGTATTCAGATTATTAATTAAATCAAATTTTACACCAGTTGGTGTATTTACTATATTTTGGAATGATACGCTGTTTCTTTCAGTTATATATTTTGATACCGCGCCAATTGTATCAATCCACAAATCTTTAGTTAGCAAGTAATCAAATATTTCAGAATTGTCGCAACTATCATGATAAACATAATTTATCCACCCCTGATGATTTTCAGTCACATCAGCAAGCAGGTAATAATCGGGAGGATTTTCACCGAAACCCACAGAATTAATACTTTTATAATTCAGAAAATTTTCGGGATTTTTGGATTCTATGGAATTAATATGGTAGCCTCTCGAAAACAAATAGTAATCGGAGAGCCATTTCTGATACTTTGGAAGAGCAATGCCGCATGGCCATGCATAAGTGATTATTTCATCTCTTGACATTCCGATGTTGTTAATAATATCCTCAATATTGGATTGAACATCCTTGGTAAATGAATCTTTGTTGTGTTCGTATGAGCAAATAAGTGAATGCCCGCCTATTTCATGACCTTTGTCATAAACATCTCTCCAGATGTCCCAATCTGATTGGCTGTAATTGCCTGTATTTGCCAGAAAATAAGTTCCCTTTAGGCCTCTTTTTTCCAGTTCTTCTTTGCAGACTGCTTTTACATAACCAAGTGTAGTGTGATAACCATCATCATCAGAAATAGATACAGCCCCTTCTGCACATCCATACCACTCACACACTCCAATAAAAGCACGACCCTTATTTTTAAAACTAAACCTGTGCATCATGCTGTATGGAGTAATCTTGTTGTTGTTTATGTTTTTACATTTGTAATAAATTTCTATTGAATCCGTAGATTCTGGTTTATTTAAAGTATATGAGTGAATTAATCCGTTTGTTGTTGACATCTCAAAACCTTCATCAAATATGAAGTCCTCATCATAACTAAATTTGCATTCAGATTCAACATCTGTAGAAATCAGGATTAATACATTATTTTCTGAATTATCTATTATTTCATTTTGTATCGGAGTTATTAGGTTTATTTTTGGAAATGATTCTACCGAACCGCAAAATTTTACTGCATCTATCGCCGACCACGACCAACTGCAAGTTTTTAGTTTAATTTTGTTTGTTTTAAAATTCAAGGAATTAAAATTATAAATTATTGAACAATTTTTTCCAGTACTTTTGTCAATATTGCCTTTTTGCACAAGATACCATTTGTTGTTTCTCCACATCCAAACCTTATCCAGACACAAATCATAATCACCGAAAACACTCAGATTGTCAGGGTAAACCGAACTTGGAAAAGTGAAGGTGATATTTGCAGTAAAATTCCAATTTGTTTTTTGCCAGGAAATATTTGGAAGAGGTTCTGTGCCGCAATTCCCGTCTGAGTCGGGAACTCCCGTTGAATATCTTGCTTCATATCCCGATGATTCATTTGTCGCTTCTGCAAATTGCGCATATTGGCATATTTCACTAGGTGATTTTCCAATTTTATGTTGGTAATATTGTTCAACGGTCATTAAAGTATAACCGTCCCGTGTAAAATTATTTGCATAACTAATCAACTTATGCATTTTGTTAATATTTACATTATTGTTCTTACCTTCAAAATCCTGCATATGGTACATTATCAATGCCACTCCATACTGCTGTATTTTTTGTTCAATTTCCAATTTAAGCATTTCGTAAGGTTTAAACTTGCAATTAATCCCGATCCCGTTATTTTCGCACAGATGTAACTGGTCTGTTAAAGTTAAAGGGTTTGCACTCGGAGTTAAATTTATATAAATTCCGTCGTAGATTGTGTGGAAACCCAAATCCTTTAAAACTTGAACGGTTGTGTCATCTGCCTGTCCTGCTGCAGGAACAAAACTTTTGGGATAGATTCCATAACTATTCAATAAATCAGTTCCCCGTTTCAGATAGTTATATTGAAAAGTGTAATTTTTGCCAATTAAATTAGTATCGTGGGTGTAATCATGTTGCGCAACTTCTATTATTGGATTATTATTCCAATTCTTAATTTTTGTTAGCAAGGGTTCTTCTATATCTGCAGGTATTACTCCCAAAGTTACGGGGATATTGTTATTTATATGTTCCCGAACAATATATTCTTGCACATTCTCCAAATAATTGCTTTGAAAATCATCTATTGCCAGGAGTATTATTTTTTCGCCCGAATTTTCTGCAAAAACAGGATTTAACAGCAATATTCCTGAAAAGAATATAGTTATATAGAACAAAAGTTTTGCATTTATATTATTTTTCATAGTTATTATTAGTAAATAAATATTTTAAGTAATAGTTTATCATCTATTTTCAGGATATTTTATAGCAATTGTAACATTGTGCATTAACAAAGATTCCGGTCCGCCATCTTTTGATTTTTGCAGACCCACATAAACATCTATTCTCTTTTCATTTCCATGGTGATAACTATGGAATATGTCATCTGCATAAAATGTTTTGGTTTTCAAAATTTCATTTATCCATTCTGGATTGTTTTCTGCGTCTTTGCCCAAATCTACAAATTTTATTTTGGTGCCATGGGGCAAGGGAGGATTAACAGCCACGCTTGGTTTATCTCCCGTCCAGGGCATAAGTTCATTTCTGTATGCTCCCAACGGTTTATTGGCCCAATAATAAGTTTTTCCATCATCAACATAATAATCATAATGCAAATATCCCTTAGAATTCTGGATATCTTCCACCTTTCCAAAACCATCTATCTTAACCTGCTTCAGAAAATCACTTTTATAAAATCCAAGAGAATTTCCATACTTGTCAAAAACCTCTATCTTTTTTCCACTATAGAATTTCTCATCAACAATCTGATAAGAAGTTATTGTCCACCCTGATGAAATTTCATAATTTTCAGAAATTTGCGTGTAATTTTGATTTTTTATAAATTCTTGGTAAGAAGTATTTTGTTTTTCTATTGCATAAAAAAATATTGCACTGAAGATTATCCCCATTACTATTAGCATAATTTTCAAGAAGATTCTTAAATCACGTTTTTTATGAGGAATTTTTTTGCGATTCTTTTTATTATTTTTCATAATAGTCGAAAAAAGGATAAATTTTTAGAATTTACTCCATACTTTTTTGATGGCTTCACAAATCTGTTTAATTTCTTTGTCTTTTAAGGAAGGATAAATAGGTATTGAAATTGCTTTATTTTGAGCCCTTTCTGTGTTTGGAAATTCTTCACCATCTATATTAAAATATTGGTGAAGTGGTCTAAAAACAGGTTTTGCACAATCAATATTATGTTTATTCATTTCTTCAATATATTGATCTACATCATCTACCTCAACAACATATCTGAAATAAATGCTGTTCTCTGCTTTTGGAGGAATCCAACCAATTTCTTTAAAAGTATTGTCATAAATTTTTGCAATTTCTCGTCTCCTGTTAATAAACGAGTCCAATCTTTTTAACTGGCTCCTGCCCATTGCAGCCTGAAAATCAGTCAAAGAATAGTTATAGGAAATTCTATAATTCATTCTTCCATCATATTTTGTTAAATCCCTTAATTTTTCAAGTAATTTATTTGAATTGGTTAAAACCATCCCGCCCTGCCCGGTTGTAAGAACTTTTGTAGCATAAAAGGAATATATAGACAGAATTCCAAAACTGCCGACTTTCTCTCCTTTGTACTCAGCACCAATTGCCTGCGCGCAGTCCTCAATAATTGGCACATTAAGTTCCAAAAATTTATCAAGATTGGCAGGAGTGCCGAACATATGCGGGACTAATATTGCTTTTGTATTTTTTGATATTTTATTCGCAGCCGATTCTGGGTCTATATCATATCCATTTGGCTCTATATCAGCAAATACAGGCTTGGCTCCGGTATAATTAATCGCACTAAGTACAGAAGCGCAAACATAACTGGGCAATATTATTTCATCACCTGGTTTTATATCCAAAGCATTTAATGCAAGATGCAAAGCATTAGTGCCCGAATTTACGCCAATACCTCCAAGAACCCCGATATATTTGCTTATCTCCTGCTCAAACAATTTAACTTCCTCGCCGGAACTTATTTTCCCACTACGCAAATTAGAAACAACTTTATTTATATCCTCTTCATTAATGCTCGGTCTTGAATGCGGTATTCTCATATTAATATTTTTTTATATACATTTCTTATTTTGTTGTCCGTTCCTTTCTCTTTACCAATTTTTTGATAACCTAATTGAACATAAAATCTGTTTGCCGCATCATTTTCAACCAGCGCCTTAAGCTCGGATTTTTCCATACCTTTTTTTAAACATTCTTCAAAATATTTTTCCATTAATTGTTTTCCAATGCCGCATCTACGATACTGAGATGCTACCATTATTTTATTAACTCTAGAAATTTCAGAATCATATTTTGAGCCGATAATATATCCAATTATTGAATTTTCCTTTTCAGCGGCAAAGCTGAGTTCCCATTTTAGTGGCAAATCAAGAAGAAAATTTTCTTTTTTCCAAGGTTTTTCACCAATATCTGTCCAGTTTGATTCTATTGCAAAGAATTTATCTAAATTTTTAATCATGTAATCTCGCGTTATCTTGACAATTTTAATATTATTTTCCAATTTTTCATTAATAGATTTCATACTCCCCATTTATTCACCCATTTTTTTTGTTTGCCAGTAAGTATATGATAACATACTTTGAATCCCGCACCGAGCCATAGCACAGCAGCCATTATTTTAAATACAATTATTTGGTGATAATATCTTAATGTATGAAAAATCTCTCTTGGTATTGTTTCAGGTTCGCCTGAGAGCAGAGGGGCTATAACTGGAGCAATAAAAGACAATATTGTATCTCCAACCAAAAAATAAACCGCAAATATTGGGAAAAAATATGCGATGAAGGGAAGTAAAACAATAGCGCAGCTGTACAATAAAGATTCTATAAAACCCGGTAAAATACTTAAGTAAGCAAGGGACTTGGCTTTGGATTTTAAACCGAAAATATTTTTATGAAGATAAAGATTTTGCCAAGTACCCATATACCATCTATAACTTTGTTTAAGCTGTGATTTTAAAGTAGGCACATCTTTTGAACTTACTACTGCATCTGGAACAAATTCAATTTTATATCCTTCTTCCTGCAATTGCCAGCTAAAGTCTGTGTCCTCGGTTTTTGTTTTTGTTGATAATTCAATTTTCTTTAATACATCCAGTCTAACCATATATGAAGCTC
Source organism: Candidatus Aenigmatarchaeota archaeon (assembly GCA_021163805.1). GTDB lineage: Archaea > Aenigmatarchaeota > Aenigmatarchaeia > QMZS01 > QMZS01 > QMZS01. The sequence goes on along the minus strand of JAGGTL010000048.1, from coordinate 2,345 downwards.
CGCAAACAACAAACATTGCTCGTCTGTATTTTTGCGCAATTTTCCTGAATTTACCCATCCTGTTTATCCACTCTTTACCATAATGAAAATATTTTGCCCAGTAATTATCCGGCGGGGTAACATAGCCGTAAGAAGTTACTGCTGCAATATTGTCTTCTGTGAATCCTTCAACCAATTTTTCTATTGTATCGGGAGATAGTCTTAAATCCGAATCAATTAAATAAACATAATCTCCCAAATCAACAGAAGGGTCTCTTACAAGAGAATTAATTTTTTCAGCTTTTGAAGTTATTCCTTCTTTTGACCAGTAAATTATATTGGGAAATTCTTTCTTTAATTTCTTTATTCTCTCTTCCAAATTTCTTACTGCTTTTTTGGTATTATCAAGATTTGAATCCGAAATATATAAATTTTTTATTTTATAATTTTGCCTGAATACGCTTCGTATTGATTTCTCTATAATATCTTCCTCTTTGTGGGCAGAAATTATTACACTAACTTCTTTTTTTGATTTTGGTGTTTTGCTTGGCCTATATTCCAGTTCTTTGCGATGGGCAGGGACAAATTTTTCTGAAATTTTTTTAAATATCTTCTTAAAACGGCAGTATCCCAGAGTTGCAACATCTATCATAAATGTTAGCGGTAATATATACGGAATTCCTACTCCCATTGTTATCACCTCGTTATCTTTACCACTTCGCCAGAGCGTGGAAGATATCCTATGTTAAAAAGCACATCTATTGCCGACATGTATGGCACAAAACCCGAAAAGCGTTGCGGGTAGACGGGGTGCTTGTATTTCTGAAACTTTAATTTAACATCCTTAAAACAGGATACATTTAAATAGTTTTTGGCTCCGTCTCCGGATAAATAAATGTCTGCTCCTACTGCTTTTGAAGCATTTACAAGAGTCTCGCTTGCATTGTTTCCATTCACACTTTCGGGAAGCTCGTGGAATAGAATTATTTTTGTTTTAATTCCAAAGCATTTTGCGAGACATTTAATTATCCTGATGTTGAATTCAGCTAATTTATCTCCGGGATTCAAATAAATCTTTTTTAAATCTGGATAAAATTTATTGAAGAAAGGCGTTTTTTTATAGTTTGCTTCTATTAATCTAAGATGATAAGTTGCCCAGGGTACATTGTTGATTCTGCCTTCTGCATCTATTTTTACATCTTTTAAAGGCAGGGTATTATCTTTAACGGGCACATTCAACCACTTCCATCCATTGTATATTCTTATTTTATTTCTGCTATGAAAATCTCTTTTAACATACTGGCAATCATCCCTGATAATAAACACACCTGGCTCTGTCCCAAGTTCATTAACGCTTCTCATTTTATCAAAAAATCCCGGATAAGGAAGAAAATTAGGCTGATGCGCTGCCATTACCTTTGTCATTGTGATTTTTTAATCAAATTTAAAACAATATGATTGGCGCAAAAAGGCTCGGCATAAAATCCCATATGATTTATAGAAGAGGCATAAAATTTTGATTCCATTCTTAATTTCTCAAAATCAAATCCTCTATATTTTTTGATCTGTGATTGGTGGATTTTCAGTATATTTTCTTTTTTTTGAAAATCCTCTTCTGAACCCACATGGAAAAGATGCGGGTGAAACGATGCAAGAATTGTTGAAGGAGATTTGTAAGTTAAAATGTTTTGGACTTTCCTGCATGCAATCGCCGATGCCTGAGCTACAACTCTGTGATCCTGATGAAGATCTTCTTTAAAATGGGTGTATACTACTGAAGGGTTTTCCTTGTTGATAATTTTTTCAATAGCATCTTTTACAATAATCATATCAGGGAAATTTGTATCGGGGAAATGAAGAGTATGTAATTTTTTTATTCCCATTATTTTTGCAGCATTTTCCGCCTCTTTTAATCTTGTTTCTCTTTCACCACCTTTTTCACCATCAGAGCATATTATCCCTGTAATCATATCCCCATTTTCAGCATGATGGAGAATCCTCATTGCACATCCAAATTCAATATCATCCGGATGCGCCCCAATTGCAACAACTTTTATATTATTATTTTTCTTTATCATTCTCACTCTAATAAAATAAGCGTTAAATTTTATAAGAATTGCTATCAAAAAGTTACAAAACCATTACAAAACAATTACAAATCAAGAAAACTATAAATAGTTTTTTTACAATAGATATTTATGCATAATCATTTATCCATTGAAAGGAAATTCTTAATTTCTGTATTGGTATTACTTTTCATCGCTCCGGTTTTTGCTGATCATACAGCAAGTGTTACAATCAACCCTGATATTGCAAATTGTAATGAGTTGGGAAATACTTTTACTGTAACAATAGAGAATGATGCA
>JAGGTL010000036.1 GCA_021163805.1 Candidatus Aenigmatarchaeota archaeon | reverse complement strand
GGGGTTGATTTTTGGTTTTGGCTTGGCTTAACTTCCCAATTAAGTCTATAAATATGGAAGAAAAAGTTAAGTTTGAGATTTTTCCAAAATTCAGGTTTCTGTTTTAGGGTTCGTAAAGACATTATACGGTTTGTTGTTTTATGGTATAGAGATTTTTCTAAAATATAAAGATTAATTTTTCTTTTAATATATAGGATTTACAATAGAAATTTATAAATACATTAAAGATTAATATAAATATGGAAGAAAAAGTTGTATTTAGGGAACCTGAACTGGAAAAACTACGGAGAGAAATTGTTAAGAGTGGAGCTGCTGATGAAATAAAGAAAGATTGGTAGTTACACTAATTCCTTAGGATGTTTTATTTTAACCTTGTATTGTTCTTCTATTTTTTTGTTGTGCAGTAAGTCGTTATCTAAAGTAACCAAAATTGAATTATCTTCAATTGCACAGGCAAGAATAGAAGAATCTGTAGAATTAATTCTTGCATCAAGTTCCTTTACCCTAATTTTTAGAGAAACATTTTTCAAAACATGAAATTTTATTTTCTTGTCTCTAATCAAATCACGAAAATATTCAAACATCTGTTCCTGTTTTATAAACTCTTTTATATCAGTTATTACTTTTATAAAATATTCCCCAACAACAGGCAAGGAAAAATATCCTCTGTATTTATATCCAATAAGATTAAAATATTTTCTGCAAACATTGCCTAATTTTGTCTCTTTTATAGATTCAATAATTACACAAGTATCAATATGGTGTTTTGGTTTGTTTGATTCTCTTTTGATTAATTTTCTTTCTGTCTTTGATTTCATAAAGATACTGCACAGAAGATAATTAAAAATGGATTTCTTAATAGGAGCAAAGTCTCTGGATAAATAACTTTAATGTGGAGCATACATTTTTCCATTAATAAAACTCTTCTCTAGATTTTCCAGTCTGTTTAATTATATAATTCAAAACAAAAACAGTAATTTCATTATGATGCGGAACCCATGTTGTCTTTTACATTCTTTATCTTTCTTTTTAAAAGTAATGTGTTTTCTTGACCGAACTTCCTGAAATCCATTATTTTTAAGGATTTCTATAACCTTACGCTGAGATAGCGGGTGCAATTTTCCCATAATGTTCCATTTTTACAGGTACATTGGTTACGGAAATTGAAGCAGACATTATGGTTTTTAATTCTGGCTTTTTTGTATCTGGGTCCTCCATGTATTCCTCAATTAAATCTCTTAAATTTTCTTTAACTTCCTCCTCTGTTTTACCTTGTGTTGCTATATCCAGCAAAGGGCAAGCTCCTACAAACCATTCTCCTTCTCTGGTTATAATTATTGGCATTGAAATTATTTCCATAATAACTTTTATTAAAATCTTATATTAAATAAAATTTTTTGATTCTTCTCTGAAATCTAAATAAAACTCTGTGTTTGCTATAATTGTCTCTTTGTGGTCGAAAAACCGACTAAATTTTTGTGAAAATGGTCGGAAATTCGACTAAAATTATATAAAAACTAATTATATAATGGTGAATGTGAACGAGATGAAAAAGATAGCGATAAGATTGGGAGAGAATGTAAAAAGTTTTACTCCAAGATTTGTTTTTCAAGAGATTAAGAAAAGGTTAAAAAAGGAGCCGAGGATAAAATTAATAAGAGGATTTAGAGGCTCTGGAAAAACAACTTTGCTCTTGCAAATCTTCAATGAGTACAGAAATGAAGCTTTTTATCTTTCAGCTGATAATCCTCTAATAGCAAAAGAAAATCTATATTCTGTGATGAAAGATATTATTTCCTCTGGAAGTAGAATTTTGCTTATAGATGAAATCCATAAATATCCGGAATGGAGGAGAGATGTAAAAGCAATTTATGATGAGTATCCTGAAGTTGCTATTATTTGCTCTGGAAGCGCCCCTCTTGCGTTTATACCTGAAAGAAGGGAAGAAGTTATAGAAGTTGAACCAATGAGTTTTGATGAATTTCTAAAACTAAAGTATGGAATAACTATAAGAACAGCAAAGGAGTGGAGAAGCGAGGAAAAAAGCATGGAACTTATTGCTAAATACTCGCCAAAAATAGAGGCATATTTCAGAGAATATATAGAAACAGGAGGTTTTCCAATTTCAATTAGTTATGATGAAACAAGCGCGAAAAAAGCAATATTTTATTCTATAAAGAAATCTGTTTACGAGGATTCAATCTCATTGCTTAAAATGTCGCAAGAAAAGGTTTTTGCAATGAACAAGATTCTTGTGTTTCTATCTTCTTCTGATCCAGGAGAGTTAAGCATAAACAATATCTGCTCATTCACAGAGATATCTAAATCTTCTGTTTATGAAATTCTTGATGCTCTTGAAAAAATGAGGATAATAAGAATACTTCAACCTTATGCTAAGGGAAGAAAGCTTGTTAGGAGCTCTCCAAAGATGCTGTTTTATCATCCTAACTTAAGAGTTAGTATATGCAGTGAAATTGGAATAGAACCTTCTGTAGGCTCCGTAAGGGAAGAACTTGCAGTTTTTCTCTTTTCCTTAAAGGGAGCCAAGGTTTTTACCATAAAAGAAAGGAAAAAGTCCCCAGATTACTATATTTCAAAGCCTATAGACATTTTTGTTGAAATAGGTGGGAAAGGAAAGAGTAAAGAGCAGTTAAAAGGATTTAGAAAATCTCTTGTATTGAAGCCGGATCAGCTCATTGCTCTGTCTCTTTGTGGTCGAAAAACCGACTAAATTTTTATAAAAATGGTCGGAAATTCGACTAAGCTGTCTATAATTAACTTCAAAACTTTTATCTATCACAATTGCAAAATTTCGCTTAATGGGGTATATGTTTTTAATTTGAGTAATTGGCAAACTTAGATCGTAAGAGATTGTATTATTCGCATATTTAAAGTTTTTCTATAAAGTTACTATATGAAAGTAGTCCAAATAAGATTGCCAAAGAAAATTATTGAGAAAATTGATGAAATAATTGAAAAAGAATTTTATTCTTCAAGGTCCGAATTTATCAGGGTAAAACTAAGGGAAATTCTGGAAAAGGATTATTGATTCTTTATTGTTTGGGAATTTCTTATATTTATTTG
>JAGGTL010000042.1 GCA_021163805.1 Candidatus Aenigmatarchaeota archaeon | reverse complement strand
TTTTTTCTGAGGCAATAGGCGTGGATAACCTGTTCTTATTGCTTGTCTTGCTTACAATTTCCATATTTATAATGTATAATGATCACAAGAAATAAACCAAAACAAAAAATCACTTTGTTCTAACATCTGCCAGATTGTTTTCTTCAAATCCTTCAATCCATCAAGTCCTCGACCAATTTTTCCATTCTTGAAATAAACCCTGCTGTTTTCTCTGCGATCTCATCAAGGTCTTCCCAATCAACTTTTATTTTCCCGTGCTCAAATTTTTTCCAATATTTTACAATTTCATCGCAATATTTTGCATATTCCGCCTCGAGCAGTTTCTTTCTTACAAAATGAATTTTAAGATTTTCTGCGACTTTTTTTGGTATTGGCGGGGCAACTCCGGCTAAAATTAGTGCAGCTTGCCCTGCTTCGACAACGGCATTATACAAATGTTCAAGAATTTTAATTTTGAACAAGAGTTCAACTCTTTTTATCCTTGAGGGAGCTTTTGCAATTAAATCTCTCATAGCCTCCTTTGTTCCTGGAATTTTTCCCCGCAACAACAATTTCTTTAGAGGAACAAAAAATCCGCTTGGATCATAAAGCGGAATTCCTTCCCTGATTTCGCAGAAAACTGTTGGAGAACCATGCTTTATCAAATCCCAATAATCAGAAAGCAAATAAAAACTTGAATAAAGGGAAATTCCATATTTCTTTTTAATTTTTCTTTCTTCTTCCAAAACCTTTGTTTCAATTTTCTTTTTTGTGATTCCGTCAACTTTTCTTGTATCGTCAAGCAAAATAATTGTTAACAAATCCTTTGACTTTTCGGTTTCCTGTTTTAGCAGCCAAATTGATTTTATAACTTTTTTGTATTCTTTTAAAATATTGGAACAAAAATCCTTTACCGCATTAATTTGTTTTTCTTCAATTTTTGAAGAATTTTTTTGAGGCATAATAGATTATTTCAAATATATTAAAAACCAAAAAAATTATTTTTCTAATTTTGCTCTTAATTTTTCAAATTTCTTTTCCGCTTTCTTTAATTTTGCTTGCTTTCTTTAATTTTTTTATTTTTTGTCAATTTAAATACCTGTTTCCTCTTCTTCTCTAAAATTTCTTCCAAACTTTTTGTGTAAATAAGAGAAGAATAAATGTCTCTTTCTGGGATTTCTTCTAATTTTCCCTTTTCTGCCAAGTTCTTCATTTTGCTCAATTTTTTCAGCAAATTCAGATAATCTGTTGAAATTAACCCAGAATCAACAAATTCTTTTTTGAACTTTTTTAAAGACTCCGAATCTAATTTTGGCTCTTTCAGTTTTAGAACATTTTTGCAGACTTTTATGGCTTTTTCATAAGATTTTTCAATAATATCCTTCTTTTTTGCAACTTCAAGTAATGAAAACAAATCATCCATTTTGTCAATAAAAAGAACCGCTCTATTGAGAAGTTTTTTTATCTCTTTCCCAGATAATTTTGTGATTTCTCTATGGGCAATCTTGTTTGTAGTTTCATAAAAATCCTCAAAGCAGTCTGCAACTTTTTCTTTTAACAAACCTTTGCTAACAAAATTTTTTCTTAATTCTTTTGGAATATCCTTTGCTGCTGGAGGAGCAATTCCAAAAAACATTAAAACTGCCTGTGCTGTTTCGGTCATTGCAGAGAAGAGTTCTTCTATTACTTCATCAAGCATTATTCTCTGTGCCTCTTTATATCTGTAAGGAGCCCTTTCAATCAAAGATTGAGCCTTTTCTTTTGTCCCTGTAATTCTTCCCTGATTGATCAAAGATTTTAAAGGAGTTATATAATCGGAGGGGTCATATAAAATGTAAGCATCTTTTACAGCAGTTGTTACCCAAGGCTCCCCGCTTCTCAAGGAATCCCACCAAACAGATAAAGTTTTTGGGGACTGGAAATGCAAATCTATTTTCAATTTCTTATCTGCTTCATCTGAAATAGTATTCATATCTTCCTCTAAATAATCAAGAATGATATCTTTAAACTCTTCAGAAGTATCATCAACAATTACAGCGCAATCAACATCATTGATTATTTTTTTCTTTTTCACAGAAGACCCATAAACAAAAATGGCCTTAATTAAAGGATATTTTTTAACAAGTTGCTTGGATTTATTTTTTAAGAAAGAAAGAATTTGCTTGTTCATAAAAAAAAAGAAAATAATAAAATAAATCAGAGGAGGCAATTCAATTTTTTATTGGACAGATTTATTACTTTCTTTGCTTTCGTATGTACTCTCAAGCCTCTTTTTAAGGTCTTTTAATCTATTTAATATTCCCTTTTTTTCTTTTGGATGTCCAATGAGACCTTCAGCTGCACCAAATCTCATACTCTCATAAGGTAATTCTTCCAACTTTCTCTGCAATACTTTATATTCTGCTTGCAGTTTTTTCTGTTCTTTTCTATTTTTAGTTTTTCCAATTTCTATTGCTAATTCGGCCATCTTTTCTGCAGTCTCCTTACTTCTATTCTTTAAATATATTTCTCCTTCTTCAAGTACATCTTTTACATCTATTTCTTTTCTTCTCGTAAGACCCTCATATGTTACAAGTTTATTGCTCTTACCCTCCGTAACATCATATACACTTTTCATAACTTCATTTAATTTGTTTTGTCTGTCTTCTACCACCCTTCCAATTTCCTTTATACTCGCAATATAGGAATTTATCATCTTATTATTTTTTTCCAATATCTCTTTGTACTTTTGCACTTCTTTTTTTGCAATATCGGGATGTTCCGTCTTGTAAAGTCTTTTTATATCTCCTTCTAAACATTTATTCTCATTTTCCAGTTCCTTTATCTTTGAAATATATCCGTTTAATCTGTCAACTGCATTCACAAAACTTGAGTGATAGCTTTCTGCCAATTTTTCTCCTTGTTTACCACCCAACATCTTCGCCACTTCTTTTATCTTAGGATGTAGAGCTTTATATTCTTTTAATTTCTTTCTTGCCATTCTTATTCCTTCATCAGTCGCCATTCCGCCAAGAAATGTTGCACCTAAAATAAGCGGATTTACTGTAATTGTATAAGTTAAAGCATCTTTAGCTCCTGCACCTACTGTTTCACTTATGGATTTTGCATAACCTGCCTTATGGGATAAACTATTGTAGACCGCTTTAATTGTTGATCCTGCTCCTTCAGCTATTTTCTCTCCAAACTTTGAAAGCAAATAACCTCCAGCCGTACCACCAGCTGCACCACCGCCTATATATCCAATACTTTTCTTTATCCCTTCTTTTGTTTTTGGACATCCTGCATACGAAAGTCCTTCTGTTATTTTACTTTTATATCCTGCCAATTTATCCCGGATTTTTTTGAATACCATATTAACTCACCTTTTTTAACTCATTTTCTAAGTCTCTAAATATAGACTGATTTGTTTTTACTATTTCTGTCCAACCCCTTAACTTTTCTTTGTCATTTTTATACAAAATTTTTATCATCTTCTCAACTTTTTCATAATATTCTCTGTAAGATTTCATAAGTCCTTTAAGAATGTTAGCAACTTCCTTATTTTTGTTTTTTACAGCACTTTCTGTTAATTTTGTTAAAGTCTCCAAAAAAACTTTTGATTCATCTATATCTATTGCGATTCTTGCTGTCCTCCAATTATTCCCGCAATTTCTTCTTGTGGCAAAGTTATTTCTGTTATCATAATATAGTATTTATTATTTATATATGAATTTATTAGGTGACGATTAGTAAATATTAATACCTAATAATATTTAGGTTGAAAATTATACTTCATAGTCTAAATAAACCTATTCGGTGGAGATTAGTTAGCTAAGTAAACTTATAATCTTCTCTATTTTCCTAATATTTTCCTCTAAACTTTTTCCTTTGTCATAAGCATAAAAAGGAATTGAGATTTTCTCTTTCAATAATTCAAATAAAATTCCATCTTCTTTAATTTCTTCAACTTTATAATTTTTGAAAAATTCCATTTTTTCTTTTGGTATTTCTCTCCAGTTTTTAGCGAATTTTTTTATATCTTCTGCTGAAGTTCCTCTATTTTTTGTTGTTCCTATTCCACAAGTAGGGGAATTTTTTATTCCTATAATCCCCAAAACTTCAAAACCCATATTTTTCATAACTTCATATTCATCTATTATTTGATTTGTAATTTCTTTAGCAATCTCTTTAATCCCAAAATCTAAATATGTGTTTTTTCCACTAGAAATTCTTGCAAAACTTTTAATTTTCTTTTCACATAAAATTTTTTCAGGGCAAGGATATGGAATAATATTTATTTCGTTTTTATAAAAATATTTGAGCAGCTCAACAGCAATACCATAATCTTCTCTTTCACAATATCCAACTGCAGCTATATGAGGAAATAAGAGACAAGGAGCTATAAAAATACATTTTTTAAATCGGTACATAATTACCTAAATTTTTTAATTACAAATTCTTTTCCCAGACTTTTTCTAAATTTTCTATTTTGCAGAAAAAAACTACTCAATTTCTATATCAATGAAGATCGGAGCATTAATTTTTATTTCTTTTTTATTGTCTGCCAGATATTTCGAAATTTCTTTATTCATTTTTAAATTAATTGAAGGCAGAGTATCGGCATATCTTATTGTTAATCTTCCCCTTTTGCCCTTTTCTATCTGATGAGCAAAATAATTTGAAATAGATTCCAAAACGGAGCAAACCTTTACACCTTTTTTTAAGATTTCTTCAAATTTTTTATCTCCAGGTTTAACTGCCAGAACACAGCCGTTGTAAACATATATTTCATTTAAACCTCCAGGCCCAAGCAATTTTTTCCCTTTTTCCGGCTCCAATACATAAACGTTTACTTTTCCCCCGTATATTTTCTTCCTTATCTTTCCAATTAGATCTTTATTTTTAATAATCCCCGTAAGAATTTTTTCTGCAATTTTTTTACCTTCTTCTGTTTCTGGTTTTTTATCTATTATAATTCCAGCTGCAATTTCTTGATCAGAAAACTCAATCTGTTTATTGTAATATAATTCTCTTATATCTTTTATATTTTCCATAGCCATTACAATTCTTCCAAGCCCCGGACCAGAATTAAAAACAGGATATTTTATTTTATAATTCGCAAGAGAAACGGGAGAATACATACCAATTTCAGAAACTTCGATCCATCCAATTTTTTTGTGTTTTACAAAAACCTCGTAATTTGTCCCCGGAGCGTAATAAGCGGGCTGATTTGGTTTTACTTCAAATTTTACATCTTCAAAACCTAATTTTTTGAAAAATTTTTCTGTCAACTCCTTTCCATTTTCAATTTTAAAATCTTCGTCCATAACAACCATTGAGAAATTAAGATGCGCTCTCAGGTGTTTTAGGTCCTCTTTCTGTTCTCTTCTAAATCTCCACACAAGAGAAAAAAGCATTATGGGATGTTCTTTTTTATCCTGCAATTCTGCAAGCAAGGGAAACCATGCCGTTGTTGCATGCGATATCAAAGAAAAATTTGTTGGTTCTGGCTTCAGTTCAAGCAATTCTTTGAAAACGGAATTAATTAAATAAAGAGCATCAGAAGTTTTAATTTTTAATCTGGAAACGAGAGATTCCGTAAAATCTTCTCCACCTTCTATTTCGTTTCTCTTATATTCCTTTAGAATTTCCTGCAATTCTCTAAATTTTTTAAAATTTGGCAGTCTTTTTTTGATGAGGTCTTTCTTATCATTAGATAAGCCGATATCCGGCCTTGGAATAGTTGCGAGGTAATACAATCTATCTAAAATTGCTCCCGCTTCAGGCCCATACTGTTTTTTGACTTCTTCATAGGGTTGAATTGGATTTAAAATAACTTCATCAAAACCCATTTTTAGGAGAATCTCTCTAATTCTAAAAATATATTTCCACAACAGATGCTCAGAACCCCTTTTCTTTTTTTCAGTAAACTTTCCTTTTCCCTTTACCCATTCTGCAGTTTTTTTCCATTCAAGTTCCCAATTTTTTTTACTTCTATCTCTAATTTTTTTTGGATCGAACAACATAATTATTTATTTTTGATAAAATTATATGATGTATGATGTTATTATTGTCGGAGGAGGAGTTGCGGGACTGTATCTTGCAAATCTTCTTAGAAATAAAAAAGTTTTGCTGATTGAAGAACACAAAAATTTAGGTCCAATTAGATGTTCGGGAATTGTTTCAAAGAGAATAAACGATTTTTTTGATTTGCCAAAAAATATAATTGAAAGAGAAGTCAATGACGCTTTTGTTATTTGCGGAAATATAGGAGTGAGGATGTCTCTGGAATCTTTGGTTATTAATAAAGAAAAATTTGAAAATTTTTTGTTGAGCAGAGCAAAGAGAAATGCAGAAATCAGATTTGAGAGAGTCAATAAAATATCAGAAACTTATAAAGACATTGTTGTTTCTACATCCAGAAAAGAATATAGAACGAAATATATCGCGGGTTGTGATGGCTCGAATTCGATTGTTAGAAGAACTTTCTTAAATGAGGAACCCAAAAAATTCTATTTTGGAAAATTCTGTTATTCTCTCGAAAAACCTTTCAATTATTATAGCATATTCTTTGATTCGATATATTCGGATTTGTTTTCATGGATCGCTCCAAGAAAAGGCAGAGTTGAATATGGGCTAATATGCGAGAAAAAATTAAATGAATATTATGACAGATTTATAACTGAAAAAAAACCAAAAGATAAAAAAGACGATTTTTTTGGTGTGATTCCGACCGGACTTTGCAAATGTTCATTTCCGTCAGGTGTTCTAATTGGAAATTCGGCCGGAATGACCAAACCTTTGACCGGAGGAGGAATAATATATTCTCTGACTGCGGCCAAAATTGCCGCTCGGGAATTCAACAAAAAAAATCCAGATTTTGGGAATTATGAAAAAGAGTGCAGAAAAATATTTGGAAAAGAAATAAAATATCAGTTGTGGGCAAGAAAAATATATTCAAAACTAAATGATAAACAAAAACAAAAATTGATAAAAATACTTGCAAAGAGCAAGTTAAAAATAGACATGGATTTTCCAATTACTAATATCCTGAAAAACCATAAAATGAAGGTTTTGAGAGGGTTGTTTGGCAAGTCTTAATTTCTGTAATTGTTCCCATTTGATTTCAAATTTTATCGCTTGTTGATAAAATACTCTTATCTTTAATCAGATAAATGGCTTAATACTTCAATCTATCCAACCACTTCTAAATATTTTGTGAGAAACAAAAAACAAAAATTAGAACTTACTCAGTGTTTTTCTTGTTCTTAGTAGAAGAGTCTGCAGAACCGCCACTTGTAACAAACCACATCATTATCCCTATTATTATAATTACTATTATCAAAGCCAGAATATCCTGTTGAAAAGAATATAAATTATACCATCCGATTCCGCTACCAATGCCGCTTAAAATTAACCAAGCTGCAACAATAATAACTACCAGTATTCCTATAGACGTAGGACTCACTTTTTTTAATTCTTTTCCAGTGAGAAAATCGGGGTTTATTAAAGTAATCACCAGAACAATTCCCATAATAACCGTTAAAAACATCACAGTTGATGCGCTGATATTTGCCAAGAAAGTACCTATTGAAGATCCAAAACCCATTACTATCAGATATCCCGCAACTAATCCAATAATTCCCGAAACACCTCTCGCCGTTTTATCATTTGCCTCTCCAAAAATTTTACTTCTGAGCAGCAATCCGTAAATTATCGCAAAGCAGAAAATCCACGGAAAAACCACCTGATAAAGTAAGACGTTTGGATCCGTTATAAGAGGGAAGCTATATACCATAAATATTTATTTTAAATATTTATATAAAAACTTATTATCCCTCTTTAATTACCAAAAAAATCCTCTTATTTTCGGTTATTTCCAATATCTTTTTTAATCATATTTCTATAAAATAGCTACATTCTATGAATTTATTTTATTTTTCATTATCTTTTTTCTCATCTTCAACTTTATATTCTGCATCAACTACCTTTTCATCGGACTTCTTTTCTTCCCGCTTTTCTTCCTGTTCTGCAGTTTGTTCCCGAGCACTTTGCTGGTAGATTGATGCTCCCGCCTCTTGAATAACTTTTCTCAATTCCTCGCTCTTTTCCTTAATTTTATTTATATCTTCTCCCTTTAAAACTTCTTTCATTTCTTTTAATTTATTTTCAATTTTTTGTTTTTGTTCTGATGGCAATTTATTTTCTAATTCTGATAGGGTTTTTTCGGTTGTATATATCAAGGAATCTGCATTATTTCTAATTTCTATTTCTTCCCTTCTTTTTTTATCTTCTTCCTCATGTTCTTTCGCTTCTTTTATCATTTTATTTATCTCTTCTTCTGAGAGTTTTGTTGAAGCAGTTATAGTCATTTTCTGCTCTTTTCCAGTTCCCAAATCTTTTGCAGAAACATTTAATATTCCGCTTGAATCTATATCAAAAGTTACCTCTATTTGGGGAACTCCTCTTGGAGCGGGGGGAATCCCCACAAGATTGAATTGCCCCAAACTTACATTATCTTTCGCCATAGGTCTTTCACCCTGCAATACATGTATTGTTACTGCCGTCTGAAAATCGGATGCTGTTGAAAAAATCTGACTTTTTCTGACAGGAATTGTCGTATTTCTTTCTATTAGTGGAGTCATAACACCTCCAAGAGTTTCTATTCCCAAAGTTAAAGGAGTGACATCTAACAAAACCAAATCCTTAATTTCTCCAGATAATACGGCTCCTTGAATTGCCGCGCCGGATGCGACGCACTCCATTGGATCAATTCCTCTTTCTGGTTTTTTTCCCATAAAATTTTCAATAAATTTCTGGACAATTGGCATTCTTGTGGGTCCTCCAACCAAAATAATTTTATCTATCTGGTCTTTTGACAGATTCGAGTCTTTTATGGCTTTTTCTATCGGATTTCTGCATCTTTCTACTATTGGCTCAACTAGTTCTTCTAATTTTGCTCTCGTAAGCTTCATTACCAGATGTTTTGGTCCCTCTTTTGTTGCAGTTATATAAGGCAAATTTATTTCCGTTTCAAGAACAGCTGAAAGTTCAATTTTTGCTTTTTCTGCGGCTTCCTTTATTCTTTGCATAGCCATTTTATCATTTTTTAAATCAATATTCTCTTGTTTTTTAAATTCTTCTATAATATAATCGATAATTGCTTTATCCATATCTGTTCCTCCCAAATTTGTATCCCCAGAAGTAGATAAAACATTGAATGTTCCTTCTTCAAAATCCATTATTGTTACATCCAAAGTTCCTCCACCCAAATCAAAAACGAGGATTTTATATTTTTCTCCCTTTTTATCCAAACCGTAAGCCATGCTTGCTGCTGTTGGTTCATTTACCAATCTTACAACATCCAATCCCGCAATTCTTCCGGCATCTTTTGTTGCTGTTCTCTGATTATCATTAAAATAAGCGGGAACCGTAATAACGGCTTTTTTAATGGGTTCTCCAATAAATGCTTCTGCATCTCTCTTTATTTTTTGTAAAATATATGCAGATATTTGCTGAGGCGTATATTCTTTTCCATAAATTTTATACTTGTAATTTGTCCCCATTTTTCTTTTTACTTCGGTTATTGTCCCTTCCGGATTTGAAACTGCCTGCCTTCTTGCAGGTTCTCCGACGAGTAATTGTCCATCTTTTGTAAATGCAACAACAGACGGAAATGCTTTTCCATACATTGTTGCTCCTTCGGCTGAAGGAATAATTGTTGGTTTTCCGCCCATCATAACAGCAGCCTGAGAATTTGAAGTTCCCAAATCAATTCCAATTATTTTTTCTTTTGCCATACTTTTTATATTAAAATAAAAATTTAAAATGAGTGCAAACATATCTCAAATCTTCTTTAAAATTTGGAAAAATCTCTGCATATCAAAATCTCAAAATTTAAAGCATTATATTCATTAAACATTAATAATCAATCATGAAACAAAATCATTTTTTGGACAGCATTCGTAATCTTTTGCATATCCAAAATATTCACGCTTCTATCCTTATTCACATTTTCCATTGCAAAAATATTCTATGGTTTCAATTTCCAAGATGATATTTAATATGGGGTTGTATATACTAAATGTTTGATTCTGCCATTATTGTTAAGATATCCAATAATTAGGTAGTATTAACAGTCAAATTGAATTCTTTGGTTGAAGTGTCATTAATCAAATCTTTTACCTGAATAATAAAGTTAAAAGTTCCAGTTTGATTCGGAATTCCGAATAATTCGCCATCCTGGGAAAGCGAAATTCCTCCCGGCAAATCTCCCGAAGA
>JAGGTL010000007.1 GCA_021163805.1 Candidatus Aenigmatarchaeota archaeon | reverse complement strand
TTAAACAAATGGAAGAATTATCTGACAAGCTAAAAATCTATCCAATAGAGTGCATCTTCTTCTCTAATTGATGCTGGTATCTATCGTAAAATATCAGAATTTTATCTTGCATATTATATCTTGTACCTATATGATCAAGTTTGCCCTCTAAAAGTTTACCAAGTAATGGAAGATAAACTTTTACATCTATTCCTTTTTCTATTATTTTCATTTTGGTGTTATCAAAAGGACAGATGTTTGACCACTCATCTGAACTAAATCTTCTTTTACATATATCACATTCATATACATTTATACATCTAAAATAGATATCATTACGAGCATATTCACTATTGAGTACACTTATATCTCTAGTAGGTGTTAATGTCAAAGTTTCTAATACATTTAAATCATGTTTTTGTGGTTTGTACTCTATTTCAGCGACTATTGAATGATATTGTCCTGCGCGAAGAGTGTCTTCTTGACGAGATATTCTCCGACAAACTTTCTTAATATCATCTCCTGATAAATAAACATAAAAATCAGTATCACATTTCTCTACTCTCATTATTTTATAATTTTTATTAAACATTCTTTTTTAAAGGATAAACAAACAGATTACAACTAACAAAACTTAAATTCAAATGAATGACAAATTTAATAAATTAAAAACAATCTTTATTATGATATCTGCAAGAGAGGGAAATATTGTTTTTCTGAAATTATCAAAAAACGAAAATCTTAATGATCTGCAAAATTTAATTGAAACATATGAAATAAAATCCGGTTTTTTAGAAGGTTTTGGAGAATTCAAAATTGTAGAAACAGAATCTGGAATTATTGAGGTAAAAAAAGCCATTATTTTTGGCATAATTTCAGAATTAAGGAAAAAACCTTATATTGAACTGTATTGTTATTCAAATGAAGTTAGCAAAATAAACAATTTTGTTGCAGAAGAATTCATAATCATAATCAGAAAGTTTGACGATATTGAACTTAAATCAAGATTGAATGAAAAAGGAAATTTGGAGTTAAGTATTGGTGAAGAAACGACAGACAAATGAAAAATGAATCTCTCAACAAGAAACAGAACTTTGATATTGGATAAAATAATTTGAAGTTTTGATAAATTATAAGTTTCAATTCAAATATTGATAAAAAACATCAAAAAAATAACTCTTTATTCATAAAGATAATTATGTTGCAAAAACTTATTCAGAAATTGATTAAAAGATTAAAGAAAGAATTTCCAGAGATTAAAAAAGAAAATTTTCAGTTTCCAAGCAGATTTGGGGATATATCTTGCAATATTTGTTTTGTTGAAGGCAAGAAAAAAGGAATAAATCCTAAAGAACTTGCTTTAAAAAAGATAAAAAAAATTGAAATGCCTTCAGAATTTGAAAAAGTTGAAGAAAGAAACGGTTATCTGAATTTTTATTTTAATTACGAGAAAATCGGAAAAGAGATACTAAAAAATTTCGAGAACAAACCAAAAACTAAAAAAAGAATGATGGTTGAATTTTCGAATCCAAATCCATGCAAAGCAATGCATATAGGTCATGCAAGAACAACTTTTCTTGGAGATTCAATTTCAAGAATTCTGAAGTTTCAGGGAAATGAGATCATCAGGGCAAATTATTACAATGATTTGGGGAAACAGGTGGCAAAAATGGTGTTCGCCATGCAAAAATATAAAATTGAAAATAAAAAGAAAATAGACCATGAACTTGCAGATATTTATGTAAAACTTCACAAGGAGATTGATGAAGAAACTTTGAATAAAAAATCACAGGAAATTTTATATGAATTAGAAAATAAAACGGGGAAGTTTGAGTCAGAATGGAAATTTGTCGTGCAAAATGCAATTAAAGGCTTTGAAGAAACTTATAAAAATTTGGGAATAAAATTTGATGTTTGTTTCTATGAAAATGAATTTAAAGAAGAAGGGAAAAAGATTGCTTTAAAATTGCTGAAAAAAGGTTTTGCTTTTAAACATGAAAATTCAATTGTCATAAATCTCGAGAAATACGGTATTCCAAACACGGTTCTTGTCAGGTCTGATGGTACAAGTCTTTATTTAACTTCTGACTTGGCGCTGACAATTTATAAATTTGAAAAATTCAATCTTGCAAGTTCTATTTGGGTTGTCGGGTCTGAGCAAAATCTTCATTTTAAGCAGTTATTTAAAATTCTGGAACTTTTGGGTTATAAATGGGCTGATAAATGCAAGCATATGGGTTATGGAATTGTGACTTTGCAAGGTTCAAAAATGAGTTCAAGATCTGGAGAATATATTTTGATTGATGATTTGATTGATGAAGTTGTTGAAAAAGGCATAGAAGAAGTTAAAAAAAGAAATCCCGATTTGAGCGAAAGAGAAATTAAAAAAATTGCAAAGAAAATCGGGATAGGTGCCTTAAAATATGACATTTTGAAAACAGATAGAGACAGAAACGAAGAATTCAATCCAAACAAAGCTATTAAATTTGAAGGAAACACGGGACCTTATATCCAATATACTGTTGTAAGATGCAATTCTATTCTGAAAAACATTAAAGAAGGGGATTTAGAAATCAAAGAGATAAATAAGTTTGAGAAAGAACTTTTAAAAAAATTTTTAGAATTCCCAATAGTAATAGAAAAAAGCAGCGAAAAACTGAAGCCCAATTTAATCTGCAACTATGCTTTTGAACTTGCGACAATCTTTTCAAAATTCTATGAAAACTGCAAAGTTATTGGCAGTGAAAATGAAAGTTTTAGAGCGAAACTTGTGAAAAAGACAAAAGAAATTTTGGAGATTTGTTTGAACCTGCTCGGAATTGAAATTCCAGAGAAGATGTAATTCAAAATTAAAGATGTTTTTCCCATTTCCAAGATTGTTTTCATCATCAAAACACAGGATTCCACTAACGACATGTTCTCGCTTCAACTTCTCCGCAACTTTCAATTGCTCGATCGCTCCAAGTATTTGCGAGGACTTAACAGCGAATAAACAGTTCTCCTTCGGCTCACCAAAAACTACTTCTTAGTAGAACTCCAGTAACGATTTATTTATTTTAAATTCTTTAATTCCGCCAATATAGTTACTAGCTGATACATCAAATCCCATATTTTTAAGCGTTCGTTTATACCCTTCTTGTAGTTGCTGGTTTAAATCTTTCAAAAGTCTTTTTTCTGGGGTTTCTAATAGAAGATCCCCTATTAGGTCGTATACAACATAAGTAAAAACGGATTTTAAAGTATCTCCGATAGGTTCCTGAAACTTCACACACTCTCCCATCACATCATCAAGTTCTTCTTCAGACACATCATCAGAAATTTCGGACATATCAACCCTATATGGGAATTCCCTATTTCCAATTTTTATAACTCCAACATATTCTCGCTCTTCATCTATCTCAACCGCAATGACTTCTCCAGGTATTTTTTCAACTTCTTTTAATTCTTTGATTGTCATTTTAATTCACCATATAATAATTATAACATTAATCTTTATATACTTTTTTGTGTTTTATTACTCATAAGATATTACTTTATAAATGCTCGCTGCCTCAACTCTATGGATTTTTCTTCGAAAAAATCCTTGCCATATTGCACTCTCGGGCTTCATCTTCGGATTGTTGAACAGATTACTATTTATACAGAAAAAGAAAATGAAAAATGGAGATATGCTACAAAATTTATAGCTCTCTTTCAAGAAAAACATAGACAGATTCCACTAATTGAGTATAAATTCAGATACATTCTTTAATTTTAACAAACCAAAAAATAAAAAAAATTACTTGAATTTTCCGCTTAGTTTTTTCATAACTGTGGGCATTGTTGTATATTCCATTTCTTCATCTGGTAATCTATGTGGTTGGAATGGTCCATGTCTTCTTATGTAATCTGCAATTTCATTTGCTTTTTGTCTTGCTAAATCAAAAGCTGGATCATCAAACATATCCTGAGGTCCAATTATTTTTCTGTTAGCAACTTGAAAACCTATGCATATTACTCTTGGAGGTCCATCAAATCTTGTACATCTAGCATCTCTTTGTGATACAGGAATAAAAGGACCGTTATGAGAACCTCTCATCCATCCACTGACAAGATATGGAAAAGCAAACGGCTCTAAAACTTCGCCAACTGCCGGAAAACCGCTTTGCGCTCTGCATATCATAACTGGG
This sequence comes from Candidatus Aenigmatarchaeota archaeon, assembly GCA_021163805.1. Lineage (GTDB taxonomy): Archaea > Aenigmatarchaeota > Aenigmatarchaeia > QMZS01 > QMZS01 > QMZS01. The sequence goes on along the minus strand of JAGGTL010000007.1, from coordinate 5,894 downwards.
TCATCTTTACCGACATATCTTCCAGCCATTTGCGAAAGTTTTTGTGTTGAAGTTACCGCAGCAATATCTTTTTTCTTTGAATACACAGCTTTTATTATATATCTTCCAGGAGAACCAATTAAAGCGAGCAAATCATAGATTTCTTCCGGAGAATTTAATTTAACTGTTTTTCCGGTTCTCGCATCTAAAACTTCAAAAAGAAATCCTTCATGCATGTGCGGGTCTATTACTAAACCAGCTGTATTGAAAGGGTCTGCAAAAATTTTATATAGTGGAAAATTCCATGCTCCAGCTTCTGTTTTGTCCGCCATAAAAACCAAAATCGGGTCGCTTTTTCTCTCTTCAAATTCCATTTCGGCAACTCCGGGACCCATTCCCCTAACATTTCCAGAAAAGGCATTTTTCAATAAATCTTGACCTGCTCCATGATATTCCTCTTTTTTTGCTATCTTTGTTCCAGATTCAAAAACACTCCAGGCTAATTTATGAACTTCTTTATTGTTTACTCCCCTGCCATGAACCATTATTAATTCCAAATCATCTCCGCAATGAGTTACATAAAAGTCGCTGATCACTTTTGATTTAAGCAGAATTTTTTTTGCATTGTCAATTAATTTTTGATTGCAAGTTGAATGCCCTGGACAACCACCGACATCTGCTTTTATTACAGAAACAGTTGTTTTCATAATATTATTTTTAAAAGAATATAATAAGGTTTATTTTATATTTTATCAAAGTTTCTTTTATGAAAGATTTATTTTTAGTTGGGTTCTTTTTTTTAATTGTCGGAATAATTCTTATTTTATTTTCCCTGTCCTCTGGGTCAGAAGGAAAAATTAAATTCGCTTTTGGCGGTTTTATAGGTCCCATTCCCTTTGGATTTGCAAATTCTCCAACAATGCTTAAAATTGTGATAATTATTTCTATTATCGCTTTAATTTCTTTTCTTTTATTTTTGAAGTTTTTTTAATTTTAATTTGATTGTAAACTTTGCAATTCAAAGATTTGTTTCTGAATTTCGTTCTGCAATTCTGACTTTCTTTTGGAGATATGAGAAATAACCGATTTGAAATTATCAATTTTATTTTCCAAATATCTTTTGATTTCTTCTTTTTTCATTTTTACGAAAATCTTCCAACCGATATTAACCAAAAAAGTATTATCATCTGTTATTTCGGAAGGTACAAAAATATCCATAGCTAATTGAGAAAAACTTTGAGTTTTTTTTATATTTTCTATAGAATTTCTGACTAATAAAGATTCTGCCAATTTTGAGTTCATCATTTCAAGTTGAATTGAAATCTGCTCAAGTTCTTTGTTGAGATATTCCACCTGCAAATATTTTTCCTGTATTTCCCTGCTAAAATTTTCATTTTTTTCAACCATAATTAAATAAAAATTTATAGTAAACAAGGAATTCGTATGCAAATAAATGAGTTTTTCTGTTTTATGAGATAATATTGGAAATAAAGTCAATTAGGGCATCAGTCTCTCAACATCTCTTGGAAATAAAACGGCTTCTCTAATATTTTTAATGTTGAGAAGTTGCATTACAAATCTTTCTATGCCAAAACCAAATCCGCCATGAGGAGGCATACCGTATTTGAAAGCATCGAGATAAAATTTTATTGATTCTAAGGAGATATTTTTCTCGTTTGCCTGTTCTTTTAATATACTGAGTCGGTGTTCTCTCTGTCCCCCAGTGACAATTTCCATTCCCTTAAAAAGCAAATCAAAGGAATCCGTTAAATTTTTATTTTTATCGTTTTTCATCGTATAAAAAGGTCTGACTTCAAATGGATATTTTGTAATAAATATAAAATCAGATTCAAATTTTTTCTTAATTCTTTCTCCAACAAGTTTTTCTTCTTCATTGGAGAGATCCGTTCCCTCTCTATCAATTAATTTAAAAGCATCACTTAAAGTTATCCTTGGAAAAGGTTTTTTATATTCGGGAAATTCAATCCCAAAATAGTTTATAATCTCTGAACAATTTTTTTTAATATTATTCAGTATGTCGCAAATTAAATCTTCGAGCAATCTCATCACATCTTCATAACTCTCAATAAAAGAAAATTCGGAGTCAATTCCCCAAAATTCTGAAAGATGTCTGAGAGTATGACTTTTTTCCGCTCTGTAGGTTGGTCCAATTTCAAAAACTTTTTCAAAACCGGCAGCTTGCATTATCTGTTTGTAAAACTGAGGACTTTGGGTCAAATAACTCTCTTTATTGTAATATAAAATCGGAAAAAGTTCGCTTCCTCCTTCTGCTCCTTGTGCCACAATTTTTGGAGTGTGAACTTCAACAAATTCTCTATCATTGAAAAAACTCCTGACAAAATAGATAATTTTTGATTTTAATTCAAATATTTTTTTGTTTCTTTTATTTCTTAAATCTAAAAATCTGTAATCCAGTCTTTTGCTTAAATCAGTTGAAATTTTTCCAGAAAATTCTATTGGAAGGGGTTCGGCTTTGTTTAAAACTTTTAACTCTTCAATTCTGACTTCAATGCCGTTTGGGGCTTTTTCATTTTTGATGGGAATTCCTTTAATTTCAATTACATCTTCTCTTCTCAGATTTTTCACTTCATCAAAACATTTGCTGTCTTTTTTTGCTACCAATTGAACTTCTCCGGAACAATCTCTTAAAACAACAAAAATAAGATTTCCCAGATCTCTTATTGCCTCTGCCCATCCTTTTAATAAAGTTTCTCTGTTTTCTTTCATTTTAATTTTAGAAATATAAGTTCTCTCCATAATATCTAAAAATTAAATTTAGCATTATTTAAAAATAATTGATAGAAACTTTTAAAAATTGTTTATTTAATTATTTACAAATTTTTCCAAATTGGTTTTTTCTGGTTCTTTGCCAAAATAATCAACAAATAATTTTGTTGTTTTCAATATTCTTGTTCTGCCTGACTTCTTTGCAGAAATCAAACCTCTTTTTTCCAATTCATGGGCATACTCATAAGCTCTGTTTCCGATTGTATTCACAAGAACGCTCTGTTTTAAAGGTCCTTTAAATGCTATTATTGAAAGAGTTTTTAGCAATCCCGGAGACAAATCTTTATATGGAGTAATTTTTTTAACTTTTTGTAAAATTTCAGGGTTAACAATCAACTGATAACTCTCATTCGCTTCTATTAATCTTATTCCACTTTCTTCATTATTGTATTTTTCTTTTAATTCTGATATTTTCTTTTTAATCTCGGTTGAAGAAACCTGCGTTAATTCAACCAGTTCGGCAATAGTTATGGGTTTTGATTTCAAAAATAAAGCCGCTTCTATTATTTTTTTTGGCATAATTTAGACATTTTTAAAAATAATAAAAATTTTCTTTTTTTATTTTTCAGCTAATCTGTATAATGCGGATTATCTATCTGCAATCTATCGGTTCTTTCCATTTCAACTCTGTAGGTTGCATTGGCTTTAATTCCAAAATTTAATTTTAATCTGTTTTTATTTGGCCATTTAGCAAGAGAAATTTTAATTCCAGAATAAACAAGCTTTACATCACCAGAATTTAAATCAAGATCATCATTCAGCCAGGTTAATTTAACTTTATCCTCTCCATAATTTGTGCACATAACTATATTCTGAGCATTTTTATCACAACTTAAATTAATATAGTTTTTTGCTTCTTCTCCAACCACATATACCGTGATCTGATCATAGTTTGATCTCTCATATTTTCCATACACTCTGTAAAATATTTCTGTTTTCAAACTTTTGCAAAGATCTTCGCTTACAATATCTTCAATTTTATCCAGTTTAACACAAACATTTTCTGTGTTGTCCCATTTACCCCCCTTTTCTTTACATTTCTCTTGACTTTTGGCATCTATTTTTCTATAAACAAAACAACCTGTATATGTTCCGTCTATAGAGGAATTTACCCAGATTTTTGTATTTTCGCATTCATTTTCATTTAAATCCTTTAATTTATCCAGTTCTTTTCCATTGCTATCAACAATCGCACAATGATCGTATTTTCTGTTTTTTTCTTCCATAAAACTATAGACGCATTCTGCGATGCAAGCCGGAGTTTCACATACAAGATTACAATATGTCTCTTTAAGAGCTGTAGATATCATGTCTTTGGCAAGTAATTTACTATCATGTACATATTTTCCTCTAAAAATAATTTTACCCCTCTTTCTTTCATTTTTGAGAGAGACCGAGATTATGCCTTCTCTAAAGCTTCCTTCGGCTCCTTCCCAGATAAAAGGAACAAAAGTATACATTAAAATATTTGCTGGAGCAGCCTTTACTTTTGCGGATTCAACCCTGAAATTTGGTGTGGTTTCATTGGTGTTTCTTATTGCTTCTATTTCCAAATAACTCTCGGTTTTATAGTCATAAGAATACGTTGTTTTTATTGTTCCTCCTATCACCATTTTATTTTTTGCATAGGTACACTTAACTTTTTCGTCCCAAGGATCATTTATTTTTCCCCTTAAACTAAAGTAATGATTTGTTCCTTTTTTTATTCTGTCAGAATAATGCCCATGAGCGCTGGCATTAAGCACTTTTAAATTCTCACAAACTTCATATTCACCTCCGTCGCTATTTATCAATACATTTGTAGCATCGTAATCTCCTTTATTTTCTAAAGTCATCCAAATCTGCAGAGGCATTCCCGCATAAATTTCTTTCTTCGGCGGTTGTATCTCAAAATTTGTAATTTCAAGACCAAAATTTTCTGGTTTTTCTTCTGAAAGTTTTCTTGGTTTAACTAAAACACATTCTTTCTGATAAGCCATTGGATTTGTGAAAATCAACATCAAACAATGCATCTGTTTTTCTGCCATCTCCGGCATATCTGATAAACTTTCTGAAATCTGTTTCATTGGTCCCCTTAAATAACTTGCATAAGGTCCATAGGCTGCATAGCCGAGAATCATTATAATTACAAAAAATACAAACACACCTGAAAATCTGAACGGCCAGGCAATCAAAAAAAGAATTCCAAAATTTATTAATGCAAGTCCTCCTATAAATATGCCGAACATTTGAGGGCCAAAATCAGCAATTCCAAAATATTCTACAAATAAAGCTGCACTTAGAGCTACCAAAAAACCACAAACTAAAGCCTCCAAAAAATCTGCTTCTCTCATTCTTCTTCACCTTCTTTAGATTTGTCTTCTTCACCATTAAACGATTCTTTTTTATCCTTCAACTTATCTAATTTCTTTTCTCTTCTTTTTAATATCCAATTATATAATTTCTCCATTTTTGGACCACTTTCATCCCTCTTTTTTGCTAATTTATCTAATCTTTCGATCTCTTTTTTTATTTTATCTTGTAATAATTTTTCTGTCTCTTCTTTTGATGCTAAAAGTTCTTCTTCAAGTGCTTCTTTCATACTTTTCCGTCCACTCCAAGACCATAACAAAAATAAGAGAAAGGTGTTTAATCCAGAAAAAAAGATAAGAGCGCCCAAAGAGATGGAGATTCCCGCCCAGTTTAAAAAAGCGGGAACTATTAATATTAATAAAGCCAATGTAGCACCTAATTCTATTATCTTTATAGCTAACCTTCCTTTTCCTTTTGGTATCCAATCATAAACTATAAATGCTCCGCCCAAAAATAACAAAGCCAATCCATACCAAATCACACCAAAAACAAATGCAAGTAAACCTCCTGTTATTATAATTAACGCACCTATTTTTTGTTTAAAACTAAATTTATCCATTTCTGGAGCTACAATTAAAAGATAGCCAATACCTATAATTATAGCAGGTATTCCTATAATCCACAATCCTGGTAAAAGGGTTAATATAATTATTCCAATAAAAATTGCAGCAATTGGTAAAATAATCTTTGCGTATTTTTCTACATTTTCTGAAGGTTTTCCTTCATATATTTTTCTTGGTGTTTTTTTAATCCCT
>JAGGTL010000063.1 GCA_021163805.1 Candidatus Aenigmatarchaeota archaeon | reverse complement strand
GGAGTTTCCGCATTCAAATATTTCAGAATTGACAGCAATTCTTTTGGACAGTATTTTGAATAAATTTTAAAATAAAACCAAAAAATTAAAAATAAAATCAGTTGTGTATTGTTGCCGTGTCTGTATGTGGAAGTTTGCTTAAAATGTCTTTATAGTGTATTTTTATCGTTTGTGTAGTTCCCGATCCTGATGCTGTAAAGTTTATTTCAAATTGTTTATTTGCATCGCACTTCTTGTTAAGCTGACAATTACTAGAAGAAGGTATGCTTGCTTGCAGTGTTGTACCCGCCGCATTTGTATAAGTAACATTTGTTATATTAATATCTCTTGCACCATTCTTTAATACCAAGGTTCCATTAGAGTAATCAACGAAAGCAAAATTGCTGAAACAAGGAGAGCAAGCTACTGTTGAACTGCTTGGACTAAAAACACCCATTGAATATAATGCCGCCACTGCTATTACTACAATTGCTATTGCTATTCCGTAGGTCATCAAGTATTCTAAAGCAACCTGTCCTTTTACCATAATTTAAATATTTATTTATATATAAATAAATTTACTATTCTGTTCATCAATTTTTGTAGAAATATATCAAATCTCTTATTTTTTGATTATCGGATTCTGCCAATTACTTTTGGAATCTCTTCCAATAAATCCGAGGCAAGCAGCCCTTCGCCAAATTTTATGCCCGCAATTTCTCCAGATCTTCCATTAATATAAGCGGCACAGCAGGCTGATTCAAAGGGTTCAATTTTTCTTGCAAGCAAAGAGCCTGTAATTCCCGCAAGAATATCTCCGGTTCCTCCCTTTGTCATAAAAGGAGTTCCGGTTTTATTCAGATATGTTCGTTCTCCATCAGAGATTATATCGATATTACCTTTTAATAAAATTATTGTCTTTAATTCTTTTGCAACTTTTTTCACCAGTTTTTTTCTTTCTTCCAAATCTTCGGAAACCGGTTCTCCGCTTAAAATATAGAATTCAAAACTGTGAGGGGTTATAACAAATTTTTTTCTTTTTATTATATCTTTTTTCTCTGCAACGGCATAAATTGCATCGGCATCAATTACTCCCGGTAATTTTGTTTCGGATAAAAATTTCTGGACGGCCTTAAAGGTTTCTTTTTCCCTGCCGAGACCTCCTCCTATAACAAAGCCGGTTTTGTTTTCCAAGATTTTATAAATTTGTTTTAAATGATCTCTTTTAAGAAAATTTCCTTTTAATGGGCGAGTAATTAAATCTGGCGAAAAACTCGCTATGATATTCGCAGATCTTTCCGGAGCGCAGACTTCAACCAGATCAACGCCGCTCCTTAAAGCGGCAAGAGCGTTGAAAGCTGGAGAGCCGGAATAAATATTTGAACCGCCAATTATGAGCAGAGAGCCAAAATCGTATTTGTGGACGTCTTTTTTTCTTTTATATATATTTTTTAATTCTTTTATCACTTCCACCATTTTTTAATTAAAAAATCAAGCAGTAAAATAATCAATACAAAAAAAGTTGCGCTAATGGCCAAAAAATATTCTTCCATACCGATCAATAAACCTACGGCAGAAGTTGTCCAGAGAGATGCGGCGGTAGTTATCCCACGAATATTTTTTCCAGAACTTATGATGGTTCCAGCACCAATAAAACCAATTCCGGTAACTATTCCGGCGGCAATTCTGCCGGTATCCGTACCTAAATTAATCGAAGAAATAGTAAATAAACAGGCTCCCAATGCAACGAGCATATGAGTTCTTATCCCCGCTGGTTTATTGGATTTTTCTCTTTCAACTCCAATTAGTCCTCCAAGAATTATTGCCAAAATTAATTGAATGATTATTTCTGATTGCAATAACATAATTATTTATATTAGTATAAAAATAATTGAACTAATTTCTATAGAGATGATGGTCACAGAACGGGATTAATTGCATATAATCTCAATTCAACTATTCGAAAAATGATTAAAAAGAAATTAGGTTTATTCTGGAGGAGACCATTTACAATCTTCTTTTTTATCGCAGTCTTTACAGTAACATTTCCAAGTTGAATTTGGAGCCGGCATATCGCACTTGTCCTCGCTACATTCTATATAATTGACAACAATTCTGTTTTCACACCAGCTTCTTGCAATGGGCGCTATTTTATAGGTATTTTTAAGTTTTGTGTAATTGCCAAATTCTTTAAAATCATAATTGTGATAACTCCACTCCATGCATTCGGCATTTAATTCTGCTTCGGTATATAGACTTTCACTTGGAATTTTAAAAATTCCTGTAAAAAACAAAATTATTACTGTAAATACCAGAATACAAACAGCAATTATAATTATCGTTTCAACCGAAAGAGAAATTCCTTTTAATTTTCCCATAATATTTAAAAACAATTTTAAAAAAAGAAAGTTTCTGTTATTCTGATTTGAGTATTGTTGCTTAACTTGTAGTAAATAAGCAATTATTTTAAAAAATATGTATAATTTATATTTAATATCATAATTATGGACAAAAAACAAATAGTTGTTGCGTTAATGTTTGCGGCGATATCTTTGGCAATTTTATCACCGGTGTTCGCTCAGCAGCAGATAAAACTCAAAACTTTAATGCTGATTGGAAAAGGACTTGCAACTCTGCCGGAAGACCCAATGGATTTCATGCTCGTTAAGGCGGGAGTAGCAGTGGTAAATATCACCACCCCATCCGGAAAAGTAGTTGAAAGAGGACTTGGAATCCTGGTTTTGGATGATGAAAAATACAGTGTAAGAAATGTTACAAAGGATGAAGAGGGAAGCATCTCGGGAAATCTTTACAGAAACCAGACGAAGAAAGGTTCTTTTTCGGTTTCTTCTGTGATTAAAGGAAAAACCGAAGTCTGGGTTGGAACACTTACACTGGAGGATAAATCCTATCATTTATATATACTGGAAGCGCCGAGGAAAATAAAACCAGTAGAACTAAAAGAGAAAATATCAGAGTATTGCAGAGCCAATAGGAATGATCCAAACTGCAGAAAGAGAATGGCAGAATATTGCAAAAACCATCCAGATGAACAGAGGTGCAAAGAGATATTCAGAAAATATTGTGAAAAGAATCTGGATGATATTAGATGCAGGGAATATATGAAGAACTATTGTGAAAACCATCCAGAAATAAAAAATTGCAGATTATATGCAGTCAGGAGATCAGTAAAATATTGCAAAGAACATCCGAATTCAAAAATATGTTTGAAGATAGAAAAAGATATGACGGAATATTGTCTGAAGAATCCAAATACCGAAAGATGCAAAATCTTTTGTGCAAAGCATCCAAACAAATGCGTAAAAGTTATTAAAAGTCTTGCGGATTTCTGCATCAATAATACAAATAGTGAAATGTGTGTAGAGTATTGCAAAAAACATCCGGAAGTTTGCAAGAAACTGACAAAAAATATAATTGATTTATGTGCAAGAGAACCAAATAATGAGAAATGTATAAACTATTGTAAAGCGCATCCAGTGGCATGTAAAAAAGTAACTGCTGAACTCGCCAGTTTCTGCATAGGAAGAAAAGATAATCCCAGATGTGTAAATTACTGCAAAAAGTATCCTGAAGCATGCAAGAAAGTTGTAATAGCCATGGACAAATATTGCAGCAGATATCCGAATAGAAGAGAATGCACAAACTTTTGCAAGAGATTCCCAAATAAATGCAAACTTATCTCAAACAAATCAGGTGAGTAAAATGTTAAAGGCGATCTTTTTGGGTTTTCTTTTGTTGTCGCTAATTTTTTTCAGTGGTTGCGTAACCAATCAAACAATCTCAAAAGAAAATACAACAACTAAAGGAAACACAACAAATCTGACGACAGAAGAGCTTGAGAATCAGGCAATCACAGAAATAGAAAAAGAAATGAATAACGCAATTGAAAATATGAGTATGGAAGATATCGAAAATCTTATTACCAAATAATTTAATTTTTTATTTTTTTGCCAATTGTTATAAATTAGATGATTATAACCGAATTTCTTATAATGAAGTATATTTGACCAGATCGATCTCAAAAAAGAAATAATTCAAAATTAAATCAAAATCAAAAAAAGAATAATGAGAATAAAACTCAGGATAAATCTGAAAAAGTTAAATAATTTCAAATTTTTATTTTTGACTTTCACAGATTCTGGAAAGAATGGTGTCCAGATTAAAGCAAGCAGGAAAAACAAGAGAGTATAAAAACTTGGATTATGGAGACTCCATATGCCAAACAACAAAAATAAAGAAATGAAAAAGATTCTAAGCAAGGTTTTTTTGTTGATCTCTTCTTCTTCATAGAAGAATATTTTTTTAAGTCCAGATGATAATCCGAATTGTTTTTTCTTTTCTTCTTCTGAAGATTCTTCTTCATTCTTCTTTTCTTCCCCACTTTTTTCTTTGATATCTGTTTCTTTCTCCGGTTCCTTTATATTTATATCTTCTACTTTTTCGTTAGTAGCAGGTTTCTTATCTTCTACTTTTTTGATTATCTTTTGCGGAGAATTATTTTTTTTAAAATCAGGCATTCTTTCATTTAATGGAACTATCTTGATCTTCTCCGCTTTTTCATTTCTTGAAAATTTTATATAGCCCAACCCGGGTTCAACCAGATTTTTTATTTTTCTTGTTTCTAGATTTAACTGTTTGCCGATAAATTTTGCGTCTTTCTCCAAACTGCACTGAAAACTTAAGATTCCGCCAACATTTGCCAATATGGTTTCATTGAAATCCGATGGTCTCTGAGACGCAAGGATAACTCCCACACCATATTTTCTGGACTCTCTAAATAATCTGTCTAAAGGAGAGTTCTCATACATCAATCTGTGGGCTTCATCTATTATGCAGTACATTCTCAGTTTCTTTGATTTATTTAGAGAATACAGATAATAAAAAAGTTTATTCAGAAAAAATTCTGCAATTGCAGATTTGACCATTTCTGTTGGGAAATCCTTTAATTCTACCACAGTTGTTTCTTTTAATATATCTGAAAATTCTATATTAGTATCGGCCTTAAAAATATCAATATCAAAGAGAGCTTCTATTCTGCTAATTAGAGATGCAACAGAACTTTTATTGTGCGAATCTTCCAGTCTGTAAATATTTTTTTCAATATCCGAAAAATTTGGAAATTCGTCTGACGTCCCCTTATTTTTTAAATTAATTCCTTTATCCAGATAACTTTGCCTTATAGCCTGTCTTAAAATAGATTCTTGTATTTCTCCAAGTTTAAATATTTTCTTTATAATATCTGCGACCTCATAAACAATATTTTCTGGTCTCTCATTTTCAGCAACTTCCAACGGATTTATGCTAACTTCTCTCAAATTTAACAAATTGGTTGCTAAATTAGAAAATTCATTATGGAAATCTATAATTAGACTGGGCACTTTATTTTTATTTAACTCATAAATTATCGATTTGAGTGTTTCTGTTTTTCCGCTTCCGCTTGTTCCGAGAACAATCAAATGCGGATTTTTTTCTTTCTCCACTTCCCAATAAAATGGTTTATCTATAACATTTTTTCCAAGAAGGATTTTCATAACTAATTAAAAAGATTTTATTTATCGGAATCCTCTCTTGCTAAATTTTCCCTTACTCCGCTTTCTCTTCACAAAAATGAGTTTCAATTTATAATATTTTCTAATTTTTGGATTGTTTATGGAAATTCCTCCAGATTTGCGAACAGAAGAGGTTTTTATACTGGCGATAATGAGTTTAATTAATTAAAAACAAAAAAGTTTATGGAAGAAAAACAAGGTTATGTCATAGTTACTCCGGGCACTCTGCTTGCCACCTTAAAAAAATCCGGAGAGGGCACTTTTATTTTGAATGGAAAAACATATTCAAAATATTTTGGAATTAAAAGAGAAGGTTATAGAATCAGCGTGATACCCTTTAATCAAAGTTATAAACCAAAGAGAGGCGATAAAATAATTGGAAAAATAAAAGATTTTAATTATCCTTTCTTTATTATCGATATAGAGGCGCCAAATCCCGCTTATCTACATCTAATGGATATTTCAAGATATAATACAAGACAGGAACAGATAATGAAAATTTACAAACCGGGTTTATGGATTTACTCGGAAGTTTCAGAATTGTCAGATAGAGTGAGATTATCCATGAAATTTAGAGAATCAAAGATTTTGAGTGGTGGAAGAATAGCTTATATATCCCCCTCAAAAGTTCCCAGAGTTGTCGGAAAGGGCGGCAGTATGATTAAGATGATTCAAGATAAGACGAAATGCAAGGTTTTAATCGGACAAAATGGAATAGTGTGGATAAACGGAGATAATACGGGTCTTGTAATAAAAATTATTCAAAAAATAGATAAAGAAGCCCACATATCCGGATTAACCGATAGAGTTAGTCAATTAATAGATAGGGAATTGAATTATGGAAAAACTTAAACTAATTTCTAATGGGAGGAGAATAGATAATAGAAGAGTGGATGAGTTAAGAAAATTAAATGCGGAACTCAATGTTAGCAAGAATACGAAAGGTTCTGCAATGTTTACAATCGGAAATACAATTGCAGTGGCAACTGTTTATGGTCCAATGGAAGTTTTTCCGAGATTTCTTGAAGATAATGATAAGGCAATTCTTGAAGTTAATTATAACATGCTGCCTTTTTCAACAGATGAAAGAAACAGACCCGGTTTTTCAAGAAGAAGCGTGGAAATATCCTCGGTAATAAAAAGAGTTTTCGAAAATGTAATTTTTCTGGAAGATTTTCCCAAAACAAAAATAATAATCAATGTTGATATTTTATCTGCCGATGCAAGTACAAGATGTGCCGCAATAAACGCTTCTTCTATGGCTCTGGCTCTGGCGGGAATTCCGATGAAAGACCTCGTAGCAAGTTGTTCTGTCGGAAAAATAGAAAACACTCTGGTTCTTGATATTGCTGGAAAAGAAGATACGGAGGGAGAAGTTGATTTGCCAATTGCTTACTTACCTCTAACAGATGAAATCCTTTTGCTTCAAATGGACGGAATTTTAAAAAAAGAGGAATTCGAAAAATTGCTTGAATTGGCCAAAAAAGGATGCATGCAGATCTATGAATTCCAGAAAAAAACTTTGC
>JAGGTL010000056.1 GCA_021163805.1 Candidatus Aenigmatarchaeota archaeon | reverse complement strand
TTCCATTTGGAGCATAAATTCTCGCACCGTTTATTTTCTGCCTTATGCAGTTTGCTGGAGGATTTAATTTTAATCTTTCAAGACCTCCAAGAGAAATTCCTTCGGCGCATCTTTTTGGAGCTCCAATTTCCTGCCTTTTCTCATAGAGAACAACATCATAACCTTTTTCTGCTAAATGTTTTGCCGTTGCAGAACCTCCCGGTCCGCCACCAACAATAATTATATCCGCCATAATTAGTGGCTCACTATTTTATATTTATTGAGAAAAACAAAAAAGATATCAAACTGCCTTTGAAACAAATTTCGGCATATAAGAAAAAAAGAGAAATGGATGGTAAGAATAAGAAGATGATAAGCAATTCTGTTGGCATAGTTAAGAAAGATTAGCTTCATGGAAAGATAAGTGTTAATTAATCGTTAATTAATCTAAATAATTATTATACTATTTAATAAATGAAGGGGATTAATTTATCCGTAAATTCTGTAATTATAATTGCCCTCGCTATTTTGGTACTGGTCTTATTATCTTATCTATTTATTACTGGAACAAAACCTCTCGTTTCGGCGAAATATGAAAATGCTCTAAATAAAGGATGTAAAATATATATACAGACAAATCAATCAACAGATAGCATTATGATCGGAGATATAAATGGAGATGCGAGTCCAGACAGTCTGCTTACCGCCTGCCGGTTGTATTATCTAAATAAAACCATGGGAGCGGAAGAATGTGGAAAAAGATGCAGAGAAAGATTTCCTTTTGGTCGATAAGGAAAAGAAAACTTGCAAACAATTTATCAATTGGGTTATAAGATAAAATAAAAAAAATCTAAATTTATGAGGCTCCTGTTAATTCACTCAAATAAATTGGAATATAAAATAACAAAAAAAGCATTGAAAGATGTTGAAATGCCGAAAGATAAAGAGGGAAAAATCGGAGAATGTTTGGTTGTTTTCTGGGTTTCCGAAAAAAAGGATGAAAAAAAGGATGAAAATATTGAAAAAATAGTTGAGAATTCCTTTAAAGAAATCAAAGAGGTCGCGGAGCAGATAAAGGAGAAAAAGATTGTTCTTTATCCTTATGTTCACTTGCTCTTTGGAAGCGAGCCAGCATCAAAAGAAATTGCCCTGAAAATTGAAAAAAAACTCGAAGAAAAACTGAAATCCGAATTTGAAGTTTATAAAGTTCCATTTGGTTTTTATAAAAGTTTTAGAATTGAATGCAAAGGACATCCCTTATCGGAGTTGAGCCGGGTCGTCACCGAGAAAAAAGAAGAGGAAATTCCAGAGGCTTTAAAAAAAGAGGAAAGATTAAAGTCCAGATTTTATATTTTTGAACCGGACGGCAAAATAAATGAAATAAAACTGGAAAATGGAAAGATAAACGGATTTAATTTTTCAGAATATAAAAAGCTTGAGAAACTGGTAAAATATGAAATGCAAAAAAATAGGCTTGTTGATAAAGAGCCTCCGCACATAAAACTTATGAGAAAACTTGAACTTGCAGATTACGAACCCGCAAGCGACCCAGGGAATTTCAGGTTTTATCCGAAGGGAAAATTAATAAAATCCTTGATAGAAGAATTCGTAACAATGAAAACATTGAAGTACGGTGCAATGGAAGTGGAAACACCAATAATGTACGATTTTAATCACAAAACCTTAAAAAAATATCTGAACAGATTTCCGGCAAGACAATACATACTTGAAACACCAAATAAAAAAGTTTTTTTGAGATTTGCCGCCTGCTTTGGCCAGTTTTTAATTGCTCATGATGCAAATATTTCTTACAGAAATTTGCCTCTAAGATTATACGAGATGACAAAATACAGTTTCAGAGTTGAGCAGAGGGGAGAACTTGCCGGTTTAAAAAGGTTGAGATGTTTTACAATGCCCGACTGCCATGCTCTGTGTTCAGATATGGAACAGGCAAAATCAGAAATGATGATCAGATTTGAACTTTCGAAAGAAATTCAGAAAGGGCTCGGTTTGACTATTGAAAACGATTTTGAATTTGCAATTAGAATTGTAAAAGATTTCTACGAGAAAAATAAGGATTTTGTTCACAATTTTATTAAAAAGATTGGAAAACCAGTGCTTGTTGAAATCTGGGAAGACAGATTCTTTTATTTTGTGTTTAAATATGAATGGAATTTTATCGATGCTCTTGATAAGGCGGCGACTTTAACAACGGATCAGTTTGATGTAGAAAATGCCATAACTTACGACATCAATTTTATAAACAAGGAGGGAAAAAAGCAACATCCGGTAATTTTACATCTTTCTCCAAGCGGAGCAATAGAGAGAGTTATATATGCTCTGCTTGAAAAAGCCTATGTGGAACAGAAAAACGGAAAGAATCCCGTTTTTCCTTTATGGCTTTCTCCTGCACAAGTCAGATTATGCCCGGTTTCTGACAAGTATCTAAAATTTTCAAATGAAATTGCGGATAAATTAGAAAAAGAAAATATCAGGGTTGAAGTAGATGATAGAACGGAGAGCATCCAGAAAAAAATCAGGGACGCCGAAATTAATTGGGTTCCCCTGATTATTGTTTTGGGAGAGAAGGAATTAAATGGAGAATTGCCAGTAAGATTCAGGAATACAGGAGAGATGAAAAAAATGAAACTTCCAGAATTAATAAAATTTATCAGAGATCAAACAGAAGGAATGCCTTACAGACCTTTACCAGTCCAGAGAGAAATTTCAAAACAGATAAAATTTGTTGGATAATAAATAACAAAAATAAAACTAAAAACAAAAAATTATTTTTTCTTTTTTGATTTTTTTTCCTTGGATTTTGTTGATTTAGATTTTGTTGATTCTGTATTGCTCTTCACATTTTTTTTCTTTGCTGCCATTTTCACACCTAATATTAATTTGTTTTTTTTATATATATAAATTTGTATTGTTCAATCCATCAAAAATATTGATAACCAATATATTAAATCTTTTCTAAATTATAAAATGGAGATTTCAAAAGTCAGAAAAAGGGATGGCAGGATTGTCTCCTTTAATAAAAATAAAATAAAAAATGCAATTCACAAAGCATTTCTATCTGTTGGAAAAGAAGATGAAGAAAAACTGAATGAATTTGTCGAACAGATCGTAGTTGAATTAGAAAAGAAATATGATGGAAATATTTTAAATGTTGAGGAGATACAAGACACCGTTGAAGAAATCCTGATAAAAAATAATCTCGCCGATGTTGCGAAATCTTATATATTATACAGACAAAAAAGAAAAGAAATTAGAGAAGCCAAATCTGTACTTGGCGTAGAAGATGATTTGAAACTGCCAATAAATTCTTTGAAGGTGTTGAAAGCAAGATATTTGCAGAAAAATGAGAGGGGAGAAATAATAGAAACGCCAAAACAACTTTTTAAAAGAGTTGCAAATGCCGTTGCAGAAGCCGATAAAAAATATGGTTATCGTGAAGAAGAAATTAAAAAAACTGCGAGAAAATTTTATAATCTGATGGCTAATTTAGAATTCATACCAAATTCCCCAACTCTGTTTAATGCGGGAGCAAATAATGATCTTTCTCTTTCGGCATGTTTCGTGCTTCCGGTTCCAGATTCAATAGAAGGCATTTTTGATGCTGTAAAAAACATGGCCATCGTCCAAAAATCTGGAGGAGGAACTGGATTCAGTTTTTCCAGATTAAGGCCAAAAAATGATATTGTGCATTCAACCATGGGACAGGCAAGCGGCCCCATATCCTTTATGAGGGTTTTTAATATTACCACTGAAGTTATAAAACAGGGAGGAAAACGTCGCGGTGCAAATATGGGGATTCTTAGAGTTGATCATCCAGATATACTTGAATTTATATCCTGCAAAGAAAATGAAAAAGAGATAACGAACTTTAATCTCTCCGTTGGAGTAACAGACAAATTTATGGAGTGCGTTGAAAAAGGAGAAGATTATGAATTGATAAATCCAAGAACTAAAGAAGTTGCCGGAAAATTAAATGCGAGAAAAGTTTTTTCTTTGATTGCAACTTTTGCATGGAAAAATGGAGATCCCGGATTGGTTTTTCTGGATGAAATTAACAGGCATAATCCGACTCCAGAACGAGAAATGGAAGCAACCAATCCTTGCATCACGGGAGATATTTTTGTTTCTACGGAGCGGGGGTTTGTAAAAATGAAAGATTTAGCTGAAAAATATCCCAATGGTGGCTTAAAGATAGCAACGGATAATAGAGTTCCCATTGAGATTACCGACAAAAGAGGAAATATTTATCTGATGCAAAGAAAAGGAGCGGGGATTTCATTTAATCGAATCTCAAGAGCCTTTTGCAGCGGGATTAAAAAAGTTTATAAATTGATAACAGAGTCTGGATATGAATTGGAAGCGACTGGAGACCATAAAATTTTGACAACAGAAGGATGGGTGGAAACAAGAAATTGTTTGGATAAGAAGATTTTAATTCAATCCGGAGAAGGAAAATTTAATGACAATCCTTGTTTGCCTTTTTGTGTAAAAAATACCGATAATAATAATTTTCCAAAAATCTGGTCTAAAGAACTTGGACAAGTTTTGGGACGACTTATTGGAAACGGCTGGTTAAGAGATAAAGGTAATTATTGTGTTGAATTTACTTTTTTGAGGGAAGATAAAGAAGAGAAGGACTATTTTAAAAATATACTTGTTCAATGGTGTGGCTTTAATATACGGGAAGTAGAGGAAGAAAACGGAGTTTGTCATTTATTCCATTATTCCAAAAAGTTTGTTGAATTTTTTAAAAAATTGGGAATTAAATCAGAGGAAGCAGATAAAAGAGAAGTTCCGAATAGTATTTTTATTGCTCCAAGAGAGGCGGTTATTGGGTTTCTGCAAGGTTTGTTTTCTGCAAATGGCACTATTGAACTTCATAAACCCTTCAAAAATCATTGTATAAAATTGACTTCAAAATCGGAGAAATTGCTAAAAGGAGTCCAACTCTTATTATTGAATCTGGGAATTAAATCGAGAATCTGTAATGGAAATGAGGAAAGCAAAAAAAATTTATTTTGTTATAATATTAAAAATGAAGAAATACGAACAAGTAGTACGTATGATATTTTGTTTGAGTTAATTATCGGCGAAGAAGATATCCAGATATTTTTAGAAAAAGTCGGTTTTCTTTGCAAACACAAAGAAAAAATACAGAAACTAAATGGAATATACTATTCTGATAAATTCGAAGAAAGAGTTGCAAAAGTGGAATTTGTTGGTAAAAAGAAAGTTTATGATTTAACAGAACCTTTCTCTCATTCGATGATTTGTCAGGGAATTATAACTCATAATTGCGGGGAACAACCTCTCTTGCCTTATGAATCCTGCAATCTCGGCTCAATAAATTTATCAAAAATGGTTAAAAAAACTGGAGAAGGATATGAAATTGACTGGAAGAAATTAAAGGAAACGGTGGAAGTAGCCGTTCATTTTTTGGATAATGTAATAGATATAAATACTTTTCCAATCAAAGAGATAGATAAAGCAACGAAAGCAAATAGAAAAATTGGACTTGGAGTTATGGGTTTTGCGGACTTATTAATTCTTCTTGGAGTACCTTATAATTCGGAAAAGGCAGAAGAAATCGCTTCCAATATAATGAAATTTATTACGGAAACTGGAAGGAATAAATCAAGAGAACTTGGAAGGGAGAAAGGCAACTTTCCAAATTTTAAGAAATCAATCTGGAGAAATGAGAAACATATGAGAAACGCAACTGTTACGACGATTGCTCCTACTGGAACAATAGGAATTATAGCTAACTGTTCTGCGGGTGTGGAGCCACTCTTTGCAATTTCATACATGAGAAATGTTGCGAATTCGTTGGGAGAAAATCTTGTTGAGACAAATCAATTATTTGAGAAAATTTTAAGAGAAAAGGGTTTATATAATGAAAAGATAATAAGAAAAGTTGCCGGCAAGGCATCAATCCAGAATATTGAAGAAATACCTGCAGATATAAGAAGAATATTTGTTTCTGCCCATGACATCTCTCCAGAATGGCATTTAAGGATTCAGGCTGCCTTCCAGAGATATACAGATAACGCCGTAAGCAAGACAATTAATCTGCCAAATTCGGCAACAATACAGGATGTTGAAAAAATTTATATGCTTGCATGGAAAATGAAATGCAAGGGAATAACAATTTATCGGGACGGAAGTAGAGAAGAACAGGTTATTAATTTTTATTCTAATGGAAAAAAAGAAGAGAGAGAATCAGATGATGATATATGTCCGAATTGCGGTGCAAAAATGGTCAGGGAAGAAGGTTGTAAAATCTGCAGGAGTTGCGGATATTCTGCGTGTGGCTAAACTTTTGCTGTAGCAACATCAAAAAAGGATTTCTTCTATTAAATAATTGGCGATAATAGCCATATAATTATACTATATAACCCCTATCAATATTTTTATTCGGATTATTTATGGAATACTCAAAACTTGTAGAAATTTATGAAAAACTGGCAGCGACAACAAAAAAATTGGAGAAAACCGAAATTATTGCGAACTTCATAAAAAATCTCGATACGGAAAATTTACAGATCGTGATTCCATTATTGCAAGGGAAGATCTTTCTGGAAAGTGAAGAGCGGGAAATAGGAATTGCAGATAAATTAATTATACAATCTCTGACAAAACTTGGTTTTTCAAAACAGGAAATTCTTGACAAATTCAAGGAAACTGGAGATTTAGGATTGGTTACAGAACAACTTGTAAAGAAGAAAAAACAAATAGCCCTGTTTAAAAGAAAATTAAGTGTTGAGCAGGTTTTTTATTCTATCAGGGAACTTGCGGAGTTAACTGGGAAAAGTTCGCAGGACAAAAAATTAGATATTATTCTGGAATTGCTAAATTCTGCCGAACCAAAAGAGGCAAGATATATAACGAGAACAATTCTTGAAGAATTGAGACTTGGAATTGCGGAGGGAATTTTGAGAGATTCCATTGCTACGGCTTTTAATGTTGGCAAGGAAGAAGTAGAATACGCCTATAATCTAAAGACCGATTTTGGACTTGTTGCAAAAATTGCAAAGGAAGAGGGAAAAAAAGGATTAAAAAATGTTAAGCTCGAGATAGGATATCCAATAAAAGTGATGCTCGCAGAGAAAGCCGGTAGTCTGAAAGAGGCTTTAGAAAATGCGAAAGAGCCGGCGATAGAAATAAAATACGATGGAATGAGGACTTTGGTGCAGAAAGATAAAGATAAAATATGGTTATTTACAAGAAGGTTAGAAAATGTTACAAAACAATTCCCTGATTTAGTTGAACTCTGCAAAAAAAATATTAAATCTGAAAAAGTTATATTGGAGGGAGAAACTGTTGGGATAATGAATGGAAAGCCGGTCCCATTTCAGGAACTTTCGAGAAGAATACACAGAAAATATAATATTGAAGAAATGGCGAAAAAAATTCCAATACAGATAAATTTTTTTGATTGCCTTCTTGTAGATGGAAAACAACTTTTAAATGAAAATTTTGGAATCAGGAGAAAAAAACTGGAAGGGGCTATAAAGGAAATTAAAGGAAAATTTCAACTGGCAGAACAGATAAGAACAAAAAATATTAAAGAGGCTGAAAAATTTTACAATAATGCTCTGAAATCTGGACAGGAAGGAGTGATGGTAAAAAATTTATTGGCTCCCTATCAGCCGGGAAAGAGAGTTGGTTATATGTATAAAGTCAAACCCGAAGAAGAAACATTGGATTTAGTAATCACGGGTGCAGAATGGGGACAGGGAAGAAGAGCAAACTGGCTGGCGTCTTTTATTTTATCAGTTAGAGATGAAGAGACCGGAGAATTGCTGGAAATCGGAAAAATGGGTACAGGACTCACAGACGAATTATTTAAAGAGTTGACAGAGAAACTGAAATCTCTGATTGTCATAGAAGAAGAAAACATGGTTCATATAAAGCCAAAAATTGTTGTGGAGGTTGGCTATCAGGAATTGCAGAAATCGCCGAACTATAAAAGCGGTTTTGCCTTGAGATTTCCGAAGTTAATTAGAATAAGAGAAGACAAAGGAATTGAAGAGGCGGATACATTGGAGAGAATAAAGAGATTATATAATAAGAAATGAATTAAAGCAATTTCTTCATCAATTGGGTTTGATAGCATATTGTGGTTATTGTTGAAAAATATATGAGCTTTTTTGGACCAATTTCTCAATTTATCCGCAATTTCTTTCTTTTAATTAAGTCATACTCTCAACTAAATATGAATTGATTAGCATTTTCTATTTTTTAACAATTTTTTTGATTAGTTCAAAAATTTCCTTTAAGTTTATTATTTTCAAAATCAATAACAGACAAACAAATATTGAAACGGAAACCGAAAAGCAAATAAAAACTTTGAGAAATAGATTTATATGCAGCATATTCTTTATAAAATAAATGGAAAGAAGCGAGACAAATCCAGCAATCAGAGTTTCACTCCACTTCAAAACGGGAATTTTTACTTTAATAAATTTTCTTAATTCAACAAACGAAAAGAAAAACATTATTATATAGGTTAACATGGTTGATACCGCAGCCCCCGTAATTCCGATTATTGGAATTAATATTATATTTCCCATAACATTTATTATCGCCCCAAGATAGATGATTTTTGTGTAGTTTTTTGGTTTTCCCATTCCGTTTAAAACAACTCCATTTATCTGAACTACTGAGAAAAATATCGCCCCTATTGCGAGAATTTTTAGAACATCTGAACCAGAAGAATAAAAAGGTCCGAAGAATAAATTTAGAATATCTCTTGAAAAGGAGAAAGCCATCAGAGCGAAAGGAATTATAATTATCCAGATATATTTATAAAGCAGGGATATTCCATTTGCAAGGAAATTTATGTTCTTTGTTTTTAATTCTGTAATTAAAGGAAATAAAACCGTTGTAAAAGCTCCAGCGAAAAACCATAATAATCTCGCTGTAGGCTGGGCAGTCTGGTAAATTCCAACTTCTGGCAGACCTCTGAAAAGAGTTATCAATATGGTATCGGTATAGCCAATTATAAGTCCCCCCACGGAAGAAAACATTATTGGAAAAGCATAAAAAATTATCTTTTTTGTTAGTTTTCTGCTAAAACATATCTTCGCTTTTGGAATTAATTTCAAAGCAAAAGGCGAAAATATCAATATTATGAAAAGATAAGCAATTAAGAAACCAAGAACTGGAGAGATAACAGAAAAGTTCAATGAAATAAATATCCAGGTTATTGTGAAATAAAATAACATCCAGCAGAAATTTACAAAAGCATAAAGTTTAATACGCTGAAAACCCTGAAATATAGATATAATCAATGTATGAAATATCTGAACAAAATAAGCGATTGCTAAAAGTTTTATAACAAGAATGCCTTTCGATATATTTTCAGACAAATGAAGATAATTTATTGCAAAGAATCTGGCAGAAAAGAAAATAATTATTGAAACTATTAGAGCGGGAAATAATTGTACAAGAAAAACGGTAAATATACTGGTTTTTAGTTTTTTAAATTTTTTCTCCACTCTGAATTTTGAAATGTGATAGATCAAACTGCTGTTAAGGCCAAAATCCTTAAACAAAACAAACAGACCAATTAAGGATAAACAGGAATAATAAAGACCATAGTCTTCTGGAGAGAGATTTGAAGTTAAAATAAATCTTAACAAGTAGCCAACGAATGCTCCCAGAACACCAAATAGAAAAACAAAAAAGGCTCCAGAGACAATCTTTCTTGAATATCGATTTTCCATAAATTTATTGTTTCAATAAGTTTATGCCTTTCAGTAAGTTTATACCCTGTTTTTGAATAAATATGCAGATTTTTTAAAATCAATATTTGCAGAATACTTCTTCGACAATCAACCAATGCAATTTCAATCTATAAATATTTTTTGTAGATTTAAATATATGTTTCTGTATTTTAAAAACAAATATTGTCCGGTTTGCGGAGTGAAAGGAGTCAAGATAGGCAAGTATTATAAATGCAGAAATTGTGAAACGATTTTTTCCAATTTCGGAATAGTAATAGGTCCTTTCGAGAAAAAAATTGCTCCAGAAGAATTAATCGATTTTTTTGAAGATAATTAAAAAACACCGGCAATATTGGTACCGCATTTTTTGCATTTTGAGCCATTGAAATCCACTTCGTACCCTTGCCTTCTAATAACCAACTTTTCACATTTTGGGCAATAAGTGCTCTCATATTTCCACTCAAAAACATTTCCAAGATAAACATGTTTTAATTTTTTCTTTGATTCCATATATAATTTTTTTAAGATGGAGATTTTAGTCGATTCTATATTTGTTAATTTATATGCGGGGTAAAATCTTGAAAGATGAAGAGGAGTTTCTGGACCCAAATTATTTTTTATCCAAGTTGACAAATCATTGCTCCACTTCTTTGAATCATTGTAACCAGGAATAATCAAACTTGTAATCTCTATCCAGACTTTTGTTTTTTTGAATTCCAGTATGGATTCTAAGACGGGTTTCAGAGAAGCATGAGAAAGGGCGGAATAAACTTTTTCTTCTCCTTTTACATCGATATTTACCGCATCCAGATAGGGAGCAATTTTCCTTATGGGGTCTCTATTTATATATCCGTTTGAAATAAATACATTTTTTAAATTCTCCTTCTTTGCCAATTTCATTATATCCAGACAATATTCATAAAAAACAGTCGGTTCTGTGTAAGTATAAGCAATTATTTTTACATCATACTTTTTTGCCAAATCAACAACTTTTTCTGGAGGTATAAATTCTCCAAATATTTCACCTTGTGAAATTTCATAATTCTGGCAAAAACTGCAGGTTAAATTGCATCCACATGTCGCTATTGACAGCGCTTTTGTTCCCGGTAAGAAATGAAAGAGCGGTTTCTTTTCAATTGGGTCTATTGAAACAGTGCATGGTCTGGAGTGAACAAGAGAATAAAGTTTTCCTTCTATATTTTTTCTTACTCTGCAAAAACCAGTAGAATTGTTGGATATGAAACATTTTCTTGGACAGAGAAGGCATCTAACTTTTTTATTTGGCAATTTTTCATAAAAAAGAGCCTCTTTAAGTTTAAATTTTTGCAGTTCCATATTTTATATATATTTTATAGAATACTAATTTCAATTGGAAAATATTTGAAAGGCCGTGTCTAAAATTTGCATCATACGAATTTATTTAATGTTTTGCTTTGATGATCTGCACTTCCAATTTATCAATTAATTCTTGAACTAAATCCATGAGACCGTAACCAGTAACATTTGCGTTAATTATTCTTCCTCCAGCAATAATCCTTCCATTTAGTTCGTAGAGTGTTTTTCCGGTCTTCTTCAATTTTTTAAGATGAAATTTAATTTTTTCCGGTTTTATAATTTTTTGAACTTTTTTGGCAAAATTATTTAATTCTTTATAAATCACGTCTGTATAGACTCCTTCTGTCAATTCAAACCCGGAAAATTCTGGTTTCATATATTCCTCAAATTTAATTAAATTTCTGAAAATTGTTTTTGGAGTTATTATTTTGTTTTTATAAACGATATATTTGTTTTCTCTGAGCAATTCTATAAGTTTGTCTTTACCGATTTTTTCTTCTATTTTTACAAAATCCTCTGCGAAATCTTTTATTTTTATTTCGTCTTCTTCTATCTTATCTGGAGTGAAAATTCGATCTCTTTTTGTTGAAATAATCCTCGCCAAGGAAAAACAGTTAACTGCGCCAACAATTTCATTCTTATCCGAAACCAGAAAAACTTCTTCCTTATTCAGAATGTTCCTTGCAACCCCAATCGTCTCGTTCTGGTCAATAATCCTTGCATCAATTGCGACTTTATCCAAATCCATCTTTAAATCCAAAGAAGAAAGATAATCCAATAAACTGACAACTCCAATATATTCATTATTAACAAAAAAAGGCAGGACATCGTAATCTTTGAAGCCTTTATTTGCCAGATTATATATTTGATTCTCTCCGTCAGTCAATTTCGGCACTTTTTTTACAAAAACTCTGACTTTTGTGGAGATATCCAAATTTCTCACAACTATATCTTTAAGATAAATCATGCCCTCATAATGATCAGAGAAAACCGGCATTCCTTCTATTTTTGATTCATACATTTTAAAAACAATTCTGCCAATATCTTCGTTTATATCAACAGGACGAATTTTTTTTATTTGGAACATAATTATTCATAATAATTTTAATTATGTATCGCTACTTATTTGAGAGAGAGTGTTTTAATAGGATTTTTGGAGTAAATAAAAAAATCGATTTGAAATTGCAGACAAAGATGAAAGAAATGATTGCAGATATATTGGGAATAAAATTTGAAGATGTAGAAGTCATATATTATAAAAAAAATGAAAATGGATTAGAACTAAAATTTGAAGGAACAAAAGAGATTACGAGCAATTTTATCTTTAGAGTTATAATTGAAATAACAGAAAGAGAAACGACTTTGATTTCCTTAAAAACATTTATTTCAAGAGTAGTGCCCACATATTTATCTGGACCCGTTCTTATAGAAGATTTGCTTTATAATATTATACAGGAATTCTCAAAAAAATCTTTTTATAAGGATTTGATGTCGGAATATAAATTAAAATATGAGGAATTAAGTAAAAAATTGTATGAGGGGTTGGAACTTTTGTTTTCTTTCGAAGAGAATTTAGCCGGTCAGCAACAACAACCAGAAAGATCTGAAAAAGTAAACGAGAAATAAATTAAATAAAATATTTGTTATAACCCCCACATAATCCAGAACATAATTCGTTTGTGTTAATTTTCCCTTTAGGATATACAAAGAATGTCCAAAAATAAGGATGATTAACATCAAAAGAAAAATATCAATATGTTTAAAATAGTTTATGATGATTACTTCCAGAATAGTGAGCGAAAGTCCAAAAACACTTCTAATTAATTTAAATTCTTTGTTTATGACCAATTTATCTCCCAAAAAAATATTAATCGCCGTTGTCAGAACAAATAAAATAAATATGCAAAAGGATATTGAAATTACTAAATTGTACTTTAATGCCACCAGAAATACAGCTATTGTCGAAAATTCAATCCCATGAAAAATTTTTATTCTGCTAAAGAAGCATTTGTCAAATATTACCATCAGAGAAGCGAAAATAATTACCGGACCTCCGGCGAAATAGATGAATAGAAAAGATACGGGAATTAAAAAATAAATGAGAGATTTGTTCATACTGCCAGCAAGGATAACCAAAAAGAATGAAAAAAGTAAACAATAAACAGATTAAACAAAAATCCGACCGCAATTTCAATATAATCCATAACAAAGTTTGTTTCCTTTAATTTACCCGCCAAATTGTTAAGTGTGTGTTTGGATATGAGAATAATCAGCATTATCCAGAATATATCAAAGTTTCTTAGAAAATATATGATAAATACGCAAAGAATATCAACGAGATTTCCAAAACCGATTGTCATCATCACAAAATCTTTGTTTAAAACAAATTTTTCTCCTATAAAATTATTAATTATTGTGGGAATAATTAAAGGTAAAAAAATAACGAAAAGAATTCCGGTAGTCACTCCATACTTTAAAACAACCAGCAATGTTGCCAGACTTGTAAATTCTATTCCGGGAATGACATTTATTCTGCTAAAGAAGCATTTTTCGAATATTACCATCAGAGAAGCGAAAATAATTACCGGACCTCTGACGAAATAGATAAATAAAATTGACAAACTTAGAATTAAAAGATAATATATTTCTACTTTCATAATATTTATATGGATGAATTATATGCCTTTCTTTTTGCGGGATTATTTATTCTGTTAATGCTATTTGTATTTTTCGGAGTATCGTGGAATATCTCTCATACGCACAATCAAAATATGTCTGTTGAAAAACTCAATTGGAAAATAATAGAATTTGGAAATATTGCTCTTAAAGAGCAAAAACTGGAAAAAAAAGAAGTTTTGGAGAATAATTTCTGGATTAAGAACGGCATTTTTTTTGGAAAAGTTTCTTACAAAAGGAAGTTTGAAATAGAAGACCCTATTCTGAAAAATCTGAAAAATGCAACTCTGAGCTTCAGTGTAAAGGCTACAAATAATTATGGTGAATTATATATAATTTTAAACAATGAAACAATATTCAAAAACAGGGCTTTATTGGGAGATTATAGATTAAACATAAGTCCAAGAAGAGAAAATGTCATAGAATTTGGGACAAGTTCAAGCGGATGGAAAATCTGGGCGCCATCAGTTTATAATATATCAAATCTTTCAATTGAAACGGACTATTCCTTTAAAGAAATTCCCAGATATTCTTTCTTTATCCCGGAATATATTTATAAAAATTTGGATAAGTGCGAATTGCTGTTTGATTTTATTTCAGCAGACGAAGAATTTAATATAACCTTGAACAACCAGACCGAATATAGCGGAATGCCGGAAACCAGGGTAAAAGTAGTTCCATTGGAAAACATAAAGGAAGGAAAAAATTTGATTAGTTTTTCTTCAACAGGGGAGATGAAACTGGAAAATGTAAAGTTGAGATTATTCTATTATCAATAATTTTATATATTATTGCATGCACAAAATGTATATCCAAAAGAAAGATTATTAATTTATCGCATTTATCGTTTCATTCTTAGCAATTTTTCTATTTCATCCTTATTTCTGAATCCCAAATACGGTCTTCCATCGATTAACAAGGAAGGCACTTCCGTGATATTGAATGTAGTTGTCAGAATATCTACCGTGGAGAGATTGAGATCCACATCTATGGGAAAGATTAAAATATCCGGATTTTCTTTTTTAATTTCATCCAAAATTATTCCTTGCTTTTTGCAATCTTTACATTTTTTGTTAGAATAAAAATAGATCAGGTCCGGTATATTTTGTTTGCATTCCCTTTCCAATTTTTTTGTTAAGGTCCAATATCTGATTAAAAATAGAATATAATCTCTTTTAAGCTGGTAATATTCTTTTATATTATATCTTCTGCTGTCCGCCGAATTTTCATAATAAACAACCCTGCTTCCGAGTTTTTCTATTTCTGGTATAATAGTGGTTATATATGTTTCAAGAGCGATGCATTTTTTTTCTCCAAGAATTTCCAGTAAAAGCATATTGGTCCCCTGAAGCTCTCTTATTCTATCTAGAGATTCAATATCTAAAGTTATGCTTGTCACCTTTGCTTCATTTAATTGTATGCCTATGTAAATACCCAAAAAGAAAATTGTTGAAGTAATGAAAAATGTGATTATATAAAAACTCCAATCAATTCTGTGTTTAATTTTTTTCACCATTTTTTCTTTAACCTGAAAATCTCGCAAAATATTGCTGAAAACCAGAAAATAGAAAATAATAAGGGATAAATAAAAATATAACCCATATAATGCCATTTTCTTGTTTTCAAGTTTATTTTCTCTGAAGAAATTTTTATACCTATGTATATTACTGATAAAGTTAGAGAAAAGAATAAAGCGAGGAAGTAAATATAGAAATCTATATAAATTATATCAAAAGTCATATTTAAAGTTGGCCATGTAAAACCTACCAGCGAATATCTATAAAAAAATTCATTTAAATTTATTGCAAAATTGTATATTGGCAAAAAAAACAGAACACCCAGTATAAATATCCAGATAAAATTGACAGGCAGAACAAAAAAACCCAAATTGCCATATTTCATGTTGAATATCATATGAAAATATTTCCTGTTTGTTTGCAGATATCCGCGATACCATCTGATTCTCTGCTTGAATAATTCTCTGAAAGTTTCCGGCGCTTCTGTATTTACATAAGCTTTTGGACTGTTTTCCATTCTATAACCTTTTATATGTAATTTAAATGCCAATTCCGTATCTTCAACCAGACTTTCTTTATCCCAGCCTCCCACTTCCCTAATAATTTCTGTTTTGCAAATCGAACCGGGACCAGGAAGAACATATTGACAATCAAAAAAAGCAAAAATTTTTCTTAAATATATAGAGAAGACATACTCAACCCACTGTATTTTTTGCATTAATGTTTTTGTTTCTTTTACTTTTAGCGCCGGAGTGACGGCGGCGACATCTTTTTTACTAAAGTAAGGCAGAATATTCTTTAAATAATTTTTTTCTGGATAAGAATCCGCATCCATGGAAACGATGTATTCGGTATCTACAAAATTTAATGCATAATTTAATGAATCTGCTTTTCCGGTGTTGGGTTTATCTATAATTTTAAGTCGCTTATCTTTTATTGATTTGCAAATCTCCAAAGTTTTATCTGTTGAACCATCATTTATGCAAATAACTTTTAGTTTGTCTTTCGGATAATCTAAATTTAGAATCGAAGTCAAATACTTTTTTATATGTTTCTCCTCATTATATGCGGGAACCAAAAATGTTATTGAAGGATATTTTTTTATCTTAGTTTTAGTTTCTTTGGAAAAATGCGCTCTGTTTTTAAAAAAAACCAACAGCCAAAGGAGAGTGCAATAAAGCATTACATAATAGCAAAACAACTGAACTAAATCTAAAACTCCAAGATTGAATAGCAGGACCATAATTAATATCCTCATTTATATTTGAAAAATTTTATCCGAACATTCCGAAACTCTGCCTTGATTGGAAAATCTCTTGCTTTTATGATTATATTTTAATTAATTGTGAATATAGTAACCATAAATGTAATCTTTTCTAACAACATCTAAATAAACAAATCCGAATCTCTGCAACTGAATTCTTTCTTTTGGTTTCAATTTTGTTATATCTTTTTCTGCAAGACCTCTCGCAAGAGTGTTATCTGGAAGCAAAATCTTCATATCAACTCCTTTTTCCGGAACATATTGAATTTTTGGATAAGGCAAGAGTTGTTTTCCCAAAAACTGAGCTTTTCTATCAAGTCTTATATTGTATAAACCGATCAACCTGACAATTTTTCCCCTGTAATTTAAAAAGTCTTCTTTTGAAATATAAAAGGTGCTTGAAATTTTTAATTCTCTAAAACCTCTGTCTGGATAATCTGGATGCAAAGGTAATTTAACCGAAGTATCTTTTGGCGGATTTATAACTTTAATCTGGACTGGGTCTCTGACAAAAAAATATCTGTTCGCCAAGGGGTCCAACAATTTTCTGTTAAAACTTGCAATATATTCTTCAGATACGGTAACATCTCTTATCTTTGGACCTATTTCCTTAATCATATTGATAAGAGCTTCTGGATAATATCCTCTTCTTCTGAATGATTTTATGGTTGGCAACCTCACATCATCATATCCCGTATAAATTCCATTTTCTATTCCTTCTCTCATCTTTGTTTTGGAAAGTTCTGCATTTGCAACACTGAATTTACCCTGCAATTTTATTATTGGATATTTCCATCTTAAATAAGTATATAAATAAAGTTGTTTGTTTCTTGAAAGTTGCAGATCCACCCCTCTGATTATATGAGTCACTCCCATCAAATGATCATCTATTGCTGAAGCAAAATCGAGAAGAGGCCACACATATTTTCCTTTGACTAGAGGATGCTTTGGTTTATCTATAATTCTTAGAGCGGGCCAGTCTCTAACAGAAACATTTTTATCTTTCAGGTCTGTTTTTATTCTTCCAACAGCTTCTTCTTCTTTGAAATTGTGATTTAACATTTTTTCAAATCGGTTTATTTGTTTCCTGATGCTTAACTCCCTGCAAGGGCAAGGTTTTGATTTTTCTCTCAATTTTTTAAATTCTTCTCTATCGCAAGTACATACATAAGCTTTTCCGAGTTCTAATAATTTTCTGAAATATTTATAATAAATATTCAATCTTTTCGAAGAATAATAAATTTTATCTGGTTTTATTTTGAGCCACTCTAAATCTTCAAGAATCCATTTATAAGCTTCTTTCATCGGAATTTTGTTTTTTGGATCGGTATCATCATATCTCAAAATATAAGTGCCTTTGTAAATGTTTCGATACAGCCAGTTAACAACAGCCTGCCTTGCATTTCCAAGATGTAAAGGCCCGTTTGGGTTTGGAGCGAACCTGACAACAAAATCATGTTTTACTTTGAGCAAAGGAATCATCTCTTTTTCTTCTTCATGTACTTTTTTAATCGGACCACCAAGTTGTTCCAATTCTTCTTTCTGTTCTTCTAATTTCATTTCTTCAACTTCTGAAATAATTTTTTCAAGAACTTTTCTCAATCCTTTTATTTCTTTTTTTAATTCCGGATTGTCGATAACAATTCTTCCCAGTATGGATTCTAAATTCGGTATCCCATTATATCTGGTAGAGTTATCAAGAACATATCTTTTTAGCAATAACTTATCAAACTCCATTAAATAATATTGCATTAAAAAAATATATAATAGAATCTATTTCATTTTAAAAACAATAATGGATTTTCTGGAATTTTTTTCTGAATTCGATTACTTCTTCTCTTACACTCTCCGGATTTTTTCCATCCATAACAATTTTTTTCATCAATTCTGCGATATATTTCATTTCAGATTCTTTCATTCCATACCTCGTCATTTCCTGAACACCTATTCTCAGCCCGGAAGGATCATCCGAATTATTAACATCATCAAACGCGAGGATGTTTTTGTTTAAAATTATGTTCGCCTTTTCAAGAGTTGAAGCAACCTTTTTTCCGCCACCATTTTTTCTGACATCAACGAGAATTTGATGCGATTCTGTAAAATCTTTATCCGGGCAGAGAACATCAAAACCATATTCATACATTGCTCTGCCAAGAGCCTTTGCGTTTTTTATTGTCTGGGTTGCGTAATCCTCTCCAAATTCTTTAATTTCAAGTGCGGCAATCATCATTGAAGGTATTCTGTGCAGATGGTGATTTGAAATCAGTCCTGGAAA
Source organism: Candidatus Aenigmatarchaeota archaeon (assembly GCA_021163805.1). GTDB lineage: Archaea > Aenigmatarchaeota > Aenigmatarchaeia > QMZS01 > QMZS01 > QMZS01. The sequence goes on along the minus strand of JAGGTL010000056.1, from coordinate 12,824 downwards.
TATTTTAGACTGGATTTTTTTGAATGTTTTTTCATCGCTGTTTGAAAGAATTATTCCTCCTTGAGGACCGGGGAAAGTTTTGTGAGTTGACGAAGAAATTATTTCTGCTCCCTCCTTTAAAGGATCCTGAAATTTTCTTCCGCCAATCAATCCAAGAACATGTGCGGCATCATAAATAAGTTTTGCTCCAACTTCATCGCAAACTTTTCTGAACTCTGAAACAGGGTGAGGAAATAGAATTACTGAACCTCCAAGCACAACAATTTTTGGTTTTACTTCTCTGATTTTTTTAATTGTTGCATCTGTATCTATATTATATTCTTTTTTATCGAAAATGGCGTGTTCTGTTTTCAATCCCAATATTCCAGCGACGCCAAATTTCTCATGAGATATATGCGAACCTCCAAGGACTCCCGGGCTTAAAAGGACAGAGCCATAATCCCCTAAAGCCGAGAAAACGGCCATATTTGCCATTGCTCCAGAAATTGGTCTCAAATCAACGTATTTGGCGTGGAAAACATCTTTTGCAAGTTCTACGGCTTTGCTCTCCAATTCGTCTATGTAAATTGCTCCCTGATAATATCTTTTAAAAGGCAGACCCTCCGCATATCTGTGCATAAAATCAGAAACATAAACTTTATCATGTTCTGGAGAAGTTATATTTTCGCTTGCTATAAGATTCAGACATTCAGACCTCCATTTATTTTGTTTTTCAACAATTTTAAAAATTTCTTCTTTTTGCATTTATGAAAACACCCATATTTATTTATTTTTAAATTTTAAGTTATTGTATATGTAAGTTAACAACCTTTTTTCCAATGGCAAGGGTTGCAATATTTTTCCCAATATAAGTTTTTAATTTTAAAAAATTGGTTTATATATTCTTTTGTCAATTACAATTATGGCTGTTCAGGAAATTATTTGCACTTTGTTCAAATTGGGAGCAACTTGTTATTCAATGCCAATTGATGAATTATTGATCGAATATTTGCTTGTTCCATCGGTGATTTTGATTATTTTTTTGTATATAATGACAGGTTCCTTTTTGAAGGGAATAGGTTTAAAAATACACGCACTCCTTGCAATTGTTTTTTATATTGTGCTTATTTATACGGGAATTTATGGAATGATAGCGAGTTTTTCTATGTCTTATCTCTCTTTGTTTTTGTTATTTGGACTTGCCTATTTCTTTTTTATAAGACTTATAGATTGGAAAAAAATGAGGAGCATATCAAGGTATGCGGGATATTTTGGAGAAAGAAAATATAATCTCAAATATATAGACGAAGAAATTGCTCTTAAGGAAGAAGAGATAAAGAGATTAAAAAAACAAAAAAAAGATCTGGAGAGAATAAAGGATGAATATGCAGATAAAGGGTTGGCACCCGAGGGAGAATTTTTTACTGCATATCAGGGAGTTCAGGCAGCCATTACGCAAGCAGAATTAGAAAAAAAGAGATTATTGGAAAGAAAAAAAGAACTGGAAAAATCATTAGGTGTTGGATATATATCACGAAGAAGTTTTGTAAAGAAATAAAAATGCAAGTTAAACATACATTCCAGGATAAGTTGTTGATTTTGACAAATATTCTTTTAATTGTTTGATATACTCTTTACTTTCTGTTAATTGATCAGTAAGATCGTCTACTTTTTTTGAAAGTTCTTCTATTTTTTTTTCATATTCTGGCGGAGTTATTTGTCTGTATCCTCCACCACTAATATACATAAATGGAAGCCGGGATAATAACGACATTGAGGGAGGTGATGCTAATTGGGTTATACCGGCATATCTTGCAGTATCTGCGAGTACTTGACTTGTTAATCTAAAATTACCTTCTTTCGTAGCAGCATAAATCAAAAATGGAGATATAAGCAATAATGGAAAATCCAACCAGGGGGTATTCGAATCTTCTATTCGATCAATTATTCCAGGCATTTCGATAATTTTTCCATTTTCTGTTCTCCTTTCACCATAAAACCAATTAGTAGCATCCCCGCCATCTATTGAATACTTATTTAAGAAGTCCGCAAAAGATATGGTTTGTACAATGGGTCTTGTAGCCAACATTTCTTTTGAAGTTATATTTTCCGAAGGATTTATAATATTTGATTCTGCCATTTTAATCACCACAATATAATAGTATTTTTAAACTATATATAGTTTTCGGTGATGAAAAATATATTTTTTACTATATAGTAATTTTCAGTTTTTATTTATTTTTTAACAGTATTTAATCCATTCAATATAATTTATGCAAAAAAAACTGAAAATTTTGAGGGAAACAGCAAAATTTCTGAAAGTCAGACCAGACCAATTGCCAAACACTTTGAGAAGATTTAAGAGAGAATTGGAGAATTAAGAATACATCTCATGAGTTTTCATTTTTCTATATTTTTTCAGGACAATTTCCTTTATTTTGAAATCCCTTTCAATCAATTTTTTTAGATTTGGTTTGCTTTTTCCTCCGAGAAAAGAATTGATGGAAAAACCAACCGTGCTTTCAATATCAAGCGTCAGATTTTTTCCACCGATTTTAATCTTCAATCTTCTGATATACGGTTTTCTGATTTTTTTCTTTAAATATTGCAAAATTCTTTTATTTCTTAAACCCAGTAGTTTTTTTCTGATTCTTTTAATTTCTTCTTTTTTGAGATTATTGTCAAACTTAAGAGTTACCAAATAGGAAGCTGTTATTTTTTCCATTTTCATTTTTTCAATAGATTCCTTGTCTGAATAACTCAAAGTAGAAACAGAAAGAGATTTCATTTTGTTTATTTCTTGTCTTGTTTTTTTCAGTCCAATCCGTCTTTTTTTCGGATTTCTCAACATTATAACAAATGGCCTGTAGCAATTTGTTTTTACATTCCTTTCGAGCCTGCCAACCGAGTAAAATATTGATTCGCTTGCTCCGGTTTTTTTAATCAGGAGATTTTCAATTATTTTTTGAACTTTTCCTTTTGTCGTATTCTTTTTGTATCCCCCTTTGATATAAAGAGGAGATATCTGCAAATCCACTTTGTTTTTTTCAATATCAACAATAGCCATTATATCGGGATTTTCGAAGGTTATTTGTTTCTTTGTCATTCTTTTTAAATTATACCCCACTTCTCTATTAAAACTTGATTTAATCGCTTCGCAGAAATCCACTCCGTTTTCTTCCCAGAATTCCTCTTCTTTTGAAATTAATTCCGGCGGGATTTTTGAACCAATTAGAAATGTTTTATATTCGTAATTTTTCAGTTTCTTTTTTACTTCTTCGATATAAAAATCAATTTTGTTAAATATATTGCCGCAAAGATAACACTTTTCGGTTTTTTTAATTTTAATCTCCTCCTTTTTATAAATCGAATTTATTATTGCATAAGTTCTGAGAATTTTTCCTTTCTCTCTGTTTTTAATTCTCGGGAGTATGTCATGGAATTGTCTTCCAAGACACTCATTGCAAATCTCATATTTTTCCAGAATTTTTTTTACTCTGTCTATCAATTCCATAAATTAGGTCTATTATTTTTTAGAAACTAAAGAATTTCATTCCTTATATAAGAGAATTGCTTTATTTTCTCCGTTCCGGTTCCTTTCTCCAGTTTTTTCATATTCATCATACCGGAAATGCTTTTTCTTTCACGCAAGTTATTTTGTTAGTTGATCTTTTTGAAATCCTTTGATTTCAAAAATCTTCCAAATCAAAAATTAGAAAACCCTCTCTTCTCAAATCTTTTTTATTCTCGATCTTCTTTCCGATCACTCCAAAGAATTCTTTTCTCTTATCCAAGTTCCAGTCAACAAATTTTGATTTTTCTTTTAATTCTTCTATAATCCTCTTCACTTCTTTCTCTTTTAAATTCTTCCATTTTGCCTCAAAGAAGGCAATTTGTTTTGTTTTATTATTTAGGGCAATCAAATCAATTTCTTTATTTTTGTGCCACCACCTTCCGATTTTCTGAAATTCAAAAGGCAATTTGTTTTTGTTTCCAATCAGGAATTCTTTTGAAATTTTTTCGAAGATAAAGCCCAAGTAAATATTGAAGTTTTTCTTAAAATTTTGTATTGCTTCTTCAGTTTCATTAATCTCAATTTTTCCAAAATAATCTGAAACAAATCTAAACCAAAAATTAAAAAAATTATCTTTCATTTTGTAAATTCCTCTTGTTCTTTTTTTATCCAGAATAGAATATTCTTTTTCTATAAAACCAAGATCTATTAAAATAGACAAATATGAAGAAATATCTTTCGCTTCTAAATAACTATAGTTTGCTATTTCAACAACTTTGGTGTATCCTAAAGAAACAGCTTCAAGGATTTGAAAATATGTTTCTGGCTCTCTTAATTCTTCTTCTAGCAATAATTTTGGTTCTCTAAATAAAAAAGAATTTGGATTAAAAACATTTTTTATAATCTCTTTCTCTGTGTTTTTACCAGTGAAAAATTCCAGATATTTTGGAATTCCATCACAGACCCCATATATTTTAATCAAGTCTTCTGTATTAGATGATTTAAACCATTTTGACAAATCTCTGAATCTTAAGGGTTGTAAAAATATGTTTCCAGTCGTCCTCCCGTACAATGGAGACTTATAGCTTAAAACCTTTTTGTTCATCATACTTACGGCAGAACCAGAAAGAATCAGCATCACATCTTTATCTATTAATATTTCATCAGTAATTGTCTGGAATTCCGCAACAATATCTGTTTTTTTAATCAAATAAGAAAATTCATCTATCACAATAACCACTCTTTTTTTTATTTCATTTTTAATAAACTCAAAGCATTCTGCAAAGCTTTTAAAATTCGGATTTGGAGTATTGAAATATTTTGAAATTGCCTTATTAAATTTTGTAAGATTTGCCTGCCATTTTCGATCTTCACAAAGAAGAAAAATATTTTCTTTACCTCTTACAAATTCTTTTAATAATCTGCTTTTTCCTGTTCTCCTTCTTCCAGAAACTACTATAAATTCAAAACCTTTTTTGTTATATGCATCGTTAAGAAATCTAAGTTCTTCCTTCCTGTCAATAAACTTTTTTCGGAACATAATTATATAATTTAAATTATATTTAAACTTTAAATACTCCCTCCAAAAATCTTCCAAATCAAAAAAAATTCTAATTTTATTTTTGAAGAGTTTTCTGAAACATTGCCAAAAAAAAAGATTTCCTCTATTTTCTCTAAAACGAGGCATCATTTGTTTTGCAATAGTCATTCAAAAATTTAATCACCGAATTCTCAAAATATTTTCAAACCGCATAGAGCATCTTAAAATTTCAACTGCCCAAGCAGATATGCTTTTCAATTTTTCTTACCTTATAAATAAAGCCACTATTTTTGAAGCAAACAAGCATTTATTCAAATGCGACCAATAAAAAAAGCTTTACTTAATAAATACTCCGCTTTCATTGTATATTATTCTGTTTTCTCCCTTGCTGAGATTAGCCGAAATATTTACCGGAATAAAGCAGATTTTTTCTCCGTCGCTATAACTAACTTTAATTTCATAGTTGCTGATCGAAGCATTGTAATTTCCCGATGGAAGATAAAATGTTCTGTTATAAAAAGGTCCTGTCTCCAAAGCATTTTCGATTTCATTCTTGATCTGAATGCAAATATCTTTGTATTCCTTCTCAATTTTTAATTTGTCCGAATAAAATAGATATCCCCCCGGATAATTAATCAAAATTGCAAAAATTAAACTCAAAATGCCGATAAGAATTAAAAATTCTACAGATGATTGACCTTTCATGATATTGTAATGTTTACAAAACCATTCTTTGCTTCCAAAATCAAATCCCAGCATCCAGAACCGGGAAGAGTTCCATTTAAATTAATTTTTGAATCCTGATGGATTTCTTTTCCATTGTTCAAAGAACAGGACAAGGTTTTGTTGACTATCGAGCAGTTTTTTAGGATCAAAGGAAAACAAATATTTATTTTCTGTTTTGCAGGTTCTCCCTGAAATGCGACATCATTTGCAGTTTCAGCAATTTTTTCAAGAGAACTTTTTACCAGAGAAACATCATTATTTACTTTGTAGGAATAAAGAGCATTATAACTATAAATAATGTATAGAGATATTATTCCCACACCTATTCCTATAATGATCAATAATTCAACAGAAACCTGTCCCTTCATGCAAGTTTTTTGTTGATTAAACCTCTTTGCAATTGAATTTAATCCAGCATTTATCGGGTAAACAGAAAACGAGTTATGTTTCATAATAATTATTATAATTAGAATTATGGTTGATTTAAAACAAATTATCAAAAAAATTGAAGAAATAGAGGATAAAATAAACAAATTATCTCTGGAAAAAAAAGAAGAATTAAAAATAAAAGAAGAATTAAAAATAATAAAAACCGATTTTAGAATAGGATTGTATTCTCTGGCAGAAGACAGAGCAGAGGATCTTTTAAAGAAACTGAAGGAGATGGAAGAAAAAACAAACAAAAAAATTACCGGGAAAATCGAAAAATCAAATTTAAAAGAAGAAATTAAAAAAGAGAGTGTGTTAAAAGAAGACTTTAAAAAAGACAATGTAGTGAGAAAAGAAAAAAATATTCTAAACATGATTAAAGTTTCCGAAGCAATGGGAGAGGCAGAAATAGTTGATGAAAAAACTTCCGCCCAGGAGATTATAAAAAAATTTTTAGACAAAAAATATAAGGGAATTTTTGTTTCCAAAAAAAATAAAATTGTTGGATTAATTAAATTATCTGATATATTTAAAATATTGGGAGAAGAAAGAGAAATTTCAAAATTGAAGGCCGAAGATATAATGGGAGAAATTATAAGTATAGATAAACAAGATAATTTATCAAAAGCAATATTAATTATGAAGATGCATAATTCAGATTGTCTCGCCGTTATGGATAGAAATAGATTTTTGGGAGTTGTTACGAGGGAGAGAATATTAAACAAAATTGCAAAAAACTTGTTTTCCGAAAAAACACCAGTAAATGAAAAAATAGAAACAAATGTTGACAGACTTTTGGATATATTGAAAAAAGGAGAAACGAGCATGAAAGAATTGGAAGAAAAACTGGATGTTGATGGAGAACAAATAGAGGAATGGTTAAAAATTCTTGAAAATCAAAAAGTAATTAAGATTGAAAGGCATTTTGGAAAAATAAGGCTTAAATATGTTAGATAAATATAAGATTGGATTTGAAGATATTGAGATGGAAATCCAAATATCTGAGGGAAAAAGATTCATTCCCGAATATATTATTAAATTTCCAGAACTTAATAAAGGTACGGAAGCAATCTATGAAGAAATAAAAAACAGATTAATATCCAAAATACAATTAATAGATACCCTTGAACAGAGAAAGAAATTAAAAAAACAATTCAAAGAGAAAGCGGAAAGAGAAATTAAAAAATTGCTCCCCAATCTTTCAGCTGGAATAAAGAATTATCTTTTGACTTTATTAATACAAGATATGCTGGGTTTTGGTAAATTAGAAATCCTCTTAAGAGATCCAAATTTGGAAGAAATTGTTATAAACTCAAGCAGAGAGCCTGTGCAGGTCTATCACAAAAAATATGGCTGGGTGATTACGAATATAAAAATTGAAAGGGAGGAGGATATTGCAAATTATGCGGCAATGATTGGAAGAACAATAGGAAAACAGATCACCATTTTAAATCCATTGCTTGACGCCCATCTTCCAAATGGCGACAGAGTAAATGCGACTTTATTTCCCATATCCAATGATGGAAATACAATAACAATCAGAAAATTTAGGCGGGAACCGTGGACAATAATTGAGTTCATTAATAACAAAACGATTTCAACAGAAGTTGCAGCTTTTTTGTGGTTTGCAGTCCATTATGAACTAAATATTTTGGTTTCTGGAGGAACTGGAACCGGAAAGACAAGTTTTTTAACAACGCTCCTTCCATTCATTCCGCCAAATCAAAGGATTTTATCCATTGAAGATACGAGAGAGATAAAATTGCCAGATTTCCTGCACTGGGTCCCTTTGGTTACGAGAGAGCCAAACCAGGAGGGAAAAGGAAAAATAACAATGCTTGATTTGCTTGTAAATTCCCTGAGAATGAGACCAGATAGAATTATCCTTGGAGAAATAAGAAGAAGCCGGGAAGCCGAAGTTTTATTTGAAGCGATGCATACCGGGCATAGTGTTTATGCAACGATACATGCCGATACAGCAATACAAACTTATAGACGGTTGATTAGCCCTCCAATTTCTGTTCCAGAAAATTTGGTTGAGGCCATTGATTTGCTCGTTGTTATGTATAGAGATAGAAGAAGCGGCATAAGAAGAGTATATGAGGTTGCGGAAATTCTTCCTCAATTCAGAAAAACAATAGAAACAGAGAAAATAAACCTACTTTACAAATGGGAAAGAAAGACAGATTTTTTAAGTAAGCATCATGAAAGCAAAAAGAGTTTTTCCAAATTGAAGATGCTCACGGGATTAAATGAAAGAGAAATTAAGAGAGAATTGAAAAACAGAGAAAAAGTTTTGAATTATATGATTAAAAAAAATATAAGAGATGTCAATTCCGTTGGAAAAATTGTTTCCTCTTATGCAAAAAGCCCGGACAAAATTTTAAAGAAAATAAAATGAAAATATATAAAAAGATAGGGAAAAAATGCATAAATCTCTTTCCAAGTATAGATATAAGATTAAAACAGGCAGAAATGAAAATAAATCCGGAAGTTTATATAGGCAAAACCATTCTCACCTCGGTTTTTTTTTCAATTATCAGTTTTGCTTTATTGTTCTCAATTAATGTTATTCTAAAATTACCAGAAAAATTTTTGCCTTTTATATTATTAATTCCTCTTGCTTTGTCTTTAATGGTATTTTTCTATAATTTGCTTTATCCAAATTTGGTCGTATCGAAAAGAATTAATAATATTGAAAGAAATTTGCTTTTCTCTTTGAGATTTCTGTTAGTAGAAATAAGATCCGGCATTCCTTTATATGACGCTTTTTTATCTCTAAGTAAAGGAAATTACGGGGCAATATCAAAAGAATTTAAAGAGATTACAAAAAAAATATCTGTTGGTATTCCCGAAACAAAAGCTTTAGAGGAGGTAATGCTTAGAAATCCATCAATAAATTTCAGAAGAGTTTTATGGCAGATCGTGAATGCAATAGAATCCGGTTCCGATATAGGAAATACTCTGGAAGAACTCGTAAAAGAATTTTCAACAGAACACAGAACTGCAATAAGAATGTATGGCGGGCAATTAAATACTTTTGCTTTAGCTTACATGATATTCGCAATCATTGTTCCTTCGATAGGAATCTGCTTTCTGGTAATATTATCGTTTTTTACGGGAATTCCGATAAACTCCGGAATTCTTTTCTTGATTTTAATTCTCATTAGCGTATTTCAGTTTATGTTTTTGGGAATAGTTAAATCAAAGAGGCCAAAGGTGGAGTAGTATGAATTACACAAAATGGGTGGATAAATATATAAAATATAGCGGTTTGAAAATAGAATTAGAGAAATTTATAAAAATTGCTTGTTTTCTTCCAATTTTTTTTATTTCTTTAGGACTTCTTCTTTATATCTTATTAGGCCTTTTCTCACTTCTTGTTGCTCTGTTTATTTTAATTCTTCTGGAAGTTATTCTACATATTTCTCTCGTTTTTCTCGCAAATAAAAGAGCAGCAATAGCAGAAGAAATGCTGCCCGATGCCCTGAGACTTATTTCTTCCAATTTAAGGGCAGGAATAATCCCCGAGAAAGCCTTTATTGAAAGTGCGAGACCAGAATTTGGTCCGCTTTCTGAGCAAATAAAAGAGGCGGGAAAATCCATGATGCTGGGAAAAGAAATTAAAGACGCTTTAAATAGAATTCCGGAAAAAATAAATTCGAGTCTTTTAAGAAAAACAGTAATTCTGATTTCGGAGGGGATTATAAAGGGAGGAAATCTCGCCAATTTGCTTGACGGTCTCTCCGATGATATAAAAAGTTCTCTGATGTTAAAAAATGAGATAAGGGCCCAAGTTACTTCTTATATTATGTTTATTTTTCTCGCTCTTGGGATAGGAGCACCACTGCTGTATGCCTCTTCTCTGTTTTTAATAGAAACGCTGATTAGTTTGAGTGAAATTCTTCCAACCCAAACTTTGCAAGCGGGAGTAATGTCTTTGGCACTCTCCAATATAAATTTATCAAAGGAGTTTCTTTTGCATTATTCTATTTCGGTGATGTGTCTTTCTGCGATCTTTGGGGGCATTCTGATAGGATTGGTAAAGGAAGGAAAAGAAATTGCCGGAATTAAATATATTCCAGTAATTATAATTTTAGATTTAAGCATATTTTATATAATTAAATATATTGTTCTGGCTTCATTTGCTGTTTTCTAGTCGATGCAGATTTTTATCTTTTCTTTCTTCAACCTGTTTCCAGAGAAAATCAAAACAGGTTTTATGTCGCAGTAATTTCCCGTTTTATTTATATTTGGCAAATTTATAAAAAACTCTTCATAAATTGGAGAGGAAATTTTTTCTTCCCTTCTGTCGCTGAAGTTCCGGATTTCACAAGTTTTTTTTGTTATGTTTGCTTTTGTTGAGTAAAGATAAAATTTGCTGTTTGAAACATTTGCCACAAAACCCTTTAAATTTTTGTCAAAACAAATAACATTATTATTTCCATCCAATATTAGATCAATATCATAATTGGAAAGATTTATAAATTCATTTGTTCCAGAACCGGGAACTAAAATAATTCTTTTTTCAACCAATTCTCTTGGCAGAGACTCAAAAAGATTTTGGATTTTTAATTTAGCGGTCTGCATTTTTTCTGTTTGAATTTTTAAATCTATTTGAGAAGTAAAATAATAAAAAATCGAGACAAATGCAAAAATAAACAAGAAAATTGCAACTGCGAAATCTATATATAAATCCCCCTTCATTATTAAAATATACTCTAATTTTAAGCAAAAGAATTTTTATGCAAAAGACGGGTGTTGCTGAATTGAGACTTGCTCAAGGACCCATTCCACATTATAAGGAGATGGTTTTGCTGGCAGAACCTTTAATTGAGGCTTTAGTGAGTGAATTTGGAACAAGGGAGGTTATTAGGAGATTTTCAAATCCATTATGGTATCAATGTCTCGCCTGCTGTTTTGGTTTCGAATATCAGTTTTCTGGGATGACTACGGTTGTAATTAAAGCGATAAAAGATGGAATAAAAGATAAAAACTTGGGAATTGAAATTGCTGGAGGAAAGGGAAAAGAAAGTTTGGGAACTCCGAAAGAATTAGAAAGGTTGGGAGAAAAATTCAATTTAAGTGACAAAAAAATTAAGAATATAATCTTCAATTCAAAATTAATTTCAAAAGTTGATAATGTTGCTGTTCAGGATTCATATTCTTTATATTTCCATTCATTCCTCCTTGACGAAAAGGGAAACTCATCAATAATAAATCAGGGAATGAATTTGAGAGAAGGAATGGTGAGAAGATACCATTGGTTTAATCCATCTTCTATTTCGGAGAGCAACATTGCTGGAAGAAAGGAAAAAATTGTTCTGGACTTGACAAAAGAAAATGAAGAAGAAACAAGGAAATTAATTCTAGACTTGGCAAGGGAAGGAGAAAAAACCGCAAAGACTTTTCTCAAATTAAACAGAGGAACTTCCCAGACAAATCTTTACAATTTCAAAGAGAAGAAAATAATTGAACTGCCTTACTATTTGAAATTCCCGGAAAAATTAAATGCGAAAGCAATGGAAGTTGCAAACAATGTTAAAAATTTTGAAGAATTCTTGTGTTCAAAAGGAATTGGTCCATCGACAATGAGAGGTCTCGCCTTTGTTGCAAATTTGGTTTACGGTTCCAATTTATCTTGGAAAGACCCAATAAAATTCTGCTACGCTTATGGAACGAAGGCAGGGAAACCCTGGATGGTTCAGAAAAAAGAAATGAGAGAATCGGCAAATATTCTGAAAAGTGCCGTTGAGAACGCAAAAATCGGAGATCAGAGAAAATTAAGAATTTTGAAGAAATTGTCCGAGTTTGTTTGATTTTTTCTTAAATTTTTTATAATTGATACTTTTGAATCTTTTCTGAGTTTTAATAAAGCATTTATTTATATTATCATGATAATGCAATTCATTTATTATAAAGTGATAGATGATTATTATACTTATTACGAATAGTGAGAATAATCATGACAAAACTAAAACCTTTACCAGCAATAAAAGTAATCAAAATTCTTTCAAAAATTGGGTTTCAAATTATTAGACAAAAAGGAAGTCATGTATTTTTAAAACATCCTGATGGTAGGAGAGTAGTTGTTCCAGTACACCCTAATGAAAAAATTGATAGAAGCTTGCTAAGAAAAATTATAAAAGAAATTAATCTATCAAGAGAAGAATTTGTTAAGCTGATGAAGGAAGTTTAACAGGTTTAAAGCGTAGTTTTTGGATTCCAATGAATTGCGGTGATTTTATATCTCTTTCTACTTCAAGATATAATTCTATAGCTTCTTTCATTCTTTCCATAAGTTTATCTATAGATTTTGCTTGGGAATGGCAACCAGGCAACTCTACAACACTGCCTATATAATATTCGTCTTCCCCTCTTTCAATTACAATATTAAATTCTTCCATTATAATAGTTATTAAAAAGAGTATAAATACTTTGATTATATTCAAATCATCCATTAATAACTAAACATGTTAGAGATCTTTATCAATAAAATATCTTCTAATCATTTCATGTAGAATTCTCTTATTCCATAATTCTGTGTTTTTTGTTCTTCTTGCTTGTTCTTTAGCTTGAATTGTAAAATCCTGATTGGTTATTACAATACATTTATTTGCGTTATAGAAATCCATT
>JAGGTL010000010.1 GCA_021163805.1 Candidatus Aenigmatarchaeota archaeon | reverse complement strand
CCAACAAACTTTCTTAAAACAGAAGGAACAATTATTGAACCATCCTTCTGCTGATAATTTTCCAGAATGCAAGAAATTGTTCTTTCCGTTGCAATTGCCGTTGAATTCAAAGTATGGACGAATTCTTTTTTTCCGCCGTATTTTCCAAATTTTATATTTAATTTTCTTGCCTGAAAATCTGTGCAATTTGAGCAAGACCCCAATTCTCTGTATTTCCCCTGAGCAGGAAACCAAGCCTCCAAATCATATTTTTTTGCGGCATTGTCATTTAGTTCTCCAGAGGCAATATTTACAATTCTGTAAGGTATTTTAAGTTCCTGATAAATTTCTTCTATATTTTTAATCAATTCTTCAAAAATTTTCCAACTTTGGTCTGGTTTGCAAAAAACAAATTGTTCAACTTTTTCAAATTGATGAACCCTGAAAATTCCTTTTGTATCCTTCCCGTGAGAACCCGCTTCTTTTCTGAAACAGGTTGAAATTCCGCAGTATTTCAATGGCAGTTCTTTTTCATCTAAAACTTCTTCCGAATGAAGTGAAGCGAGAGTTTGTTCACTTGTTGCAATCAGATAGGAATCTTCTCCTTCCAGTTTGTAAAGTGTTTCTTCAAACTCAGATAATTCGGCGGCGCCTCTCATATATTTTTTGTTCATAAAGAAGGGAGTCCACATTGGAAGAAATTTTTTTTTGATCAGTCTTCTAATTGCGAACTCTATTAGAGCGAGATTCAATAAAACAAGATCTCCTTTTAGATAATATGTCCTTGCTCCCGATATTTTTGCGGCTCTTTCCAGTTCGGCAAATCTTTCAACTAATTCTGCATGTCCTTTTAAATCAAAATTGAAATCTCTGATTTTTCCAACTGTTCTGATAATTTCATTTCCATCTTCTGTCGGAGCAACGGGCACACCCTCATCTACAATATTTCCAATTTTGTATCTATAAGCATCTCTTTCATTTTTTAAAAACTGAATTTCTCTTTCCAAACCGAAAATTTTGTTATCAATTTCGCCAGCCCTGATTATTAAATCTTCCGTTGATTTTTTTTCTTTTTTTAATTTTGCTATCTTGTTTGAAAGTTCATTTTTTTCATGTTTTAATTTCTGCAGTTCATTTAATCTCTTTCTCCATTTATTATCGAATTCGATTACTTTATCAACAACAGAAGGATCTTTAAATCTTTTTTTCTCACTTTTCTTTATTATTTCCGGATTTTCTCTAAATAAGTTTATATCCAACATAATTTAGTTAATAATATCAATAATATTTATCAACCTACACCAAATAAATTAATGAATTTTAATGAATTTTTTAAAGAGAATCTGAAACTTTACAATTTATCAATAAGAGGTCTTGATTTTTTGATTTTTCCCATATAATCAAATTTTTCTGCTTCATTCCATTTCAGTTTTTTAGGATTTATATTGAGAAACTCAAAAACTTTCTCTGAGAAATTTGGGACAATTGGATATATCAAAATTGCCAGATTTTTGACCAAATTTCCGGAATAAAAACAAATTTCTTTTTTCTCTTCTTCCCCCTTTTTCCAAGGTTCATTATTGTTAAAATAAGCATTTGCTTTTTTTCCATAGTGCACAATATTTTTTAATGCCTCCTGAAATCTGCAATCTTCAAAATTTTTTGTAATGGTGTTAGAAATATTTTTTAATTCTTTTATTTCTTCTGGTATTGGATGATCTATATTATCTTTATTTGGTTTTGGAATCATCCCAAAATTAGAATAACAAAATGAAAGAACTCTATGAATAAAGTTTCCAATAATATCTGCAAATTCATTATTTATAATTTCCCTAAAAACTTCAATTGAAAAGACAGAATCATTCTGTTCTGGATATAAGGAAATCAATACGAATCTCCAGTAATCGGCGGGATATTTTTTGAGCGCTTCCTCTGTTGTGAGACCTTTTCCCCTGCTCTTTGAGAATTTTATTCCTTCTGTTTTGAGCCAACCGCAGGAAATCAATCTATCTGCAAGTTTCCAGTTCTCTCTGCAGCCAAGTAACATGGCGGGAAAGATTATTGAATGAAAAATCGTATTATCTTTTCCCATAAATTGAACAAGTTCTGTATCCTCGCTTTTCCACCAGTCCTCAAAGTTCTGATCATTTTTTAGACACCATTCTTTTGTAAAGGATAGATAACCAATAGGAGCATCAAACCACACATAAAAAACTTTATTTTCATAATTTTTTTTTGGAACTTTAAACCCCCAAGATGCGTCTCTCGTAATTGCTCTTGGTTTTAATCCTCGTTTAAGAAATCCCAGAGTTTCCATTTTTGCAAGTTTGCTCCATCCTCTGCTCTTTTCAACGAACTCAAATAATTCTTTTTCAAATTTTGGCAGGTTTAGAAATAAATGTTTTGTTTTTCTAAATTTTATTTTTCCTTTGCAAAAAATACAATGAGAATCGATAATTTCCTTAACGTCTATCAATCTTCCACAATCATCACACTGATCTCCCCTCGCCAATCCTCCACAAAAAGAACATTTTCCTTCAATAAATCTGTCCGGCAAAAACTTTCTGCATTTTTCGCAATAAGCATTTTCAACTTCCACTTCAATTATGTAATTATTCTCATCTAATTTTTTAAATATATGGTTTGTGAATTCTTCATTTATTTTTGAATCTGTAATGCCATAATAATCAAAACTTATTTCAAACTTTTTAAAAATATCTTTCACTTTTTTGTGATTCTGATAAACTATCTGTTTCGGAGTGGTTTTATTTTTCTCTGCAACAATCTCAAACATAGTCCCGTGAGAATCAGAACCGCAAATATATAAAACTTTTTCTCCTTTCAATCTGCAAAATCTTGAATACACATCCGCTGGCAAGACAGAACCGATGATATTTCCCAAATGCGGTATTCCGTGGATATATGGCAAAGCAGAAGTTATGAGTTTTCTTTTCATATAACTTTTTTCTTTTAAAAAAAGAAAAATCCAAAAAATATTCGTATTTTTCTTCGGGCAAAATATTTTCATTAATTAAACAGATATTTTAAATAGATATTTTATTATGTTCCAATTAGAAGAAATTGCTCAAAAGATTGAAATGCCCAAAAATTTAAAGAAAACAAATATTGTTTACTATTTAATTAAACCATTCGCTAAGGCGCATATTTATTATGACGGAAAAGATATAATATATGAATTGGTAGAACCAAAATTAACCAAAAAAGAAAATGAAATTTTTGAGAATCTATATCAGGGTTTATTGCAACTGATTGATCTTTCTCCAACCCAAATCGAAACTCACAAAAAATTAATTGCACATCTCGAAAATAAAATCAAAATTTTATTAAAGGACTATGGATATAAAATTTCTGATAAACAATATAATAAACTAATGTATTTTATTTACAGGGATTTTGTTGGTTTAAATGAGATTGAACCTCTGATGCACGATGATTATGTTGAAGATATAAATTGTAACGGAATAAAAACACCAATTTATATCAGACATAGGATGTTCGGTAATGTTAAAACAAATGTGGTATATAAAGACGAAAAAAGATTGAAAAATTTCATAATAAAACTCGCACAAAGGTGTAATAAATATATTACCTATTTAAATCCTTTTTTGGAAGGAAGTCTGGAAGACGGCTCAAGAGTCGAAGGAACAATTTCGGAAGAAGTTTGTCCGAGAGGCCCAAATTTTTCAATAAGAAAATTTAGAAGAATTCCTTTCTCACCAGTAGAATTAATATATTTGAAAACAATATCTGCAAAAGCGATAGCCTATCTGTGGTATTTAATAGAAAATGGGGCAAATATTCTGATAATTGGCGGATCCGGAGCCGGAAAAACAACCATGTTAAATTCAATTTTGACATTTATACCTTCTAAAGCAAAAATTGTTTCTATTGAAGACATTAGAGAAATAAGAATATATCACGAAAATTGGATTGCGACGGTCAGCAGAGAATCTATTGGAGGATTAAAAATAGGAGAAATTAATTTAGACAAATTACTTAGAGAAAGTTTCCGGGAAAATCCAGATTATGTTGTCGTTGGAGAGGTTAGGGGTAAAGAAACCTATGTAATGTTTCAAGGAATGGCAAGCGGACATCCAACTTTATCAACTTTTCACTCCGAAGATGTATCTTCAATTGTATCCAGATTGAATACACCACCAATAAATTTGCCATCAAGTCTGATACAGCTTCTGGATGTTATAATTACGGTTGTGAAAACGGAAAAAGAAAATAAAATAATCAGAAAAGTCAAAAATATTGAAGAACTTTTGAATATAGATGAAAAAACAAAAAAAGTAATTACAAATAAAATATTAACTTTTGATTTTTCTAAAAATAGGTTTATTTATAACGCAAACAGCAAAATTCTAGAAAAACTATCTATAAATCAGGGCATAAAACTGAATGAAATAAAGGAAGAAATAAAGAGAAGAGAAAAATTTTTGCTTGATCTTGTAAAGAAGAAAATTTTTGAAATGCATCGGGTTCAAAAAGAAATAGAAAAATATTGTTCAAAATTATGATTAAAAATAAATTGAAAGGAAGGATTGAATTCAATACAATTGTAATATTTCTGATTTTGTCAATTGTTTTTGTAGTTGCTCTTACGTTTTTTTTTAAAATTTGGAATATCGGTCTGCCATCAATTACAAATACTAGTAGTATCCAGTCTGAATGTTCAAAATGGCAGATAGAAAATTGCAATGAACCTTTGGATGCAATAGAAAAAGGAAAATTAAAATATCCTGCATTAAAGGAAAAATTTGGGACAAATCTGGATCAGGCAAAAAAATTTTGCAATTGTCCTGGATAATTTTTATATATTGTTAATTTATTAGAAATAAAATAAAAAAAATAAAAAATTAGAACTTCATCAAAGATTTCACAAGTTTGTCTCTTTCTTCATCTCTGGTTTTAAATAGGCCGTTTAGAACGGTTTCTACGTATCCAAGTCTGTCATTTAGTTTGTTGATCATTTTCTTGATCTCAATCAAACCACACCACAATTGTGCAATCTGAACATTCTCTGCGTCTTTGTAAGCGCATCTGTGTCTCTTAACCGCTTCAAGAATCTGATTTAGTTCGTGCTCTGCCTCTATTGACAAACATTCTTTCCAGTCCGCTTTTTTACCCACTTTGTTTAGTTCAAGCATCTTATTCACCTAATAATAATTACACCGAAAACTTTAAATACTCCTTAGTAAATAAAATATACAATAATTCTTCCCCAATATTTATACTTTAAAATTTTAAATACCCTTGATAAATAAACTATAAATAATTTTATTTTATTTACTTATGGGTAAAAAAGTTT
>JAGGTL010000009.1 GCA_021163805.1 Candidatus Aenigmatarchaeota archaeon | reverse complement strand
TTTTAAACTCTTCTAAACTCTAAATAAACCTAAAAATTTTTTGAATGCAAAAGTCCTTTTAAAAAATTTAGAGAAACTTTATAGGCTTAACAGCAAACTTATTTTAAGTGCAAGTGCTTGCCAAAATCATCTTATTTCTCCAATATTTTCATTAATGATTATTGGGTTTAAAGCAATTATTTCCTCATAGTATGGTAAACTCTCGGATGGTTTTTTCCACAAAAATATTTTTTTGTTCAAATGATGGTTGATGAACAAATTGTGATTCTCATAATATATATTATTTAAATCATCAGCAGTTGCAAGCATTTTTAAATAAAAATGCAAATTTATTTTTGATTAATCTTAATTCCAACAATACTTGAAATTCCGTTTTCGGAAACAACACCATAAACCTGATCGCTCTTTGATATTGTAACATCATTATGGGTGATGATTATGTATTGCTGTTCCTTAGAGAATTCTTTAATCGCTTCTATAATTTTTTTTGTGTTTTCGCTGTCAAGGGCGGCATCGATCTCATCAAGCAAAACAAAACAACTCGGCCTACATCTTTGTATTGCCAGAAGAAAACCTATTGCGGTTATTGTTTTTTCTCCTCCAGAAAGAGAATCAATACCCAGAAGTCTCTTTCCCTCCGGTCTTGCTTTTATTAGCAAGCCAGAATAAATATTTCCCGGCTCTTCCAAAACAATATAGCCTTCTCCACCGGTAAACTTCGAATAAATGTCCCCAAATTCTTTATTTACAACTTCAAACAAATCCATAAATTTTTCTTTTCTTCGATTTTCAATTTCGGTTATTACCTTCAAGATGGCATATTTTTCTTCAATAATTTTTTCAACTTTCTCCTTCAAATCCTCGTACTCGCTTCTGTATTTTTCAAAATCTTCAACAGATTTCCAGTTTAAAGGACCCAACTTATTAATTTCGTTTGTATAACTTCTTAACTTTTCTTTTAATTCTGGAATGCTTCCCTCTTCCACTTCATCAAACAATTCTGTTTCGGAAAGTTCATCTTGATAATTCTTAACTTCCACTTCTATTCTGGCAAGTTTTATTTTTTCATCTGATAATTCGCTCTGCAATCTCAATTTTCTTTCATAAATTTTTCTTCTTTTCTCCTGAATTTTTCTTATTTCTTCTTCTATTTTTTCTGCTTCTTTTCCAATGCCTGCATATTTGTTGCTTGTTTCCTCTCTTTTTTTGGATATTTTTTTTAATTCTTCGTCCAATTTCTCCAACTCTTTTTCCAGAGTTTTGTTTTCTTCCGTTAAATATTCGATTTCTTTCCTGATTTTATTTGCATCGAATAGCTGTTCTTTATATCCTCCCAAAACAGCACCGCTTTTTTCTATCAGAGAGCCTTCTAAAGTTGCGATTCTGTATTTATTCACAAAGGGTTTAGAATTTTCCAGTTTGTCTATTATTATCGTATTGCCCAACGCGTATTCCACGACATTTCTGAATTTTTCATCAAAATCAACAAGATTTATTGCATTGCCAATAATTCCTTTTCCTTCCGGAATTTGAATAATGTTTCCCTTAATTTTATCGAGAGGGAGAAATTTCGCCCTTCCTATTCTGTTTTCTTTCAAATATTTTATATAAGTTGGTATTTTATCAAAAGATTTTATAATTATATCATTTTTTATATTTCCAAGGGCAACGTCAATTGCCTGCTTATATTTGGGGTCGCAATCAATAATTTGTTCAACAGTCCCAAGAATATCTTCTTTCCCAAGTAAAAATTTAATTGCTCTGGGCTTATTTATTTCAGAAATCTGTTCAAGATATTTTTCCAATCTTTCTTTTTCCCTGTTATTTAAATTTATTTTGTTTTCTAATTTCAGAATTTCACTTTTTACTCTTTCTTGTTCTTCTATTACCTTAACTTCTTCGCTCCCTCTGAAAATATTTTTTGTATATTCCCTTAATTTGTTTTCTAATTCCTCAATTGTTTTATCCATCTCTTGAATTTCTTTGTCTATTCCCTTTATTTTTTCGTCATATTCCCTTGCCTTTTCTCCGATTCTTTCTTTCTTATTCAGATGTTCGTCCAGATTTTTCTTCAAAATTGAGAATTTTATTTTTTTAATTTTTGAATTTAGTTCATTATAGGTTTCGACTTTTCTTTTCTCAACAGAAATATTCTGAAATAGTTTTTCTCTTTCCTTTAAAAGCAAACTTTGTTCTTTTAAAATTTCGTCTACTTTTTTCAATTCAGTTTCGCTTTTTTTCTTTTTTTCATCAAACTCCGCCAGACCAGCAAGTTCATCTATGATGTGCCTTCTTTCCAAGGGATTCATTTCCAAGATTCTGGTAACATCTCCCTGCGCAACAATATTCAGCCAATCTGGAGAAATCCTCGCTTCCCTTAATAAATCAAGAATTCTTTGTCTGGTTTCTATTTTATTGTTTAATCTATATGTTGATTGTCCAAGATTATTTATTTTTCTCTCAATTATTATCGTGTTTTCATCAAATTTTATTTCTCTATCAGAATTATCTATTTCGAGTTCAACTTTTGCACTATCGGATTGTCCCTTCTCGCTTTTAAAAATTAGGTCTTCCATCTTGTCCGCTCTCAAAGCCTTCGCGGAGTTCTTTCCCAGAACAAAGGAGAATGCATCCAATAAATTTGATTTTCCGGAGCCATTGCTCCCGGCAATACAGGTTATTCCATCTCCAATAATCAAACTTGTCTTGTTTTTAAAGGACTTAAAACCTTGAAGGGTCAATCTTGAAAGTTTCACCATATATGGATTTTCTTTTAAAAAAGAAAAGGGATAAGCAAAAAGAAAACATACAAAAATCTTCTTCCAAGTTTAAAAAATCCTTTAAATTCTTTTATGCAATCTGGTCATCTCCGAGTTTGCAAGCAATTCGCAAACCTTGCAAATTTTTCTCGAAGACGGCTCTCCACAAATTTTGCAATATTTTATTTTTCCTTTTTTGTAAAATTCTTTTCTCAGAGATGGAATCAATAAATCGGCAAATTTAACAATCTGAAATAAAGACCCCGGATATTTTTCTTCCAACCCATATAAAAATTTTCTTATGGTTTTTCTTACAGATTCTTTTCCATAGGGACATCGTTTTTTTGGATAATAGGGCAGATTTAGAGCATCGCAATAGGCAAAAATCTCCTCTTCCGGAATTTCTCTTAATGGCTTTATTCGAGGAACAAATTTTTTTATTTCTTTATTTTCAACTTTTGGTCCCAGTCTCAAAAATTTATCCAGATTCCCAAAAATAAAATTTAGAAAAATTGATTCTGCCTCATCATTTAAATTAAATCCAAATGCCAATTTTGTGGCTTTATTTTCTCTTGCTTTTTTGTTCAACAAATATCTTCTCAAGACGCCACAATAGGTGCATGCATTTAGTTTTTCGTTTTTTATAATTTCTGGCAGATTCTTTGCAAATTCTTCCTTGAAGGAATAAAGTTTTAGGGGGATATTCATCATTTCACAAAATTCTTTTGCTTTATTGAGGGTCTTCTTTCTATATTCTCCTATCCCTTCATCTATCGCTATTGCGAAAATCTTCATATCTTCTCTCTTCTTTACAATCTCATTTAGAATATATAAACAAGAAATGGAATCTTTTCCGCCGGAAAGGGCAACACAAATTTTATCATTTTTTGAGAGAAGTTTATTTTTCCGGATATTTCTTTTTATTTTTTTCTCTACAGATTTTACAAAACATTTTTTACACAGTTCTATCCCCTCATATTTTCTTATATAATAGGTTTTTTTTCCGCATCTACAAACCATAATTTAATAAGATAAAATTATGCCTCCGTTGTGTAACTGGATAACACACCACTTTGCGGAGCAAAAAAATAGTGAAAAGGTGGCAATCAGGGTTCGAATCCCTGCGGAGGCATTTCCTTCAATGAGATGTGAATATCCTCAAACAAATTTTCCTGTTTTATCTCTATTTTTTGTTGATTTGCAAGATGCAGGATTGCAACAAAATATCTTGCCGTTTCCAAATCACTTTTTCTGTTTGTCAGTTCATAAAAACTCGTCTTAATTATCTTTGAGAGTTCTCTAAAAACCTTTTCCACATAATCCTCAATATTTATTTTCATCATTCTCTGCAATTGATTTATTTTTTCTTCTCTTTTTAGTTTTATTTGTTCTCTTCGCTCTTTTTCGCTCATTACTTTTTCCAGAGTTCTGGTAAGTTCTTCAAAAGTTATGTTTCTTCTCGGTATTCTGCTGATGGGCGGTTCAAGAATCTCAAGGCCTTCTATATCAATTTTTTCCAATTCTCTTTCTTCTTTTTCTTCTTCAACGAGAGTCTCGGATTTTAATCTCAATAAAATGGCGGAAATTAGAATAAATCTCGCCGGGATTCTGAAATTTATCTCTTTAAGTTGGTTAAGATATTTTAACAGAGAGTCCGCTATTTTTGTAATATTTATATTCCAGGGATCCAACCCTTCTTCTATTATAATTTCTCTTAGAACTGATTGAAAGTCAGACCCTTCTATAATAAGCTGAAGAATATCCATAATATTTAAATATTAGTAATCTATCTCGCAATTATCTTCTTAATTTTTTGTGCTCTGTCTTTCATCAATATTCTATATCCGCAGTGAGGACAAATAATGCCCTCTTCTATTTTTTCAATTTTTCCTTTACATCTAACGCAGGTATAAGTCATTATTTCACCCTGGAAACAACCGCGGAACCGGGACAAATTATCAATATGGATTTTGGACCCATTACAATATCGCCGTCTATGGCAATAACGGTCTTTTTTATCCTCTCTATAGCTCTCCTAAGCTCTCCAATATCTTTTTCTTTCAACTCTTCTGTCTCTGCAAGAACAATCATTCCTTCCCTAATTTCCTTCTGGATTCTTTCTGTATCTTTATAAGCAGTTATTTTTTCTATTTTGATTTTTATTTTACCTTCTGTACTTTTTGGCTGTTCAATGATTTTGTTAAAATCTACATACTCTTCATCTTCTCCTTCAGTGCCTTTTAAAGTTTTTCCAAAGATTTTTTCAAGTACCATAAATAATATAAAATTATTTATAAGAGATAAAGAAATATTTTTAAGAAGTTAAAAGGTTATCAATTAAATTTTATAATGCTTTGTCTATAAATCTCCATGGAAAAGGCAGTTATTCAAAGTAAAATATTATTATGATAATAGCGATTTCTGGGCAAATTGGTTCGGGAAAATCGACAATTGGGAAAGAATTGGCAAAAAAACTGAAATATAGATATATTTCAATGGGTGAAATTTTCAAGAAATTGGCAAAAGAAAAAAACATGAATTTAACGGAATTTTTAAAATATGCGGAGAAAAATCTAAAAGTGGATAAAGAGATCGACGAATGGCAAAAAAATCCCGGACAGAACTGCATTCTGGATTCAAGAATGGGTTTTTATTTTGCAAATCCGGATTTAAAAATTTGGTTAAAAGCCCCGTTGGATGTAAGGGCAAAAAGGATTGCAAAAAGAGAATCTTTCAAAAATGAAGATCATATTAAAGAAAAAATCAAAGAGAGAGAAAAAGCAGAAAGAGAAAGATATATAAGATTCTATTCTGTTGATATTTTTGATGAAAACAATTACGATTTAATTATCGATACAGCAGAATATAACATTAAGCAGGTTGTTGAGAAAATTGTTTCAGCCGTAAAAACAAAAAGTTGCTGTTAAAAAATCCGTATAAATAAGTATTTATTATTTATTATTTAATTTATGGAAGCGATGTGTAGAGATATTATAGGGAAAACGATAGTTTCAGAGGAAACTGGAAGAAAATTTGGACTTGTGGGAAATCTCAATTTTATTGTTGAAAGTGGCGAACTTTTAAATTTGGTTCTTGAAGCTCCGACAAAGGCAGTAGAACAAATTAATTTGGAAACCGACGATTCCGGAAGATTTCTCATCCCCTTCTCAACAGTAAAATCAGTTGGAGATTTCATAATCGTCTCCGAAAAAGAAATTATTTGATTTTCATTTTTAGTTTTAGAAATAACTATTATGCATATAAATAGCTCTAAAAATATTAATATTTTATTAATATTTTATCTATTTCTAATTATATTTCTAATTATAATTCCCATAGAGGCAAATCCCGCTTCTTATTTAATGGAAAAAGTTGATGCAAAATTTGATTATAACGGAACTTTAATTAGTCTGGATAATAAAGGCAGTGTTGAAGTAGAAATATTCAACGGAAACGACGTGCTACAAAACATAGAAATTATATTATCAAGTACATCAAATACGAACCTAAACGATAAAAAGGCTTACTCTGCTGTTGCTGCATCGCCTTCAGCAGGAGATAAAACAAAACTGTATATAAATACAAATGAAAGTAATGAGAGCATATATTACAGATTTTACAATGCTCCGATTGTAGGCATGAACTTAAGTTATTGGAATGAAATTGGCGGAAGAGACCTAACTCCCGAGAAAAACCGAATTAAATTCAAACTTTATTTGAATTCAAGTAAAAATCTAAATGGTGTGGAAGTGGGTATAAAAGCAAAAAAAAATACCTATGGAAGAAATGATTCTCTAAATTTTATAGAAGGAAATGCTAGTAATGGCGATGTTTATTTAATAGATAGTGATTTAGACAATTTTAAAGATAATCTGAAATGGATTGGAAATTTAAGAAAAACTGTAACAATTGATTTTGTTGCCGAGATTACTCCTGGAATTAATTATCCTGAAGATGAACTAAAAGTTGATATTGACTCAAAAGAAAGTTATCTTAATTATTCACAACCTTCTACCTTTACGGGAATAACTTTCTCGGATAGATTTGCGAGAGGACCTGTAAGACAGGGTGTAGAAATAATGGCAAAAACAAACTGGACGGTAAAAGGTTTTATAAAAAACATTGCTTATGGATTTATCTATTATGTAGACCATTGGAATTTATACAAGGTTGGAGAAAATACATCTTCGGCCTCCGGAATGGTTAAAAGAAATATTCTTCCGGGAAAGTCGTTTTATACAGAGGAGTATGATACGGGTATACCGGTTTTCTCTGATCCAAAGCATAGTTTAACAAAACCTCCAGAAGTTTATTATTCAATAGCATTTGACTGGAATGTTCTGTGGGGCGGATCAGAATACTACGGACTTATAAATGAAAGAATGAATTTGCCCACATTATATCAAATGGATCTTGGTTTAAATAAAAGAATAGATATTATAAAAAATGATGCAAATGGAAGAATACTTGGCATTGAAGATGAAATAAAACACCTTGGGCATGCAAATATACAATTGAGCAATCTAAGTATAAATTTAACTGGTCTGAATGAATGGAAAGTTCTAAATCTAAAAATTTTCTATGTGAATAATACAAACAAAACAGAGATAACCAATTATACAAAAAAAGAAAACTCCGGAAATATGGAAATAATATTGCCCTTGAATATTTCTGAGAAAATCAGATTAAATGACGTCATTCTTTTAAAATATAATCTTAGTGGAAGTGCAAAAGAAGAAAACAAAAAATATGTCTTCGGAATAAATGCGATAGCAATAACAAAAAGCGGTACTCCGATAAAGAAAACATTGGTTAGAGAAATAGAAGTTCCCGGGTTAAAACCTGTTGAAGAAGAAACTGGCGGTGGAGGGGCGGGTGGAACATATCCAGAAATAAGAGAAACCGCGCAGATAATAAAAATTTCTGCCGAAAACAAATTTATAACAGATTATACCATAGAAAACAAAGTGTTATTTAAAGTAATAGATACTGGAACTAAAGGGATCAGAAATCCAACATATTTCTTATATCTGCCAGAAGATTCTTATTTGCATGAGGAAGATATAAAAATTACACTGATAAGGAAGGGTGTAGAAAAAGAATTAAATATAGAAATAGAAAAAATGGGCATAAAAGCCATAGGTAAAAAAAATTATCTGATATATGCCATTAAAAAGAAAACTGAACCCACGGAAGTAGATACATTGCATGATCAGGATATTATAAAAATACAATATAAACTGGATATTCCTCTGGGGACTAGCGAAATTATTACACGTGCCTATGGTTACAACTATTACGAAGACAAATACATATTTGAAGATGAAATAACCAGGGTAAGGAGAGAATACTGGAAATTAAAAAATTTGACTATAACAGAAAGTAAATTTGAAAATAGAAAAATTTTTGTTGGAAAACCCGTAAGATGGATGAAAACAATAGAGATATACAATCCCAACGAGAGATCTGTAAAAGAGTTATATACCACAAAAGTTTTTGATGATAAACTGAACGTCAAAATACATGAATCAAGAAATGGAAGTACAAATAAGATAAACATAGAAAAAGAAGAGAAAAGCACAGTTTCCTTTTTTGTGAACATAATGCCAAGAGAGAGAATTACCTATTTTGTTTTGGTGGATACACAGCCAATTTTGGAAATAAGGAGAAATACAAACATTCTGGAAATAAAAAATAAAAGCGTGAAAATTAGTTTGGATATAACTATTAAAAACTTCGCTAAATATACATATAAAAATGCTTATCTTGAATTGCCTATACAGGATATATTAAAATGTAATTTTAATTATTCTGTTATTGGAAATAAAACCGAGATAAAAATACCGATAATAAAATCTTTTGAAAATAAAACTATAAAACTTGTTTATGAGGAAAAACCTCCCCTATTAAAAATATATACAGACAAATTGAGGTATAGATGTAACGAAATAGTAAATATTACCTTATTGATTGTGCAGGACAAAAAAAAAGGTTATCTTGAAATAGAAATAAATGGCCCGGGAAATTCTCTAAATAATATTTATGCCGATATAATTTCTTTGGAGAAGTCAGATATTAAAAAAAACATAAAGGTGGAACTTGGGAAATGCACCACCGGAAAGTATACAATATATGGATATTATAAATCAAACTTTCGACCAATATTGATTTCCAAAGAAAGTTTTTTTGTTGATTGTGAAGAAGTTCACGAAGTGCCTCTAATAATTTTTGTAATCCTTACAGGCATCATAATAATCCTGTTGGTAAAAAAGGTTTACAGAAAAAAGAGTTGGAAAGAAGAAATCAAAGAACTAAAAAATCCCGCATAGATCGCAATTAATGTCTCAATCTGCTGTGGAATTCCGCTATTTTCATTAGAATGCGTGGATTGCTTTCATTCTGTTTTTCATATTCGGACAAAAGATGTATATACTGCTCTCTGGCCTCATTATAATTTCCGGAATTTATTAACATCTGAATACGACGAATAAGTTCAAAAACTTTATCCGTTTTTTTTGATTCTTCCTGATTTATTCTCACGGGTTTATAAATATATCTTGGCTTGGCATAGTTTATTTGTGCGGTTAATCTCTCTCCGGGAGAAATAGTTTTTTTTGTTTTTTCCATATTCAATTTATTTTCAATTTTGCTGTCTATCTTCTTAGATAATCCGAGGAGTTTCATCTCCAGATCGGCGAATCTTTTGTTCAAATTTTCTTTTTCCAAATCCAATTGTTTTTTTATCTTCTCTTCATAGTCTTTTATTTTATTATCTAGGTACGTATAATCAACTCCCGCCAATTTCCCACCTTGTTCTCTTTTTAAGGTTTCCATTCTCCTATCAAAAAACTGTTTAATTTTTTCTACTTCTTTATTTAATTCTGTCATAGTTAGACCTCCCGTCTTTTTATTGGTTCCTTTGATTACTTCAATCAGATCAGAAAACTTGCTCTCGGTATCGAATTTTAATTCGGATAACTTTTCTTCTAATTCTTTATTTACTTTTTCTAATTCCTTTTTTTGTGCCGTTTCATTTAATTTTAAAGATAATCTATCAACGGTTCTTAAAAGTTCTTTAAGTGTTTCCTCATTTGTTTCTATTTTATCTATATTGTTTTGCAGCTTATTTAAATTTTCCTTTAGTTCATAAAATAAGGTTTCAACAGTTCCCGCATTCCTTTCAGTTTTATTTTTTAAATCCTCTACAATCTTAATTTTCTTATTTAATTCGTCTGCAATGGAAACAACATCTTTTAAACCTTTTATTTGTTCTATGGCATTGGATAAATCCCTAAATTTGCTGGATAGGATCTTAAGTTTATCTTCAAGGGATTCTATTTTTGCATTATTTTTTTCTATTTCGGCCTCCTTTTTCTCGAGATTTTTCAAAATTTTTTCTGGTTTTAATTCTTTAGCAATATCATATACTGTGCCAAATTTACCAGTAAGTTCACTGTAATTTTTATCCAACTCTACCAAGGTGGACCTTAATTCTCCGATTCTTTCGGAGAGATTAGCAATTCTCTCATTAACTTCTGACCTATTATTTTCTAAAATCTCTACACGGCCAAGCAATCTTTCAAGTTTCAGTGTTAAATCCACCAGAGGTTCTTTTTCTGCATCTCTGCTTCCAAGCGGTGGCAAGTCCTTTTTTTCATTTTTTTTTCTTCCAAATAACGTAAATTTTTTTTCTTCTTTTTCTTTCTCCCTTTTCTCAATATCGCGGAATTCTTCGGGAGTGATTATATTTTCTTCTTCTACCATAATATTCGCTAAATTTTTTCTAAGGAATTCTCCAAAGATGATATATATATTTCAGCCATCCTGAAGTTGCCCGTCTTAAGTTTATTTGTCGCTAGTTTGAAGTCCACTTCATAATCCTCGGTATAAACATTTCTTTCTTTTAGTTTTTTTATCTTCTCCTCAATAACTTTAAGCTTTGCTATATATTTTTTATACAATGCGAGTTCGTCATCACGGATTTTGTGAGGATTGTGTTTTGTTGGTCTAAATTCGACAAAGAAGGGTTTTCCATCATTGTATTTAGGATATTGCATAAGTCCAGCACCAACACCCATTCTTGCAATTCTCTCCGAATATTGCTCTCCATATTTTGTTTTAACTTTATCTATATCTGTCAACGATTTTGTATTTAACTGGAGTTCTGTCAAAACATTGCCTGCAATTGCTTCCTTAAAATCTGCCAGCACTTGTGAACACATAATAATACCTATACCCCATTTCCTGAACTCCCTTGCCGCTTTTTCTAGAGCAACATATCCTCCCCTGCCTCCATATTTCTCAAGTAAACGATGGACTTCGTCAAAAACAATTACCAATTTTAATTCGGAACTTTCTTCCCAACTTTCCCTGAAAATAGAAGCAACAATATTGCGAACGGCTTCATCATATTCTCCTGATTGTAATTTGTTTAAACAAAAAATGGTAATTTCACCTGGGTTAATAAACTCTTTTATATTTAATTTAAAGTCTGGTTTTTCTACATCATAAATCAATCCTGGATAGGATTTTATATCAAAATCCTCCATATCAAATTTTTTGTATTTGCTTAAAAGATTATTATCCATGCAGGGTTTAACAAAGCCCGTCCATTGCGCCGTGGGATCAAATACAATGACCGGTATTTTTTTATCCAAAGCCTCTTCTGCAAATACAGAAGCGGAAACAGATTTTCCCGCTCCAGTTGCACCAGCAACTATAATATGGGTGGTTAGATCCTTTGGATCATAATAACAGAAATTATCTGTGCCTGCAAATTTTCCAATTTTAAAACCTTCTCTTGGAACTTTTCTGTAATCAATAGGATATAAGTATCTTTCCTCTTTTTCCTTTTCTTTCTTCCAAAGCAGATAATATCTCCAGATATAGGTGCCGCCAACTGCTACAGCCATCGCTAAAGCTAAAATTAATAATCCCACCGTTAGTGGAGATTCAAATAAGGGTTTAACCACTTCAAAAGTTGCCACATCCATAATACTTTTTTCCTTATAATCTGCCCAGACTTCCAGAGTATAAGAGCCTTCTTCGGTAATATTTAAAGGCAAACTTTCTCTGACTATTGTTGTTGTCTCCAAAGTTGTATTTGTTTTCAGTTCTTCAATAATTTTATTTGTTTTCTGGTATTTAATTATGTAAGTCAGATTTAGGGGGTATTTTTTTCTTTCTCCCAAATTTACTAATTTTACAATAAAATCCAAAGTGCCTTTTGGATTTATTGTTTTACTGGCAATTTCAACTTTAACAGAATAAATTGGTGCCGCCGATTCTAAAACCCTGATCGTAACAGGAAGGCTTTGTTTTTTCCCTTCCGCTCTTATAATAATATTTCCCGCATAAGTTCCAATACTCTGATTGGAAAAAACTGTCAGGTAAATATCTAATTTTTTGGTTTCATTAGGTTGTAGAGTCAGTTTATTGGTGCTTAAACTTAATAGGTCTCGCAAACCTTCTGTAATTTCCAGAGTGGTTGAAACATTTTTATATAACTTATTTCTCAGAGAAAGCCAATAAGTTTTAAGTTCTCCGCGGAAAACCCTGACATCTCCAATATTCGTATCTATAACAAGAGGAAATTTTTCTATTGGACAGTCATTTGGACAATTCTGCCAATTTTCTCCTATTTCGCAGACATTATTTCCGCAAACCGCTTTCTTCTCTCTTGAAGGAATATAACTCTCTCCCCCAC
>JAGGTL010000024.1 GCA_021163805.1 Candidatus Aenigmatarchaeota archaeon | reverse complement strand
TACTTTCCTCGGATTTGCTTTCCCCGAGAGATCTTGAAGAAAATATTTTTAATTCGGTAAGAATAATTCTAAAAACAAAAAAAATAGATATTGCGAAAGAGGTTATGAACAATTTAGATAGAACTCCGGAAGATTTTTTCTGGTGGATTGAAGAAAATGTCGGAAGAGAATATAAAGGAGAAGATTTAAAAAAAGTTTTAAATTATTTGAGTCTGGCAGATATTTTCAGGAGAAGAATAATGAAAAGACAGGATTGGATTTTGCTCAGATATTATATTGACTTTATTTCGATTGGCGTTGCATTGGCAAAAAAAGAAACTTATCACAAATATGTCGCATATGGATTCCCAACCTATATTTCAAAAATGGGAATAATGAAAGCACGGAAAAAAGAAATGGAGGAAAAAATTGAAAAATTGCGGAATAAAATGCATTGTTCAAAGAAAATAATCGTGGAAGAATTGCCTTATTTAAAACAATTTCTAAAATTGTAAATTTTGAGTATTTTTAGAGAAACAGTTTTCCAATTCAAATAACAAACCGAATATCAACTAACAAAATCTCTCATTTTATCAAAAAATCCTTTGCTTGTTTTTATTTTTTCATTTCCAAAAATTTCTTTTAAAAGAATTTCCTGTTTTTTGCTCAGTTTTTTTGGAATTTCAACAATAATCTTCACAAATTCATCGCCTCTCTTTCCAGTATGCAAATCCGGCATTCCCTGACCTTTCAATCTGAAAACGGTGTGGCTTTGTGTTCCTCTGGGTAACTTAATTTTTGCTTTTCCATTAATTGTAGGCACTTCTATTTCACCGCCAAAAATTGCTTTTCCCAAATCAATATTTGCTTTACAAAACAAATCATTTCCCCGTCTTTCAAATATTTTATGAGGTTTTATGTGGATTACTATATATAAATCTCCGGGAGGTCCGCCGTTCTGTCCCGCTTCTCCCTGTCCTGCTATTCTCAGATAAGAATTTTCGTCAACCCCTCTTGGAATTTTAACCTCTACCTTTCTTTTCTCTTTTACTCTTCCAGTTCCATTACATACCTTGCATTTTTCTGAGATTATTTTTCCAGAACCTCCACATTTGTTACAGGTTGTAATAAACACCGTCTGGCCGAAAGGAGTTCTCCGAATTTTCTTTATTTGTCCTGAACCATCACAGACAGGGCAGGTTTTTAGTTTTCCGTCTTTCGCTCCCGTCCCTTTACAGGCTTTGCAAATCGTATAAACTGAAATTTCTATTTTTGTTGTTAGGCCAGAAAAAGCCTGTTCCAGAGAAATTTCAAGATCATATCTCAAATCGGAACCAGATTTTGGTTTGTTTTTTCTTTCTGAAAAAACATTGAAAATATCTCCAAAATCTTTGAAGATATCCTCAAAATTAAAACCTTCGAAATTAAAATCTTCCGGTCTGAAACTGGAAGAGCCGTATTGATCATACTGCGCTCTTTTTTGCGGATCACTCAAAACCTGAAAAGCCTCATTAATTTCCTTGAATTTTTCTTCGCTTCCTTTTCCGGCAACATCGGGATGATATTTTCTTGCAAGCCTTCTGAAAGCACTTCTAATTTCCTCCTGCGAGGCATTTCTATCAACACCCAAAATTTTGTAATAATCTTTTTTTGTCATAATTGGGTTTAGTTAAAAATTAATTGAATTGGTTTTAACAACAAATATTCTTAATTATAAACAGTTATTTTATGTTGATTAAAAAATCGATCAGCAAGGGATTTATCAGGATTATAGAAATTATAATCTTTTCTTCAATATTATTTGTCCTGTTACTGCCAAATTTCTTTTACTATTCTGATGTAAACGAGTGGAGCGAAGTAAATAATCTGATCATATGCAATGATTTGCTTTATTCAATTGAGAGAAATAAAATTTTTGAAGAAGTTTTAAATCCTTTTGTTAAAAATTTAGACATAGATACAGAACATCAAAAAGATCTGAAGTTGCTGAAAAATATTACTGAAAATGTTTTTCCGGTTTTTACTGATTATGAATATGAAATAAAAAATGTCGCCCCTTACAAAATTTCTATTGGTTGTAATTGCACTCAGGATCAAATAAGGTGGTTGAACAAAAAAATTTTAACTCCGAGTTATCCAACGGCAGAATTTGAAATTGAGCAAGCAAATTTAAATAATTTATCCTCTAAATATGATCTGTTTATTATTTTTGGTAAAGTTAATTTATCCAAACAAATTATCAAATCAAATATTATCTCAATGCTGGAGAAGGGAAAAGGTCTTGTTCTAATTAGAAATTTCTCTTCAGAACCGGATAGTTTTACAAAGGAATTATTTGGCATTGATTTTTCTGGTGCTGGTTATTCTACAAATAATTTAAACTTTAATAATTTGTCAAATCCAAGAACAACAAGAATTGCAAAAAGATTTGTTAATAATTTGATAAGAATAAACACTTCCGATGGAAAAACTGTCTTGCATATCAGAGACAAAAATTTTAAAATAAATGCTACAGAAACAAATATAGGTATTGAAAATTGCACACCCGCCATAATAAAAGAAAATCAGAGTTGCATAATTTCCGGAATTGCAAATATAACTTTATTTCAAATTGATCCTTTCAACATGGATTGGATAAAACCAGAATTGGAAGAATGGATAGATATAAAAATTTCTGGAACCTCGAATAAAAGAGATTATATTTTTTATGATACTTTTCCACAAACCGTCAAAAAAAATAATTATACTATTTTATCATCTGGGTCAAAATCTGGCGCAAATGCAAGATCCTTAAGAAAATATTCCAAATCTTATGAAAATGAACCGAGAGTTTTCTGGATATATGATTATAATAAAACAAAAGATGACTTAAATTTGCTTTTGAAAACTGGAATTATCTGGGCTTCTGGAGAGCATTATTTTGTTTTTAATAAAAAAATCCCCGAGAAAAGAAATTACTGCATACATTTTTATTCTGGAGTGGGAAACAATAACATTCCTTTCTTAGTTAAATTATATTTCTTTCATTAAATTTTTGGAAAATAGGATATTATCAGTTTCTTTTATTTGATTAAAATTTTATTAAATTTAAACGATAAAAGGTTATGGAAGAAACTATAAAATTAAGATTGCCAGAAGAAGACGAGATTATAGGAATTGTAGAAGAAAAACTCGGAGGAGCTCATTTCAGAGTTTATTGTATGGATGAAAAAACAAGACTGTGCAGAATTCCAGGATCTAAAAAGAGATCTATGTGGATAGATCTGAATATGGTTGTTCTTGTTAAACCCTGGGTTGCGCAACCCGATGAAAGAGGAGATATTATATTAAAATACAACAAACAACAGGTGGAAGAACTTAAAAAAAGAGGATTGCTTAAATAACTACAAATAAAAATTAATTTAATAAATTTATGCCTCAGTAGCTCAGATAAACTGAAAAAATTCGGTTTTGGGCAATCGGTAGAGCGCGTGCTTGGTATGGTTTTTGAGATATGACAAAAAAATAAACTGCAAAGAGCACGAGGTCGTGGGTTCAATTCCCACCTGGGGCTGATAATTTTTAATTATATTTCTCATTTTTATATAATTCCCTACAATGAGCAGAAATAAAGTTATTTTTGGAAAATACCTTTAGATTAACATTAATTAATAATTATTATTGGAGATAAATAATGGAAGAACAAGAAATTCTGAAATTTTTAAAAAAGAAAAAACCGGAAATAGATGAAATAATTGAAAAGTATCTGCCAAGAAAAGTGACTGAAGAATGGCTTAAATTTACTTTTGGAAAGCCAAGATATAAATACAACTTGGATAGTGCTCAGAAATCTTTAATAGATCCTATTTGGAATTTTTTGGATAGAGGAGGAAAAAGATGGAGACCTATATTATTTTTATTAATTGCAGAAGCAATTGGCAAGAACTCAGAAAAATTAAAAGATTTTGCGATTATTCCAGAGATTATTCATAATGGAACGATAATGATTGATGATGTGGAAGACAAAGGAGACTTAAGAAGAGGAAAACCCGCCCTTCATAAAATTTATGGTGAAGATATTGCAATAAATACCGGAAATTTTATGTATTATTTTCCATTACTTATTCTAATAAAAAACAAAGATAAATTTAAACCAGAAACACTCTTAAAAGCTTATGAAATATATTTGCAGGAGATGACCAATCTATCTTTTGGACAGGGAATGGATATTTATTGGCATAAAGGGAA
Source organism: Candidatus Aenigmatarchaeota archaeon (assembly GCA_021163805.1). Taxonomy (GTDB): domain Archaea; phylum Aenigmatarchaeota; class Aenigmatarchaeia; order QMZS01; family QMZS01; genus QMZS01. The sequence goes on along the minus strand of JAGGTL010000024.1, from coordinate 2,928 downwards.
AGGTGATGAAATAAAAGAAAAAGAATATATGCAAATGTGTGCGTATAAAACGGGATGTCTTTCAAGAATGGCTGCGAAATTGGCAGTGGTGCTATGTGGAGGAAATGATGAACTGGCAGAAAAAATTGGAAAGGTGGCAGAAGCAATAGGAGTTGCCTTTCAGATTCAGGATGATATTCTTGATATTACTCTAACGGGAGAAGCTCGAGAAAAATTTGGCAAGAGTTTTGGAAATGATATTAAAGAAGGGAAAAGGACTTTAATGGTGCTTTATACCTTAAAAAAAGCTACGGAGGAAGATAAAAAAAGATTGATAGAAATTTTAAACAAACATACAGATGATTTTAGAGAAAAAGAAGAAGCCATCTTAATTATTAAAAAATATAATGCCGTGGATTATGCAAAAAATAAAGCAAGAGAAATTCTGGAAGAAGCATGGAAAGAAGTAGAATCTCTACTAAAAGAAAGCGAGGCAAAAAGATTATTGAAACAGTTTGTTTATTATTTAATTGAAAGAAAAGTTTAATGTTTAAAATATTTAATTCTTTTGCCAGACAAAATAAATTCTTCTTTCAAAGACAGGGAAATCTCGCCCAGTTCATCTTCAAATTTTTTCAATTTTTGTTGATATATTTTATAAGCAAACAATGCTGCTGCCAGCGAACTTTTTTCATGCGAGTTCAGTTTTCTGGTTGCTCTGGAAAATAATCTTTTTTGCTTGAAAAAATCTTCTATCAATCTGATTTTTTTATATTTTGATAAATCCTTTTTTGGTAAAAGTAATTTGGCTGACAAACTCGCTGCAATTTTCTTTGCTTTTTTTGATTCTTTCTTGTCAGTTGCAACGGCAATCACCTTTCCATTTTTTAGGCAGATTTCCAAAACCTTTTTCTCCAAATTTTTTCCTGAATTTAAATAAATCAATTCTCTCTCTAAATTAATTAAACTGAGAGCAAAGTTCGTTCCCGAATCTACTCCAGCAATTAGCAGCATCTAAACTAATTTGTTTTTAAAAGTAATAATTTCATTATGAAAAAACTTGTCGTTTTTGATGCTGATGGCGTACTCACTAACGAAAGATCCTCATGGCTTTATGTTCATAAAGGATTGGGTAAAGATATAGTGAGAAAGTGTGAGAAATTAAAAAAATTGTATTTCAATCTCCCAAAATGGCATATGAAACTTGGGCTAAAGAAGATGTTAAACTATGGGGCAATGTAGATTTAGAAAAAATCAACAAAATTCTAAATAAAGTTAAACTAATGAGAGGTGCAGAAGAGACTTGCAAAATATTAAAAGAAAGGGGATATTTGCTGGCTATAATCTCAACAGGAATAAATCTCCTTCTCAAAAGAATAAAGAAGAAACTCAATATTGATTATTTATTTTGCAATGAAATATATGAAAGAAATGGAAAATTATCTGTTAAAATAAATGTTTCTTTGGATAAGAATACTAAAGATAAAGTTCTTAAAGAATTAATCAAAAGTATTAGAATAAAAAAGGAAAATATTGTTGTTGTAGGAGATAGTGAAGATGATTATCCTATGATGAAACTAGCAGGGTTTTCCATTCTTTTTAATCCACAAAAAGATAATGACTCAATTTCTGCTAAAAGATTTGCTGTTGTAGAAAGTAAAGATTTAAAAGACATTCTCCAATACTTCGAAAAATAGTTAATACCATAAGTTTTCCAATTGCTCAAAATCTGTTTATTTAGATAAAATCACAAAATTAGAGTTTGGGAGAAATTTATTCAAAAATCTTCAATAATTGTATTTTGCTAATCCCCTTGTTTATTCTCAAAAAAATTGCTCCGGAAAATTTGTTTTTTGGAATGTAACTAAAATTTTTGTAATTGGAAGAAAAATTTATTTCATCTGAAAAATTCATCTCAACAGAATTATTTTGCTCAAGAGAGAATTTTTTATTGTTTATTGAGAAATTTATCTTTGCATCAAAAAAATTTGCAACTTCAATGTGTTTATCATCAGCAAGCAAATAGAAAAATTCTAAATTTGGATAATGCTCCTTGACAAAAGTTCCAAAATCAAGAATATTGTAATTTTCTTCCAGACTGGAATAAGCAATCCAATAATTGTATTCCTTAGCTATGTTGTTTAATAAAGAATAATCTGTGCTCGGCAAATAAATCTCTCTTTGCAGATTTGGCATTATTAAGAACAACGCAACAACAATACCAACTGCACCAAAAACAAAAATCTGGCCTTTTTGCATAATTATATGAATTTGGCAATCCAATCCGGTCTTTCAGGCATTCCTTCAATTTCTCCCGATATTAATTTTCTCCATTTCTCGTCTGTTAATCTGTCTTTCATTTTCCAAGGGAATTCATAGTAACTGAACATTGGACCAACTGCAAGACCAATTCTTCCATCCTTAGATTTATGAGCAACAATTATCCAGTCAATCTTTCCTGTTCCAACCTCCAATGCTTTCTTTGTATTTGTCTCTGTATGAACATCAGCAATTATTGTTGTCTTAAATGCGTCATCTTTTCCTTCTAGACTTCTATGAGTTTTATAATCGCCTATAAGAGGTTTTCCGGTATCAATTGTCAATGCAGAGGCTAAATCCTCAATAATTTTACTGAAAGTGGAATCAATGTTTTCTATGTAATTATAATCCTCCTCGCTTAAAGCTTTTCCTTCCAGCTCCTTTTCTGAAATCTCCCGCAATCTTGCCATCATATCCCTGCTTTTCTCTAAAGAATTCTTCACATCTTCGGTCATGCAATCCTGCTCTTCCAGACCTTTTATCAGAAATTCGGTAATAAATTTAGCCCTCGCAAACAATTCAGGGTTAGGTTCTACATAACCGTAATATTTGGTTTCCATTGGTGCTGCCGATTTCTCTATAGCAACAGCCCTTGTATAACTCTGCTTCACATATAAAATAGTGTCATGC
>JAGGTL010000067.1 GCA_021163805.1 Candidatus Aenigmatarchaeota archaeon | reverse complement strand
TCATTTCCACTTGCAACAATAACAGAAATATTTTTTGCAGTTGCCTTGTTTATTGCGGAAGTTAATGGGGGAACTTCAGCATCGCAATAACTGTTGTTATGATAATCTGTCGTGCCAAGACTCATTGAGATTATAGAAATATTATACTCTTTAGAATGGTCAACGCAATAATTTATTCCAGAAATTACATTGTCAATTGTTCCCTCTCCATTTGAATTCAATGCTTTAACAACAACCAATTTAGAATCTGGAGACACTCCCCTGTAAGTTGTATTATTTGAAGCAATGATTCCAGCAACATGAGTCCCATGCCCATTATCATCATAACAGGCAGAATTATTGTAGGTACAATTACAACTCTGATTATTTATAGTGCAACCATCCAAAAATCTCCATCCAGCAATAACTTTATTTCCCCACCCTCCACCAAGAGCAGAATGATTGTAATCAATTCCCGTATCGATAATGCAGATGGTTTGTCCTTTTCCAGTCAAATTTGTTCCATTTACAGAAATATTCCACAATTTATCCGCCTGAATTTGAGGAACAGATTCATCCAAGAAAGCATAAACTTTCAGATTTGGATAAATTTTGTATCCTTTTGCCTTTAATTCTTTAATTTGCTCTTTGGTTAGATTTCCAGAACAGGAATTTGTTCCGTAAATTGGAGTACAATTTATTTCTTTTTCATTAAATACAGAAATAACAACTTGTTGATTTGGAGGGGTTATAATATATTTCTCTCCCAAACAGGGAGTAATCAAGATAATTGATAAAATTAGCGATAAATAAACGCACTTCTTCATAATTATTCCAAAATAAATATTTTAATTTACTTCTCCCAAGACAACAAAACAATTATTGGAATAAATAATAAGTATTTTGTTTTAATTATCTGTATTTCTCAGTTTCCCATTCTCTTGCCTTTCCCTTCTCAACGGCAACTTTACCCAAAAATCCATGTTTTTCTTCGGGAACAGAAAGCAAACCTTTGATAGGATCGAAAGCGTGTTCTCTGATTTCGGTTTCTTGCATTTTCAAATCTTTATTTTCAATTCCATAAAATTCTGGGGGCAATTTTTCTACGGGAATATCTTTCCTCAAAAATTCTATTATTTTTTTTAGGGCCAAGGTTGACTGCTGGACAGGGTCTGCTCCTCCACCCATAGGATAAGGAATTGGACTTGCCCTCTCAAAAATAATATATCTGTTTTCACTTTCATCAAAACCTTTCTTTCTCAGGGCAAGCATCCATTTGTACAACCATTCTTGTTGTTCTGAACCCAAAGGAATTGGAATATGCGCAGGCTGTATTGGAGTTGGCCATCCAACATGCAAAACATTAATATATTTTCCTCCATCAGGAATCATTTTGTTTATGCAATCTTTCTCGGGGTCTATTCCAGCTCCAAGAATATGCTCAAAATCAATTGCCGCCTTAAAATGCCTTGTTCCAGCATATTTGCAGAGAATAACAAAATGCTTTGGATTTGTAAGCCTGTATTCTTCTTCCATCCCAGCCGCAACCATTGCAGTTTCAATTACAAAGTCCAGATTATATTTTTCTAAAATAGGTTTTGGATCAGGGCAGATTTTCAAAACATTTTCATCTTTGCACTTGTCTGGATTAAAATGACCCCATATATATTTTGCCGAAACCGCGGGAACCCAAAGTTTTGAATTGTCTTTAACTTCTTCAAATTTTTTCCCAACTATTTCCTGCCATATTGGATCATTTTGATCAGACATCCATTTTGCAGTTATGTAATAGGCAATTCTTTCTGGACCATAAGACAGCGAAGAAGATTGAGAAAAAGTTATTATTCTTCTTTTAAGATTTTCTTTTATGATTTCTTTAGCTCTTTTTCTTACTTCCCCTCTTTCTTCTTCTGTAAAATCCTGTAAAGGTTTTCTAACTTTTTCCATCATTTCTCTTTCAGATATCTCCATAGCTTCTGGCAGCAGCCTTGCTTCATAGTCCTCTCTTCTTGATCCAACAACCACCTCGCATATTTCATCTTGAGTAATAGCCCAGTCTACTAAGTAAGGATTTTCTTTTAAAAAAATATGAAACCTTCTTCCCCATATATCAACAATTGCTGTTGGTTGTAAATCTTTGCCAAGCCATCCATAAGGAGTTGTTTCAGAAGCGTGTTGCAAATAATATTTTGCTTTTATTCTTCCGCTTCTTTCTAAATCTCTTATCAGAGCTTCGTGAGTGCGGAGATAATCATCTTCTATTGCGGAATCCAAAAAAATCCCCCTTGCTCCCATTGCCCCGCACAAACCGTGAATGCCTATATCTATTCCCAAATCCTCTCTTATTCTTCTTACTCTCTCTTCTAATTCCGGGGAAACAAACTCTACTCCTCTTTCCAGATCTATCTGAGTAAAATTAACTCCTTTTAAGGCGGAATAAAAACCCTTTTGTGAAATATCTATCAAAGAAATTTTTTCTTCTGCCGATGCCATTCCAAACATTCCAGAACTGACACCTATTATATATTCTCCTTTTTTTTCATCGGACTTGTCGTTAAATATATTCAGCACCATAATTTAAAAAAGTTCAATAATAGTTTAGATTCTTTCTAATTCTTTCATCACACCATTTCTTTTTATAGATATTTTCTTCAAAACTTTAATTTCTTCCCAAAATCTTTTTTCTCATCTTCAGATTTGCTTAGTTTTTTCGATAAATTTCTTAGATTCATTTTTGATTTGATTTTCTTCAGTTTCCGCTTTATTTTTATATCTCTTACCAATCTTTTCTCCAAAGAGCAAATTGTTATTGATTTTTCTCACTAAGGGAGTAGATTTTTGAAAGAGACCATCTTAAATAAAATATTTTGTAAAACTCTCCAAAGCCTTTATTATTATAACCTCCTTACCCTCTCCATCTTCCTATTTCGAATATAATTCTTCTGTTTCAGCCATTGATCAAATCTTTGTATTATACTGAATTTCAAGATTTGTTTATTATTGTTAATTATTTTTTGAAAGATAGAGATATATTATTTCCAGATATAAACCGAAGTTCTTTAATCAAAGAATTCCCCACAGCTCGCGGGTTAGAAGAGATCTTGCCATACTCATGTATGATAAAGAAAGCACAACCTTGTTGTATATGAAATACATTACCGTCTCGTTATCATAATGAAATATAGACATAAAATTCTAGTAAAAGAAAAATACATAAATCATCCTTGCAATCTGTTGGAAGAAATAGCAGAGAGATACGAGTTTGAAATAGAAGAAATAGGTTGTGATGGAGATCATG
>JAGGTL010000035.1 GCA_021163805.1 Candidatus Aenigmatarchaeota archaeon | reverse complement strand
TTTAACATAACTCGTAATATTCCACTCCCTCCAGATATTGTTCTGCTCGTCCATCCTTACCTCCGCTATCGGATTCATATCTGTATCGTTTTCATCATATGCTCCAGGAACTGCCCATGGATCGTCGCTGGATGAATTATTCCAGCAGACAGTATCCGGGTCAAATGTCTTCTTTAGAGGAAAAACCTTGATCGATTGACCAGATATGTCCCCACTGCTCTGAATCTGATATAATCTCAATTCCGCCTTGACAATTTCATTATCCTCCGAAACGGAAGAAAGCATATCATCCAAATCATCGAATCTGACTATCAATCTCTGTATATTGCTATCACCTCTTCCGATATTCCCAGCCCAAACAATATTGTGATAGTTACGTGCAGGAGATTGAGAGGATATTCTGCATATATGAGTTCCTGTATAATTATTCCATCCATTTTGAAGAAGTATTACATTTGGTCCCGGCTTGACTTCAACCGTAATCATATCATAGCTTAAAGCGCCTTTATCATCCACGGTCATTAATTTGACCTGACGAGTCCCCACAGAAAAAGGCAAAGTAATCACCTTCTGATTTCCTATTTGTTTTCCATATTCATACCACAAATAATGAATTATCTGACCATCTTGGTCATGGGATTGAGAGGCATTTAAAGTAATATTTTCTCTCCAGTCATCATCCGAATCCACAACCATTATATCCTCTCCGGCATTTGCTATTGGAGGTTTGTTTGCTGATATCCATCCATATTCATAGCAACCCGCATCTGAATTTTCATCTCTTGGATTTCCCCTTAAATCGATTGATGGAGCATTGACAGGGCTTCCAAAATCCCTGACGGAACTGTTTGAGAGATAATCAAAATTGAACTTTTCTGGATTAGAATAATACTCTGTGGAGATATTGGACAATTTTGGATCCTGAAAGACATTTCTTTTGATTAACTTAGTAAAATTCTGGAAGGCATTAAAATCATAAACATCTTCCTCGCCATAGGTCATTACTTCATCAGAACCTCCTACTCTGTAAATCACATTGTTTTCTATGGTTGCGGTATCGATAAATTTCTTTTGCCTAATCCGAAACGCCGCTCCGTTATATGTTACCAAAATATTATTTCTAAATATATTTCCATCCATGCTGCTATTTTGAGCCTTAGTATCATCATTGAAATCAATTGCAGCATGATCACTTGCTCCAGTTCCGCTGCCATCCCAGTAATATTTGCCTATCCAGATAAGATTATTAGCAACGAGATTGTTTATTTGATCATACGGGAGAATAGTAGAATAGCTAGAATCATAGAGGCCGAAAATTATGCCCTGTTTGTTGTTATTAAAAATAAGATTATTTCTAAATGTAGAATTAGATATTCCTTCTAAAAGAGAAATTCCGCCCATATCGTTGGAATGAATTATATTATTCTCAAGAACAAGATTGGTAACCCTTCCATTATGCTGGAAGCCGTGTCTTCCATTTCTATACATAATGCAATTTCTAACAGTCAAATTACTGTTAGGAAGATCTCTTGCCCCCCAGTAAATACCATGACTCTGAGAATTGTCATGGAAAACACAATTTTCAGTAAGAATATTATGTAAATCTTGTGCGGCCTTGAAACCAATAGAATGATGTTTTGCTTCAATATTTCTAAAAATTATATTATTGGCAAGATGCATGTTAATGCCATTACCCCAAATATCTTTAGTATTGTCTGAAATAAACCCATCAAAAGTTAAATAGTTTGATTCCCATACTTGTATACCAGCAGAAAGAGTATCTAATATGACTTCCTCTCCTGGATAAGTTATAAAAATGATAGGCTTATCTTTTGTTCCATTTAGATTAGAGCAGTCAATTGCATAATTCCCAAGATAATCATAAGTTCCCCCTCTAAAAATCACTGCATCCCCCGGCTGTAATTGAGATTTTACTGCATTCCAGGTCTTAAAAGGTTTGTTAATATTATTCACCTCTCCACTATCATCATTTCCATTGGTAGAAATATAGAAGATTCTCTCCGGATAATAACCCAGATGACGAAGGAAATTTTCCAAAGTCCCGTATTTTGCAATAACCGTTTCCGGAGTATTTACCTCGGGGTCATTGTCATCCGCATCCACCCCCAAAGGAGAGGCAACTCCATAACCATCGCAGTCCTTGTCAATATAGAATGCATTGGTGCAGCCTTTGCCTATGGGATTATAAGATTGAGAACCTGCATATGCTGGCAGAACTACACAGACAGACAGAATAAATGCAAAAATAAATATCCTTTTCATATATATAATTTCTTTTATGTTGATATCTACTTATCACTTAATACAGATTGTATAACCCTGAGAACTAAACCAGCATATGAACAAAGTTTCTTCGCTGATTTGAATCTATTTATATTTCAATCTCAATGAGCAACGAGGAATTAATAGTTAATCTGATTTCTGTACTGTTGGTTATTGAACTATTTGAGTGCCGATAAGTTTATATAAATTTTTAGACCAAATTTAGAATAAGTTTAAACAAAACGGTTAATTAAAATAAATTAATTGGGTTATTTTTTGAAATCTTCTTCTCTGAATTCATAGGCTCCAGAAGCGAATTTTGTTTTGCAGGTTTTGCATTTCCAGACACCAAACGATATTCTTCTTACAGATTTTTCTCTTGCACAGACGGGGCAATTATATTTTTTCTTTGAACTTTTGTATATTTTATTATAATTGTCTCTCAATTTTTTACCATATCTTGAGCCAAATTTTCCCGCTGCTCCGACTTTCTTTGTTGCCATAATTAAAGATATAAATTTAATTATCTTCAAATTATGGTTTTAGAATCTCTATATAATATAAAGGAGGTCAGGAAACATCCTTCCGAAATTTTTATCTTGGGTGTTATTGGGACAATTCTCGCAATTATCATATCTTTTTTTCTTAATCGTGGAGGTCTTTTTCTGGTTTTTTTAATCACTCTTGCAATTCTCCCACTTACAATAAAACAGTTAAAATATGAAGAAAGAAGGTATGAATATGACCATTTCTGGAATTATTTATATTCTCTAGGGTTTTTCAGCAGGCATAAAGATTTGATTGTGGATTATTTTTGTCTGATTCTTGGAATAGTTTTATCAATTTCTGTTTCTTATCTTATTTTGCCAACCAATGTATCTTCTTCTATATTCTCGGACCAAATTTTAACAATTTCCAGTATAACAGGACATGCGACAGCAAACGGAATTTTCTCAAAAATTCTATTCAACAATATCGGAGTGATGGTTATTTGTTTTGCATTTTCTTTATTTTATTCTTCCGGGGCAATTTTTTTGATTTCTTGGAATGCAAGTGTTTTAGGAGTTGTTGTTGGACAGGGAGCAAAAAACTTAATGGGTTTGCCTTCAATACCTTTGGTTTTGTTTTCATATTTACCTCATGGAATTTTTGAATTTTCGGGATATATTTTGGCCGGAATTGCGGGAGGAATTCTGTCTATTGCTTTAGCAAGGCACAAAGAAAGCAGAAAACACTTTTTGTTTGTTTTGCAAGATTCCCTATTGTTACTTGCAATGGGAATTGTTTTTATTTTCATTGGCGCAATTATAGAAGTTATGTTTATTTGAAATTCTATATGGGATAAAATAATTTCATGAATTTGCTTTGAATATCCTGAATTGAAAACAATCTTCTAAGTTCTATAAATCTGGGAATTTTATATTTTCTGCCGGACAATAAAGATGCCAATTGAAAAATACATACGCTGGCTTTTGACAACGGATAATAATTTACTATCGGATTTTTTAAACTCAGACTTTTCAAAATATCCTCTTCAAACGGAATAGTTGATATGATTTTTATATTTGTAATTCCTTCTATTTCTTCTTTTTTCAATTCGTAATCTTTATCCCGGACTTTATTTAAAATAATCCCGTTAACCTTTACGCCAAATTCTCTTGCCATTTCTATTGTTTTCATACAATCTGTTATGTCTGGAAGAAAGGGTTCAGAAACAATAAGAATTTCATCGCAACATTCTAAAACCGCCAAACTTTCTTTATTCAGACCGGGCGGAGAATCTATTAGCAGATCATATGGAATATCTTTTAAAGAACTACGCAGCTTTGAAGCATCCGTTTCAAGAAATTTTAGAGATATATGCGCCGGAATAAATCTAAGTCCGGTTTCGTGGATATATAAAGCTTCAAGAAGAGAAATTTGTTTTTCAATTGCTTCCTGCAAAGTTATGTTGTAATTAAAAATACCCAGTTGAAGTCCTAGATTCGGATTCTTTATATCCCCATCCAAAACAACAACATTCTCTCCCAATTTGTGCATTGCCAAACCAAGATTTACGGTTATTGTTGTTTTTCCCACACCCCCTTTGCCGGATAAAATGCCTCTAATCATTTTTATATACCGTATAGTATTTTTTCTTTCCAACAAATCTACTTTTCAAAATATTATCGAGTTCCATTCTTCTGAGGTATTCATTTGCTCTGTTTCTTGATATCCTCAAAACTTTGCCAACCTCGGAAGAAGTTAATTCTCTGTCTTTCAAAAGAAAGATTATTCCTCTTATTTTCTTTAAATCAAAATTATTTTTTCCTTCAATCTTTCTATCAATTTCCTCTATCTTATGTCCGAGTTCTATCAATTGTGATTTGATTTCTCTTTCTTCGCTAAAATTTCTTTTTGGCTTTCCTATTAAATCTTTTATTCTGAGCAGATCTTCAGAAATTTTTATTTTATTCATAATATATATTCACATTTTATATTAATTTTCTATTGATATTTTCTCTCTAAACTTCCACTCTTCAATATCCTTCCACGGCTCTCTGCTCACTTTAAAGTTCTCTCCACTAAGAACCAATCTGTAATTTCTCCACAGGAATCTTTCATCCAAATAGATCACAACTGCTTTGTCCCTTTCTGATCTGATCGCTCTTCCGCTTGCCTGAATAGCTTTTTGGATGGCCGGGTAGATGTAAGCATATTCCATCCCCTTCCCATAATTTTTATTATAACAGTCTATGAGACTTTTTGTTTCTAAATCCGGAGTCGCAAGGGCCACTCCGGCAATAATTATGCATTTGAGAGAATTATTTGGAAAATCAATGCCCTGATCGAAGGACCCGGATTGCACTCCAAACAATAAACTCTTTTCAGAATTTATAAATTGTCGGAGCAAATTAGTTTTTTGCTCTTTTGTCAATTCGGGCGTTTCTCTGAAAATGTTCAAATCTCCCCTTAGAAAATCGTGAACCTTATTCAAAAAATAATAGGATGGAAAAAAAACCGCAGTATTTCCGTTAACAACTTCGAATATTTTGACTATTATTTTGGCGTAATTATTGTATTGAGCATCTCCTCTTTTTGAAAATTTTGTTGTTGCAATGGGAGCAATAAGATTTAATCTGTTTTCTGGAGGAAAAATTGATTTAAAGGAAATCGTTTCATAATTTCTAACTCCCAATAAATTGGCATACATTTCCAGAGGTTGAAGGGTTGCAGACATTAAAATTGTTGAATAACTATTATTTATTACATCTGAAGTCACTTTCTCTGGAAGCAAAGCCTTCAATTTCAACTCAAACTGCTTCCCATATTTTGTTTCTTTCCTCTTTATAATCCGAACAAAATTTTCATCGCTGTTGATCCAGTTTTCAAGGAATCTTAATAAACCAGAGCAGTAACTTCTTTCTTTTCCCTCTTCTCTGACAAGATCGCTAATCTCTTGCAATCCATGCATAAATTCAGATGGAAGAGAATTCAGAAGAGATACGATTTCTTCTTTATCTATATATGCTTCATCATTAAAACCCAATTTATTTCTTGCAATTTCTTCTATTCCAAGTCTGAAATTATCAATATCCAGACTAAATTCTCTGTTCAGGTCTTTTGCTTCATTAATAGCATTGTTTAAGACGAAGGTTGTAAGTTTTGAAGAAATTAAATCAATCGCTCTGCCTGGAAGTTGATGCGCTTCATCTACAATGATTATAGACTCTTCCAATCTCTTGTTTATTTTTGCGAGAAATGTTTCAGAAACGAATGGATTAAAAAGATGAAAATAATCAGCCACAACGACAACACTCCTTTTTGCAGCCAAACATAAAATCTCATAAGGACAGAATTCTTTACATTTCTTTTTAACTTCCTCGGAACTAAGAATTTCCTTTGAAATCTCTTTTATTTTATTTTTTGCATCTTCCGTAAGTTCGCCTTTTCTGAAAATTTTATTGTAAAATTCGCATTTTTCTTCTTTCTTTAGATAATTGCAAAGTTCCTGAAAATCCGATTGACCGAGATCATCATAAAAATAATGGCATAGCCACCTCTTTCCAATTATATCTACAGCTTTTGTTTCTCCAATTTTCTTTAGGGTTTCAAGGGCAATCAAATGCTGAGAATGTCTTGGAGTTAAAAAAAATACATTTAATCCGAGTTTAGATGCAGATTTTATAGCGGGATAGAGGACTCCAACGGTCTTTCCAATTCCAGTTGGAGCATGCACTAACAAGTTTTTTCTATTTTTAATACATTCTTCAACTTTTTGAATCATCTTATCCTGATTCTCTCTCTTTTCCGGATATGGAAATTTCAATGGCATAATTGTTTAGAATTGATAATTAAGTGAAAATATTTTTATTTCCGATCTATCACAGTTTATATTTTAAGACAAAGGATTTCGGAGTTTTCCTTATGATGTATTTTCCATAATTCGCATGATTAATGAATCTTTGTAAAATCTCTTATTTCCAATAATTACTTGTAACTTTCAATAACTTCTGCCAAAATCTCTGCTTTCCCTCCTGTTGGTTTTGCAAGCAATTTTTTGCATTTCAAACATTTTACTGCCGTGCTTGCCTTATTGAATACTATCTGCTCATTACCACAACTGCATCTTACTTTCAAAAATTTGGAGAGTACCATATTATATTAAAGTTTAAATTTTTATTAGAAAAATAATAAACTCTAAATTTAGAGCAGATCTGATGATTTATTCCAACTTCTTATCAGATTTTTGGTCATCTTCAGAGCAAATAATCTCTTTCTAGTTATTTTCCGCAATCAATTAACTTTACCGAATAAATATTTGCGTGAATTAAAACTCTTTGGCAGACCAATATCTTAAGGAAGGATATGAATTACTGATTTCTTTTTCAATAATAGTTATGGTTTCAATAAATGAACTTGATATGATTGTTGACAAAATAAAATTTCTTGAGAATGAAAAGAAAAAACTTGCAAAGTTTCTTGGCAAAATTCCGGAATTGACATGGAAGGTTTCAAAAGTTGATTTAGGAAATATAACTATCGGCGGGGAAGACGGAGGTTTAACAAAGAAATCCGGCCATTTGCTAGATTTTGTTTTTTTAAGAGCAGTAAGTGTTATTTTCAATTATGAAAGGGGAAAATTGCAGGATGTTGTTTATTATCCCACAATTAATCCAACTCCAGAAATAATTTACTCTTCAAATGCATTATCCGATATAGATTTTAGAATATTCTGGAGTTTGCAGAGAATGAAAAAAGAAATTAAAATAAGCATAGATGCGATTTCCAGATTTTCACCGGATCTATTTTTAATTGATGGAAGTTTGATGATTAATCCTGCGGATGTTCCAAGAAAGGAGAGTTCTGTTTATATGGATTATATTGAAGTTAAAAAATTACTAAATACTCTGCATGAAATAAGCAAAAAGGAAAATTGTATGATAGCTGGAATTGTAGAAGATTCGAGAAGTTCTGCTTTTTGCAATTATATTGCAGAAAATATTTTAAGCGAAGTAAAGAGTAAAAAAGTTCCGGAATTAATAGATATTTTAAAAAGAACTCGGGATACAAATTTACTTTATTATCTGCTGGAAAAAGGAGAAGCAACGAAAATTATAAATTTGGAAGAAGAAATAAAATGCTTTTATCTTAAAACCGTTGAATTTGACAGACCAATCCGGGTGGAATTTTTTGAAAATGAGAATGAAATCGCGGAAATTATTTATACGATTTCCTCGCAGAGCAGAACTTACGGATTGCCAAATGTTTTGATAGAAGCAGATCAAAGAGCAAAACTCTCGGAAAACGACATCGATTATTATACAAATTTAATTGCATCAAAACTGGGGATTCAGAATGTTTTCTTTTTGAGGAGAGACAATAGGCCTTTTTAGTTATATTGATTTTTATAAATTATTACACAGTAATAACTCCACATATCCAAATAAATCTAATTTATCATTTTCTAACTTAAGTTATGGTGAGAAAAAATGGGAAAAATTACAGAGAATGCAAAATATATAATAAAACTTTCATTAGAAGCGGATTCTCTCGTTGAGAGACCCGATATTGTTGGTGCAATCTTTGGCCAGACGGAAGGTTTGCTTGGTCCGGGAATGGATCTAAAGGAGTTGCAGGAAAGCGGAAGAATCGGAAGAATAGATATAAACTTCAGAGAGAGTAAAGATGAGAAAACAAGAGCAGAGATTTTGATTCCTTCAAATTTATCTGCTCCAGAAACGGCTTTATTGGCGGCATCTCTCGAAACAATAGATAAGGTTGGGTATACAAAGGCAAGGGTAACTTTACGGGAAATAAAGGACGTACGAGAAAGCAGAAGGGCTTTTATAGAGCAGAGAAGCAAGGAAATTTTGGAGAAATTGTATGAAAAAACACCAGATACAAAAGAAACTTTGAATAAAATTTCCGAAGATTTAAGAACAAAAGAAATAAAAAACTATAATGGATTGGTTGGAGGTCCTGATGTTTTAAAGAGCAAAGAAGTGCTTGTTGTTGAAGGCAGAGCAGATGTTATTAATCTGTTGAGATATGGAATAAAAAATGCTGTTGCGATAGGAGGCTCTAAAGTTCTGCCTCAGATCAAAGAGATTGTAAAAAATAAAATCGTTACCGTTTTTCTAGATGGAGATAGGGGAGGAGATTTAATTTTGAAAAGACTCAAGCAAGTTCTCAAAATAGATTTTGTTGCAAGAGCTCCGGATGGAAAAGAAGTGGAAGAACTGACAAAAAAAGAAATTTATCAATGTTTGAAAAATAAAAGGAAAACCGAAACCTCAATTAGCAGTAAATCAAAATTACCCGAAAACCTCAAAGAAAAACTCAAACCAATTATAAAAGATATGCTTGGAACCAAAGAAGTCAAATTGCTGGATTCTGATTTAAGGGAAATTCACAAAACAAGTTATGATGAACTTCCTCAATTGTTAAAAATAGCGGATCTGGATAATGTTTCAGTCATTCTAATGGACGGAAAACTTACAAAAGAACTTGCGGAACAAATAGGGAAAAAAGGAATAAATTTGGTTGTATGCTTTGATTCGGAGAGATTCAAAACAAAAATGAAAGTTTTATGCATTCATGATTTTTAATTTTATTTTTTTATTTTAGCAATAGTTAATACATACTTATCCTCCTTTTTCTCATATATAAGAATATATCCACACTTTTCACTATGACTTCCAATACTTAAAGGGAAACCAGATGAAGAACCACTTATCGCTTTTAAATTTATCTTATCCTCTGATGCTTGCAATATTTTCACAGCACCAAAAATACTTTCATAAGTTTTTCCTCTTAAGTTTTCAGGATTTTTTTCCTTTGCAATTGTTTCTTTAAATTTTTCAAATTCATAGTAATCAACCCTATATCTTTCTCCATCCTTTATATACCATACCATAATATCTCCTGTTTCATTATGATGACCTATATTTACAGATAATTCCTTAGGAATTCCACAAATGCTATTAACTCGCAATTGTTCTTCTGTACTTTCACTTATACTAAAAAAGGCATTATCTAAGAAAATAAATTCATCCTTGAAATCTTCTGGAAGATCTTTTTTGAATATTTCTCTTTCTTTATACAAGATGATAATTGGAATTACACTAGTTCTACTATCTTTTTCCTCTCCTCTGCTGTTTAAATAAGTGTAATTAATATAAATTCTTTGATAATTTATGTTTTTTAATTTACTTTTATCTATATTTCCAATTCTGATATATTTTTTGTGATATAAAAAAGCCATAGCTGAACTTCCAAGGTCTCCTTCTATTTCCATTTTCCTTTCAATATCTTTTATGCAATCTTTTTTGTACATGCTACTGCACCACTTGATTGGCCTTAATTTAAAATCACAAATATTATCAACACTTGATGAATTTAAAAGACAATATTCTTCTAACAGACTTATTTCTGCTTCAGGCGGAATAACAATTGCAACTTCAGGTAAAATCCTAAAACTTAAAGATTTTATTTCTTTATAATCATATTTTATTTTTATCTCAAATTTTTTTTCTTTCATATCATCTACATTACCGGAATGAAATTCGCAGAAAACAGAGTTTGAATATTTGTTTATTTTTTCACAAGATGCATCCCCCTTCACATTAATTGAATCAAATTCTAAAATTCCTTTTCCGAGAGGAACAATTTTTATATTCGCGTAAGCAACTCCAGTATCTATAGGAGGCTCTTTATTTAATTTTACAACTATATTTACAAGATTATCCGAAAAAGAATGAATTTTTTGTCTCTTTTGAACTGGTTCTCCTCTTGTCTCACGTTCTCTTAAATACTCCGAATCAGCAAAAAGAATTGGAAGATAAAAAACGAAATCTTTTGAAATTGTTGTTTCAACACTTACTTTGGAGGGAGTTTCTGCTGAGACGTTTGGAGCTTTTAATTTAAATTCCAAAGTTTTTTTCTGCAATCCGGACAATTCTGTTTCCTTATAACTTTCGGGGATCTCAAAAAGTCCGGGATTCATTATCTTTGCACTTATTTTGTATTCTTCTTTCTCATCCAGATTATCAAGAGTTAAATAAAGATAGGTTATATCCAGGGATTTAACTCTGGTTAAGTCAGAACTCAAAGAAATTGTCAGGGGCTTTGTTGGCTCAATTTTCGAACTATTAGGAAAATATGGAATAATGCATCCCGACAAAAAGACAATGAGAAATAAAAACAGAAAGATGAACTTCTTCATAATTAAACTAAAAATATTGTATAAACAACCAGTCCTAAATAAATTAAAAGCATTAAAACCGCTTTGGGTTTTGTTAAAATCATTTTTTCCGCAAAAATATATAACACAACCACCGTAGAAACTAAAAGTCCAAATACAATAGTCATGCTTTCAACAGAGATAATTACGGGAATTTTAATCAGATTGGCTATAAAAATGGGGAGTCCTAAACCCATGAGTATATCGAAAATGTTTGATCCAAACACATTGGAAGAAGCATCCGAAATATTTCCTTTTTTGGCATTACTGGCAGATACAACCATATCAGGAAAACTTGTTGCAGCGGCGATAACTGTAAAACTTATAATAATGGGAGGTATTCCAAGAAAATGAGAAAGGGAAATAGCATGCTCAACCAAAAAATAGCTTGAAACAGCAATGACCAGCAAGGTAAATGCCATTATTCCTATTTCAAATCCAAACCTGCCATTCTTTCTTTTTTTCAGTCTTTTCTTTGCTAATTTGGATCGCCCATGTTTAAAAAATTCAAGCAAATTAGTTACATAATTTTGTGTACTTCCATGTCTGAAGATTTCAAAAATATACAATAGATAGGTTCCTAAAAATATTATCGCAATTGAAATAGACCATTCTTTTGAAAAGAAAATTGCAGTTAAAAGAATTATAATGGTCATATTATAAAATAATCCATCTCTATGGATAACTTCATCACTTACTTTAAAAACTATTGGAGATATAAAAACACAGACTGCAGGAATAATAAGAATATTAAATAACGCAGAGCCAACAATTGTTCCAATCCCAACTGAAAACTCATGAAAAACAATTAAACTGAATAGAGAAATCATTAACTCCGGCATGGAACTGGAAATTGCATCCAAAGTTGCTCCTTTGGCAGATTTTGAAAGCCCCAAATAATCTCCAACTTTACTAGATGCCGAAGCAAAATATTCTCCTGAATAATATATGGAAATTGAAGTTATCAGAATTATCAAAATACTTATCCACATAATACAAAAATATTTTCCCTTAAAGATTCGTGGGACGAAGACAATCCATAAATTAATCTTTAGATGTTTTTATTTTACTTGGCGATATATTGAAAAACTGTATTATTTTAATAATATCGTATCGTTAAATAGATCTGCCGCTATTTTTTCTTCAGAAGGATCCGCCAATACCTCTTTTATTTTCCAATAAAAATTTACTTTACTATTTATTTGAACTTTTGTCGCATTTCTTACCAACCTTTCATAAAAATCATCAAAATTCTCAGCCATTTTATCTATTTCATCTTCTGAAATATTCATATTTAAGTAATCTGCAGCGCTCTTTGCATATTCTTTTTCAAGAGTTTTAGACCATGGAACTTTAAAGCAATATATACCTCCTTTTAGCCAAACATCTTCTTTTGATATTATAGCATGGATATTTGTAGAGAGATAGTTGACTCTTAAGTTATTTAGTATATCTTCGGTAGAAGCAGATGTCGTAGCGATAGATTGGTTGAAATTATGCCTTTTAAGATATTCCGAGCTTCCTACAATAACTGTTCTGTTTTCTTTGATGTACTCTTTAAGTTCCTCTGGATTTGAAGGTATATCTCCTACAGCGGCAACGGCATGGCCCTCATTTATAACAATAAATGCTGGGATGTGTTTGGCATTGAAATAGCATGCATATAGCAGCGAGTAATCTTCACAATCACCGGATTTTGATTTTACCAGTTCTGATGGAGGAATAATATCATTTGGATGGTCCATCACAGGAATGGTTACTTCTAAGGGATAAATTTCTTTTTTTCCAGTCAAGAATTTATAACAGTTCAATTGAGAAATGTTTTCTTTATCATCTTTCAATCCAGAGCCAAGATCTGCCAGAGCTTTATAGGTTTGAATATTTTTTGGCATTCTGGCATCGTCTATGGTTATGATAATATTAGAGAAACTTTTTCCAGTTATTTTAAAATTTCCGGAGATTATTTTACAAAGATTTACATTATCTGTAAGATTGTCAAAAGAATATGAAAATTTTTTTTCATACAAAATGTTTTTAATTTTTTTCATATCTGTACAGACATCTTCATATTTTATTTTACTTTGGTTACCACAATTCTCCGCAAAACCAATGTAAAATATTCCGGCTCCAATTAAACCCGTAACAGCAATGGTCCCTATTTTATTTAACACCGACTTTTTCTTGGACTCATTTCCATCTTCAAAATGAAACTCGCCATTAAATTCTCCTCCACCTAAACCAGTTCTCTCTAAACCAAGGTCTGCAATAAACCTGTAGAAATTAAAGCCAGTATCCTTAGCTTCTTTGGTTATATCATAAGAATTGCCAGAAGCATCTATTAAATATAATTTGCCATTATCATATCTCAATTCTCCGATTCCATTTGGGTTAAATTCATCTCTACCGTATTTTGGCTTGAAAAGAGATTCTTGGTTATAAGCATAGTTATAATAGAACCATTTCAACTCTTCTGGTTTGAGAAAAACTTCTCCCGTACCTTCTCCAAAATAAAGATTGCCTCTGTCTAAATCTACTATTTTCTTACCTTCTCCAAGGTCTATTATTTTATTTCCTGCATCACATGTCATGATAATATGGTGATTAAAACTTAAAGATTTCTATGTAGGAAAATATATTTTACAATTTTTATCCTCTTTTTACTTATTTTTTAATTAATAATATGGATATCAATTTATTAAAAAAATTAAGTGAAACTCCGGGTGTTTCAGGTTTCGAGACCGAGATCAGAGAAGTGATAAAAAAGGAGATTTCAAAATATGCAGATAAAATAACGGAGGACACTCTTGGAAACTTAATCGCCCTAAAAAAAGGTTCTGCCAAAAACAGAAAAAAAATCTCTTTGGTTGCACATATGGATGAAGTTGGTTTTATTGTGAAAAGAATAAATAAAGGCTTCATAGAATTCTCAAAAATTGGGGGAATTGATGACAAAATTTTGCTTTCCCAAAGAGTTGTAATCAAAGGAGAAAAAGAAATAGAGGGATTGATTGGCTCAAAACCCGTCCATCTGCAAAAGGAAGAAGAAAGAAAAAGAATTATTAAATACGATGAAATGTATATAGATATAGGGATGACAGGTAAAGAAAAATTAAATATTGAGAAGGGCACACCCATCTCTTTCAAATCAGAATTTAAACAATTGCAAAAAAACACTTTTATTGGAAAAGCTTTAGATAATAGACTGGGGGTTTATTGTTTGATAGATATTTTAAAGAGAATAAAAAATCCAAATGATATTTACTTTATTTTTTCATCTCAAGAAGAAGTTGGATTGAAAGGTGCAAGAACTGCTGTTTATTCAACAGAGCCGGATTTAGCCATAGTTATAGATACTTCGATTGCTGGAGATGTTCCCTCTGTTTCTGAGAAAGAAAGCGAAATAAAGCTTGGAAAAGGAGTCACAATAAGTTTGATAGAATGCGAAGGTCACGGGGCAATTTTACCGGAAAACTTAAAAAAATTCATTCTTAATCTGGCAAAAAAGAACAAGATTAAATATCAGTTGGAATTGGTTGATGGGGGAATGACCGATACCGCAATTACCCAGATAACGAAGAAAGGAATTTTAAGTTGCTCTCTAAATATACCGATAAGAAATATACATACGCCACACAGCATTTTTCATGCCGAAGATTTAAAAGAAACAATAAAATTGGCAGAATTAATTGTTAAAAATTGGAAATAATTATTCCCAAAATCAGAACTTAAATTAACTTATACTTTTAATATATATAATTATGTTCAAAGCAGTATTAGATGATGTCGGTTTGTTGAGAGAAAGTTTCAATGCAATTGCAGAAATAGTTGATGAAGGCACATTTAATATTAAAAAAGATGGAATATCTCTTGTTTGCCCTGACAGAGCAGTTATCGCCGTGGTAGATTTTTTGATTCTTCCAACGGCATTTGAAAGTTATACCTGCGATAAAGATATTGAAGTTGGTTTGAACATTCTCAAAATATTACAATTTATCAAAAAAGCAAAACCAGAAGATAAATTAATTTTGAGTCTTGATGAAAATGAAGACAGATTCGAGTTAACTCTGGAAGGAAAAACAACCAGACAATTTGCAATTCCAATAATTTCCGTTGCAAAACAGGAAATGCAAGATTTGAGCAGATTTAAATTTGAGAACTCGGCCGAATTAGACCCGTCAATTTTAAAAGAAGGAATTGAAAACGGTGCATTGATTTCCGATGGAATATCTATAAAACTTTCGAAAGATTCACTGGTTTTAAGATCTGAGGGAGATTCTAGTTATACGCAAATAAAGATAGATGCAGGAAATCCACAACTTTATTCTATAAACTGTAAAGAAGAAGTTATTGCAAGATATTCAATAGAATATCTGAGCAAAATGCTAAAAGCCAGCAGATTATCTGAAAATGTCAAGATAGAATTCAACAAAGATTATCCATTGCATCTGGAGTATGTTATCAAAGACAGAGCAAAACTGGGGTTTATCCTGGCTCCGAGAATTGAAGAATAATCAGGGAAAAATAAGTTTGATTATGCAGGGGATTAAATTCTATCTTCTTCTATGAAATTATAGAATTTAAAAATGATGATGATCTGCTCCATGAATTAAAACAAACTTTATCAAAATTCTAACAACTTCTTCTGCTTTTTGTTCTTTAAAATATTTTTTGATGTTTCCCATTTTAATCTTACAATTTTGTTATACTCTTCTTTATTTAGCTTTTTCAGGAATTCTATAGTTCTTTCATCCGAAGGATAACCAGAACCAAAGAATCCGTATTTTTTATGCAAATTTTTAATTTCGGAATCTCTCGTCACTTTCGCAATTATTGATGCCGCCGAAACAATAGGATATGTTTTGTCCGCATAATTTTCGGCAATTATTTCGAGTTTTTTATCTTTCAATCTTGACAAAATTTTTTCTTTAAATTTTTTTGTGTTTGCTTCTAAAGCATCAATATAAACTTTTGGTCTTCTCATCCAGAAGGAATTGATTATCTGCGCAATTCTCGAAATTTCAATTTCATTTAGAGTTTTTGTATCCATCTCTTTATTCAACTCACTTGCCGAAATTTTTAAAACAACAAAATCTTCGGACAGATTTTTGATTTCTTCGGAAAATTTTTTTCTTTTTTCGGGTGACAGTTCTTTTGAATCTTTGATTCCAAGTTTTTTTAATTTTCCCTCATTTTCTTCAGAAATTAATACTCCTGCAATAACCAAAGGGCCTATTACTGGACCTTTCCCCGCCTCATCAATTCCCAATAAAAAACCCATAATCTACATAGAAAACTAACTTATCTGTCTGTTAGAAAAATATTTGAAGAGAGATTATTTATATTTTTTAACTGAAGATTGTGTTTCCAGCTGCGAGGCAAATTTCCACAAATAATGAGATTGCGAAACAATATTAAAATTTAGAATGAAACTAAATTATAGCGGGGTGGAGCAAAGTTATATTTGAAGTATAACTCTCCAAGTCTGGAGTGCTCGTCGGGCCCATAACCCGAAGGTCGGTGGAAGAATTCTGCCGAATTCAAATCCACCCCCCGCTATTTAAGATTAAAACTCAATTATGTTATGCCAATAGAATTTAAAATAGAACCCGCTGTAAAAAGAAAAATTTCTGAAATAAATCCAAATCTGGATTCGAGAATATCCTTAATAGGAAAAATAATAGATATTGGAGAAAATTTGCTTGTTTTAGATGATGGAACGGGAAAAATAAATATATCTTTTTCTGAAGAGATTCCAAAACCTGAGTTAAAGATAGGAAATATGGTCAGGATTTTTGGATTTGTCATCCCAAGCGAGCAAATTGAGATACAGGCCGAAATCATTCAAGATATGAGCAAATTAAAAAAAGAATATCTTGAAATTTTGAGAAAATAAGGCGAGGAACAAGAATTAAAATATTTTATGAAAATTACGAAAAGAAGAAAAATGGTTTATTTTTCAAATTTAAGAACTATGGGGCCATTATTCTTTTTGCAAGAAACTAAATGAAGACCGAAGCAAATATAAATATAAAAGCGAAGAAAGGAATTTTAATATGTTGTGTTGATGGATCCAGAGATGATAGGTATAATATTAATTAATTTTTTTATATGTATATGAGGAGTCCAAGAGGCGATGAAATAATCTAGTAAAATAGATTATTAAACTTGAGATGCCAGTTATTCTCATAGTTGAATAGGAGGAGCATATAGTAAGGAGCAAATCCCCGTACAATTCCGGTTGATCCTGCCGGAGGTTACTGCTATTAGAGTTCGACTAAGCCATGCAAGTACTTTGGAACTTCGGTTCTGAAGTGCGAACGGCTCAGTAATATATAACTAACCTGCCCTTAGGTCTTCTATAATCTCGGGAAACTGAGGATAAAAGAAGATAGGATAAGTGTTCTGGAAAGAGCTTATCCAAACTAAGGATGGGGTTATACCTGATTAGGTTGTTGCCGGGGTAAAGTCCCGACAAGCCTATAATCAGTACGGGTTGTGAGAGCAATAGCCCGGAGATGGATTCTGAGACAAGAATCCAGGCCCTACGGGGCGCAGCAGGCGCGAAACCTTTACAATGCACGCAAGTGTGATAAGGGAACTCTAAGTGTTATTCCATACCGGAATAACTTTTGTTAAGTCCAAACAGCTTAACGAATAAGTGGTGGGTAATAAACTGCGAGTCAAAGAATTTTTTATAACGGATAATATAGTTTGGCTCACAGTTTACTAAACGGGTGGCAGCCGCCGCGGTAATACCCGAGCCACAAGTGGTAACCACTTTTATTGGGTTTAAAGCATCCGTAGCCGGTCTAGCAAGTTTCTGGTTAAATTTCCTATTAACTGGGAAAATGCCAGAAATACTGCTAGACTAGAGATTGGGAGAGGTTAGAGGTACTCTCGGGGTAGGGGTGAAATCCTTTGATCCTGAGGGGACCACCAATGGCGAAGGCATCTAACCAGAACAACTCTGACGGTGAGGGATGAAAGCTAGGGGAGCGATCCGGATTAGATTGAACCCTTTCTCTTAATAGAGAAAGTTTTCATAAGAAAAAAATGAATTTGACAGCGAATCTCTCGGTTCCTAAATACCCGGGTAGTCCTAGCCGTAAACGATGCCCGCTTGGTGTTGGCTGGTTTGTAGAAATCAGCCAGTTCCGAAGGGAAACCATTAAGCGGGCCACCTGGGGAGTACGTCCGCAAGGATGAATCTGCAGTATAGCCAAAGTGTTATGCTGTAAGCATCTAACTTAAAGGAATTGGCGGGGGAGTACATAAGGGGTGACGCGTGCGGTTCAATTGGACTCAACACCGAGAATCTTACTAGGGAAGACAGCTGAATGAAGGTCAGTTTAAAGAACTTACCTGACTAGCTGAGAGGAGTTGCATGGCCGTCGTCAGCTCGTGTTGTGAAATGTCCAGTTAAGTCTGGCAACGAGCGAGACCCACGCTTTTAGTTGCTATCTGCTTTTGGCAGAGCACTCTAAAAGGACTGCCTGCGCAAGCAGGAGGAAGGAGTGGGCGACGGCAGGTCGGTACGGCCCGAACTTCCTAGGCTACACGCGCGCGGCAATGGTTGAGACAGAGAGTTGCAATCTCGAAAGAGAAAGCTAATCCCTAAACTCAACCTTAGTTCAGATCGGGGACTGAAACTCGTCCCCGTGAAGATGGAATCCCTAGTAATCGAACGTCATCATCGTTCGATGAATATATCCCTGCTCCTTGCACACACTGCCCGTCAAGCCATCTGAATAGGGTCTTGAGGGAGCTTCCCCGATTTCGGGGAATCAACCTTGGATTCTGTAAGGAGGGCTAAGTCGTAACAAGGTAGCCGTACGGGAACGTGCGGCTGGATCACCTTAAATAAAAAAATAACTCAAACTCCTGTTCAACAATCTGAAAAATTCTCAAGTTTAATAATCTTAATTCTTTCTTATCCAAAAATCTTACTCAAACTGGAAATAATGTATAAAAATAGAGAAGTTGATATATTGCTCTAACTGAAAAAACAAAGAAAATTTATCATCATCTCATAATTCCAAAAATCCAAATATAAAACACGAGAAGCAAAACTTTTTAACTATCGGCCGTTTCATTGAAATTAGGTGACAATTGATTTTTATATTAATTAATAAACTATATATAACTATGAATAAGGAGATTTTAGGAGTGTTACTGGTGAGTTTAGTAGTTCTAATAAGCGGATGTACAATGCCTTTTGGCGGAGGTGGAGAAAAACAAACGGCAATGGCGGGAACACAGGGCTTAACGATACTGTATTTTGGTCCGGATGTGGAATATCCCGTTTCTGGCCAGAGTATTAATTTGGAAGCAAGAATTAAAAATGTCGGCGATGCAGTCGCAAAAAATGTGGAAGGCGAAATTTATCTGTTAAGTTGGGGATCAACGAACATAGCAAAAGGAGCCGACCTTAATCCTCCAGACCCAGAAGTAGGCAGAGAGGGAGAAGAAGACAGATTAACATGGAGAGTAGAGGCACCAAAGGTAACTAAAACGCAAACCTATGATGTTGGAGTTCATGTAAGATATAATTATACAACTACTACAGTGGCAACGATCTATGCATTCTCACGAACGGAATACAGAAAGAGAATGGAAAGAAGAGAGCCAATACCAAAAGTAAAGAATATAGTGAACAGCAATTCTCCAGTTCATGTGGATGTAAGGGTTCAAAATATTTTAAGAACCGGAAGTACAGATGTGCCCATTACCTTAGTATTCAAAAATGTTGGCGGAGGCAATGTAGAATATAATAATAATACCAAACATTATATTATTAAAAGGGCAACAGTTAAAATAGGAGATTCTACCAAAGGATGTTCAAATATTCCTATGAAAGGCGGCAGAGAAGGCTATTGTACTGTAAGGGTGGACATTCCTTCCACTTCTGATGAAGTTAAATTGCCAATAGAAATTACGACAATCTATCAATATGAAATTTCGGCAGAAACGAAGATATCTGTTCACCCGGAATTTGAGTAATTAATTCTTTTTTATTTTTATGATTGATTATAAAAAATTGGGTTTAAAAGTTGGTATTGAAATTCATCAGAGACTTGCAACAAAAACAAAATTATTCTGCAATTGCCCGGCGGAAATTTCCGAAAATGAAAAACGAGTTTTTGAATTTAGCAGAAAATTGAGACCGACCTCAAGCGAAATTGGCGAAGTAGATAAAGCCACAATGTCCGAATTCTTGAAGGGAAAAGAATATGTTTATTATTTTTATCCAAATTGCTGTTCGGTTGAAACGGATTCTCAATTTCCACGAGAATTAAATGAAGAGGCTTTAATAATTAGTTTGCAGTTGGCAAAAATGCTGCATATGCAAATTCCGGACGAAATCCAGATAATGAGAAAAATAGTTATCGACGGAAGCAATACAACTGGGTATCAGAGAACAGCATTGATAGCAATGGGAAATGAAACGTCCTTTATTGAAACAGAATTCGGAAAAGTATATTTGCAAGAATTGGAACTTGAAGAAGAAAGCGCGGCAAAGGTAAGGGAAGAAGAAAATAAAATCTATTACAGATTGGATAGACTTGGAATTCCGCTAATAGAATTGAGTTGCCATCCGGATATTTGGCATCCAAAACAGGCAAAAGAATTTGCCTCAAAAATAGGTCTGCTTTTAAGAAGTTTGAAAGTTCAGAGGGGAATAGGCACAGTGAGACAGGATGTGAACATTTCAATAAGAGAGGGAAGAAGAATTGAAATAAAAGGTTTTCAGGATTTAAGAAATCTTGACAAACTTGTTGAAAATGAAGTTAAAAGGCAATTGGATTTGATCTCAATAAAAAAAACTCTAAAAGGAACAAAAATAAAATTTGAGCAGAGAGATGTTACCAATCTTTTTAAAAAATCAAATTGCGAATTATTAAAAACATTGTCAAAAGAAAAAATTCTTTGCTTAAAGATAGAAAACTTCTCCGGTTTTTTCAAAAAGAAATGCGGAAATTTGACTTTGGGAAAAGAAATTGCGAATTATGCGAAATTCTTTCAAATCAATGGATTTATTCATTCAGACGAAGATCTAAAAAAATATGGTTTCCATTCAAAAGAAATTGATATGCTGAAAAAAGAAATGGAGATTAAAGAAAAAGACTTGTTCCTTTTGATAGGGGGGAAGAAATGCGAACTTGCACTGGAATTAATTAAAAAAAGAATTCTCTTTTTAAAGGAGGGGGTTCCAGAAGAAACGAGATATGCATCGGGATTAAACACCAGATATGCCAGAGAACTTCCGGGAGCGGCGAGAATGTATTTAGAAACGGATTTACCAAAAGTGAATGTCAAAAAATATTTGGATAATATAAAATTGCCAGAAACTTTGGAAGATAAAGCAAAAAAATTTCAGAAACTTGGTTTAAATAGGGAACTGGCAGAACAAATTACAAAAAGTTTGGAATTGAATCTTTTTGAAGAATTTCTGAAATACAGAGTTGAGCCGAAGATAATTGCCGATTTGATTCTGAATAAGAAAAAATTTCTAGAGAGGGCAGGACATAAAATTGAGAAAAAAGATTTAGAATTTGTTCTAAAAAATTTGGAAAAAGGCAAAATTACAAAAAAATCTGTTTCTGATGTTTTGATTAAAAAAAGTATCAGGGGTTTTGAAAAAATTTCCGGAGAAGAACTAAAAAAAATCGTCCTTGAATTCAAGAAAAAGCATAAAGAAAAAGCAATGGAGGAATTAATGAAGAAATACGGGAAAAGAGTTGAGAGCGAAGAGGTTCTGAAATTGTTAAATTAAAACCTTCATTAATTTATTTTTTATAAAAACTTATGGCGGAGAAAAAGAAGGGAAAGAGACCCAAATCAAAGAGCAAACACAAAGTCTCAAAAAAATATGAGAGATATAAAATTGAAGGAGATAAAATAATCAGAGACAGAGAATTCTGTCCAAAATGCGGTCCGGGGGTTTTTCTTGGAAAGAGGAAATTGGAAGGAAAAACGATTTATTACTGCGGTTCTTGTTTTCTAACTATTGAGAAAAAAGAATAAATTTTATGCTGACCCCTCTGGATTTTTATTATTTACAGAAAGAGTTGAAAGTTATTGAAAAGAGCACTTTAAAAAGAATTTACAAATCGGAAAATTTTGTTTTTGAATTCAAACCAAAAAAAGAAAGATTTTATCTTGTCGTTGGAAAGAATTTTTGCTATCTGGATACCGAAAAAACTGAAGAAAAAGAAACAACAGGTTTTGTTAATTTTTTATCTAATAAATTAAAAAACAAAAAACTTTTGAAAATAGAGCAGAACGATTTCAATAAAGTTCTCGTTTTGCAGTTTTCGGATTTTGATTTAATTCTTGAATTCATAGGAAAGGGAAATATAATTCTTGTAGATAAAGAAAATAGAATTATTGCATCTCTTATTCAGAGAGAATTTAAAGACAGGAAAATTATCATTGGCGGGAAGTATGAATTTCCTTCCAGTGCCAATGTTGAAGAATATCTTAAGATAAAAGACCTGAATAAACTTCACTTGGGAAAAATTTACAAAGAGGAAATATTGAAGGGAAAAGATGTATTAAATCAGAAAATCAGTCCGAGAATTTATTTTAAAGATGGAGAGAAGTTTTTTGTTTCTCCAATTGAACTTGAAACTCTGAAATTGAATTTTGAAAAAAAAAGAAGTTTTTCAGAGGCAATAAAGGAGTTTTTTTCTAGAAAGAAAAAAACGAAAGAGGAAATCATAAGGGAAAATCAGAAAAAAAATTTAGAAAGATATTTGAAGGATGAAAGAGAATTTAAAAAGCGGGCAGACTTGATTTTAAAATACAAAGATGAAATAGAAAGAAGCATAAATATATTCAGAAAAGACAAAAAAATTGAAAAACCAATTGAAATGGAAAAGGGAGGGATCATAATTCTAAAACTAGAGGGAGAAGAAATTGAATTGAATATCAACACCGAATTAAAAGATGAAATAAACAGATTGTATGATAAATCAAAAAAGGCGAGAGAGAAAGCGAAAAAAATAGAAAAATTGCTTCTTGAGAAAGTTGAAAAAAACAAAGTAGAAAAATTAGAAAAAAAAAGAAGAGAATGGTACGAACAATTCAGGCATTTTTTTACTTCAGATAATTTTCTCGTAGTCGCTGGAAAGGATGCTGACACAAATGAGAAATTAATCAAAAAATATTGCAAGAAAAATGATATTGTTTTGCATGCGCATATTCCCGGTTCTCCCTTTGGAATTATCAGAAGCGAGGGGAAAAAGATAACAGAACAGGCAATTAAAGAGGGAGCTCAGTTTGTTGGATGTTATTCTAGATTTTGGATTTCAAAACTTGGAATTGCAGATGTATACTGGGTGAGACCAGAGCAGGTTTTAAAGAGAGGTTGCTCAAAAAAAGGTTCTTTCATGATTTATGGAAAAAGAAATTTTTTGAGAGTTGAATTAAAACTTTTAATTGGCGTAAATGAGAAATTTGAACCTATTGTTTGCCCAGAAAATTCTCTAAAAAAACCAAAAAATTTTGTTGTTGTAGTTCCCGGAGAAAAAAAAGGCAGGGAATTGGCTGAAAATATAAAGGCGAGAATAATTTCAAAATCAAAAAAAGAAGATATAAAAAAAATAGAAAAAATCAACATAGACGAATTTTTGAGAATTGTGCCTTATGGGAAGGGGAATATTATTTAATCATTGCTATATTTTAAATCATAGAAATCTATAAATATTAAAAAATGATAATTAGTTTAGAGATATGATGCAAAAAATAAATCTTGATTATTCACTTCGGGAATTAAAAGAGTATCTTTGCTCAAGATTTGAAGAGAAACTTCATACTTCAGAATACCTAAGGGCTAGTGAAATCACAGAAATTTTATCTGAAGGAGTAAAAAAATATTTTGGTGTTAATATAGAGAACTTAAAAATAACAGGAGTAGATAAATTACTGTGGGGGATTTTTGTATCTCGAAATTATCGTGCTTTTGCCAATCTTTTAGGAGATAAAGAAGAGGTTTTACGAGATAAAGAAGAGGCAGGAATGTATTCTTTTAACCGTGAATTAGTTGAAAGCATATTTATAAAACACAAGGAAGATCTAATAAATGGAATAGGGGAGGCATTAAGTAGCTAAAACAAGGCCTTGGCGAATTTTATTAAATTTGGTCTTTTCATCAATATTTTTGCGAAAGTTTTTAAGTTGTTTCCTCTGCTGAAATTTATTAAATCTTCTCCAGTTAGATTCTCTGCAAGATAATTAAAATCATCATCAGAAAGTTTTTCAACAACTTCTCTTAATTTTTCAACTTTTCTCAAATGTATTCCCCTCTGTTTCCACCATTCAATATTGTATTTATTTAATTGCTTTTCTGAAGTATCTCCCTTCTGCAATGCTTCATCTATAACTTCTGCTGCAATTCTTCCGGCAAACTGGGCTTCGTAAATTCCTCCTCCATGAATCGGATTTACCTGATGTGCGGCATCTCCAACAACAAGAAAATTGTCTAAAATCATTTTCTTCAAAAATCCTCCAACCGGAATTCCCCCCGCATTTACTTCCAATATGGAACCATCTTTCAATTCCGACCTGCTTTCTATAAATTTCTTCAGATAATCTATTGCTGGAACTTCGCTGTTGCCAATAATTCCAATTCCAACATTTGCAACATCTTTGCCTTTTGGGAATAACCAAAGATAACCGCGAGGTGCGATTTTATTTCCAAAATATAAATAAATTTTTTTAGGATCTTCAATCTCAATTCCCGTCATTTCAAACTGAACCCCCGAATCCACAAGTAATGGATTGCAGATTGTATTTAGACCAGCAATTTTTGATATTTTGGATTCAATACCATCTGCAGCAACCAAAACTTTGCATCTTTCGGAAAATTCTTTTCCAATAAATTCTCCTTTAACTCCAACAATCTTCCCGTCTTCTTTAAGGACTTCTTTAATATAGGTCTTTGCCTGAATTTTTGCTCCCTTTCTTGCCGCTTCCTCGGCGAGCCATTTATCAAATATTTTCCTTTCTAAAATATATCCGCTGTCTTTGCCATAATCAATTTCAATGAATTTTCCATTTGGAGCATAAATTCTCGCACCGTTTATTTTCTGCCTTATGCAGTTTGCTGGAGGATTTAATTTTAATCTTTCAAGACCTCCAAGAGAAATTCCTTCGGCGCATCTTTTTGGAGCTCCAAT
>JAGGTL010000039.1 GCA_021163805.1 Candidatus Aenigmatarchaeota archaeon | reverse complement strand
GATGCGCCGACCGGGATTTGAATTTCCGAATTTCTACCCGGATTGTTGGCTTTCATCGAATTATTTTTTTGTGATTCCATGGAAGGCCAATGTCCTACCATTAGACTATCGGCGCATAAATAATATAAAAATTAAATTATTTCTTCATCAGATCCATTGACACTTTCCTTTTACACATTTACAAGACAAACCATATTTTGATGCATCATAGCATTCCCTATATTCGCAGGTTGTAATTACTGATTTCTCATTTACCGATCGACATACCTGTCCCGAACATCCCCCAACAATACAATCTTTATCTGTTTTGCAGATTCCATATGTGCTGAAACCGCAAAATTTATTTTTGGGAAGAATTTTTAGACCGGTACATCTCCAATTAATCCTGGCCGTTTTTGTTTTTATATCTACAACGCATGCGGGACGACATCCGGGTTTTTCAATATCTAAATCTATCCACCAAGTTTTTGTTATATTATTATACACATAATTGTTGGTTAAATTTCCTTCTTTCATGCATTCGCTGTTTTTGGCAATTTCCATTGCTTTTTCAATACTCATCTTTTCAGCAGAGGAATTTTTAGAGGCAAAATAGTGACTTTGTCTATCTATTTCTTTATCTGTTGATTTTTCTATTACTGTTCCTATATAAACCAAAAATAGAAGCATACCGAAGATAAATAACAAACTAATTATGGATGCAATATAAAATCTTTTATTTTCTTTTTTACTTCTATTCATATTTTTACTCAAATTATGCTTTTGTAAATACATAATAGTATCTCTATAAATTAATATTCGCTAATGGTCATCCAATAAATTCATGAAATCCTATTGTAAAATTGGAATGATAATAATGAAGAACAACTTCTATTTTTTTGATCAATTTTTATATTTTTAATAAGTCTCTCTTAGAATTCTCCAATTAAAATTCTAATTCGCACTTTTAAAAAATATAAATTATGGTAAAATTTTGCCAATAATTTTTTCTAAAGTTTTTTTTCCAATTAATTTCTCCGCAATAATTTTATTCTTTTTTATGTCACCAACACTTTTAATCCCGGCATTATAAAGTTTTCTTGCCTTAATTCTCCCTATTCCTTTAAGCCTGATTAAATCGAGCAATTCTTCCTTTATTCCGTTTTTCATCCTCAGTTGTAATTTTTTCAATTCTTTTGCAATTTTTCTATTCTTATTTAATTTTGCAAATTCTTCCGCGGCGTAGAGAAGCCATTCTGCATTTGTTGTTTTTGTATAAAGTTCTCCCGGAGTAATTCCGTATTTTTCGAGGAGTTGCTCCTCTGTTTTCTCAGAAATCCACTCATATAATAAATTTGCCGTTTTCAGACTCTGCAAAAATAGTTCGTATTCATACTCCCAGGGATCTGGAACTTCCATCAAGAAATATTTTTTATTTTTTGCGATAAAGTCTTCAATATCAGCTGCTTCATTATTCTTAACTCTTAGTTTTGGGTAAATTTCAAAACAGGAAGAAATAATCTGCAAATAGAATATATCTTTTGTTTTTAAACTCGCTTTTTCCAGCGAATTTAAAATTATATGGGCTGAGAGAGGGTCTAAATAAAGTTCCGAAACTCTTTTTCCGATTCTCGTTGCTCGGAATTTTTTTAGATTTAAAAAGCCATATTCTTCCAGTTCTTCAAGAATTTCCTGAATTTTTATTTGTATTTCGATCCCAGTTCCGAATCTATAGCCAAAAAAAGTTTTCTTGAAAAAATTAAATAATTTTTCCCTTGAATGAACAACTTCTGTCGCAATTAGGGAAAGAATATGCATTCTCAAAACAGGTTCCAGGGAAAGTTTTGAAACAATGGGCTCAATTTCTCCAAGCAAATATCTGTTTACAAGTTCCGTTGCTTCAGTTTCATTTTTTGCAATTAAAAGAGCAAGACCTGATTTATCATATTTTGGTCTCCCCGCCCTACCGCAATTATGAACTAAAAAAGATGAAACAAAATAATTATTATTTTCTTCTATTTCCAGATTATAAACAGGAATTTTTTTCTTTACTTCTTTTATTTCTATTACATTAGCAAAATATAGCTTCTCTTTTTTGTCAAAATATTTATTTATATTGTGATATTTGCTATATTTCTTGTTTGGAATTTTATATTTTACTGGTTTAACGTATTTTCCAAATTGATTTATATAAGAATGCTTATAAAAAGTAACATAATATTTTGGTTTGTTAAATAAAACTTCTTTGCCTCTTATTGTAGTCTTTAAAATTGTTGAATCTGCACTTATCTTTGAAAGTATCTTTAATCTTAATAGCAAATCCTGCAATCCAAAAGCAAATTTTTTACTTGAGCTCACAAATAAAATTCTTCCATTATGATAATTTCCATCACCATCAAATACACCGGAAAGATAGGAGCCAATTAGTTTTGGATCAGCAGAATATAATATTGATGGAACATTAACAGAAGTTGTTTTATTATTATAGGGAATGCCGAAATGTTTGTTTAATATTCTAGATAAAAGAGTTGAACAAATTTCTAAATAATAACAATCGTTGTATCTATATATCTTTGGTTTTAGACCAAAAGAGGATAAAATCCGTTTAGCTTTATTAATTATCTTAATATTTGTGTTAAATATTCTCAATTTTATAAAAAGTGAATTGTTTTTAGTTTGCTTGTTCAAATTACCCTCTGTTGCAATTATGCCTGCAAGCCAAAGAAAATCAGGCTGAATTCTTTTTGGTATTTTGATTTTTGCTCCATAAGCGGTTTTGACTTCTTTTATAATTTTTGACATTTTTGTTTTATCATATTCTAAAATTTTACATAGTTTTTTTGTTAGCCATAAAGGCATTGCTTTCAAGTTATTTTTATAATGATAGCTTATTTTGTAATTATAACCAAATCTTTTTGCAAGTTCTTTTTCTGTTATATTTAATTTATTTTTTGCTTTTTCAATTAATTTACCTATTCCAATTGTGTAAACTTTGTCGGCAGGTAAAAATTCAAAGAAAAATGGTAATTTTTTGTGTTTTATGCTTTCATAATTATAAATGCTTATTTTGTCGCCTATTTCAATATTATTCGCTTTTACCCAACCTTTATTCTTAATAAATACAGGATGTTCTTTTGTTAATCTTAGCTCTTTTCCTATATTTGTTTTAATTATTATTAATTTTTCTGCTTCTCTCTTATAATATTTTAATATTTTATTGCTCTGATACTCTTTTCCATCAAAAGTTACGACCTTTTTATTAATCTTGTTTTTTACAACTTTTTCAATTTCAACTTCTTCGCCATCTTCAAACAATACTTTAGAGTCTCCTGGAATACACATCTGCTGCACTTCTAAATTTGGAATGTATTGAGAGTATCCATCAGAAAATCTTTTCACATCTCTGATAATTACGAGAAAAGCTGGCAAATTCAATCCAGCTGCCAGAGTTGTTGTTGCGCAGATAACTTTTATTTTATTTGCTCTAAAATCTTTTTCTATTTTTATTCTTTGTTTATCTATCAGTCCGGCATGATGAAATGCAATTCCGTGTCTTAAACAATTTGCAAGTTTCATGCATTGTTTTGTTGGAGTTTCAAAAGTATTTAAAATTTTTTTTGCAGTATCTCCTTCGATTAAGGGAAATTCTAATGATAATTTCTCTGCTAAACTCTCTGCATTTCTTCTCGTGGACAGAAATATCAAAACCTGTTTACCTTTCTTTACAACTTTTTTCACAATAGAGATAACATCGGAACATTCTACTTCTTTTGTTTCATCTTCGAAAATCAGTTTTTTATCAAAAAAAATTCCTTTTTTTAAAGGAACCGGTCTGTAATCGCTTAAAACAAGTTTGGCATTTAGCCATTCTGCCAATTCATCAGAATTTGAAATTGTTGCGGAGAGAGCTAGAATTTGTGGGGAGAGATTTTCTTTTAATATAGTTAAAACAATTTCTAGAGTAGGACCTCTATTTGAATCTGTTAGAAGATGAGTTTCATCAGTCACTACAAGAGAAATTTCAGATAACCATTTTGCTCTATGTCTAATCAAAGAATCCAATTTTTCTGAAGTTAAAATCACAACATCTTTATCTGCCAGATATTCTGATGCGGAATCAAAATCTCCCGTTGAAACCCCGATTTTCAAACCAAACTCCGTATATTTTTCTTTGAAATCTTCAAATTTTTCATAAGCGAGAGCTCTTAAAGGAACAATATATATTGATTTCCCTTTTCTTTTCTTCCAGTTGTTTATAATTGCGAGTTCCGCAATGATAGTTTTTCCACTTGCAGTCGGACTTGAAACAACTAGATTATTTCCTTTTAACAAACCGCATTCAACAGCAAGATTCTGAACTGGATTAAACTCCTTTATTTTTGATTGTTTTTTTACGATTTCTATTGGTCCCATTAATAAGTTTAATCGAATAGAATAATTTATCTCTAATTAATTTTCATTTCTATAATCTGAGCTGGATCAATTTCATCCTTTAGTTTCATAGACTTCTTTTTAACTAATCTTTTTCATCTGTTTTTATAATAATGGATTGCTAAAGAGTTTTGTCCTAATATTATTTCCCCCATAACTTTCTATCTCTTTCGTGTTTTTCCTCTATTTCTCTACCCGCTGTTTTCCAAGGCTTAAACATACCATATCTTTTTAATTGTTCAAAAGAACAGGTATTAACAGGTTCTAATTTACGATGTTTTCTATCAAATAAATATTGAAGAATCTCACCCATCCAAGAATCGTACAATCTAGTAACTTTTACTTTTTTACCTAAAAATTTGTCCATACGGTGTACTTCATTATTTCTTTTTCTTTCCAGTTCTTCTTGGAGCAATAGAACCAACTTTTTGTCCCGGAGGCGCATTCTTTGATACAGAAGTAGATTTTCCGGGTTTTGTTTTACCTCCAAATGGATGATCAACGGGATTCATTTTACTTCCAGAAGTTCTTGGATAAAGCTTTCCCTTGGATTTCATAACTTTCCATTTAGTTCCTGCTTTTAAGAAAGGTTTTGTGTTTCTGGCATATCCTGCAGGTTTTCCAACAATCGCTCTGCAATTCCCCTTTAGTTTTTTTATTTTTTTTGAGGGAAATTCCAGAAAAGCATAATCTTTTTCATGTGATTTTACAATCGCGAAGGAACCAGAAGATCTGCAGAATTTTCCTCCATCTTTGCAGACGGATTCAATAAAATAAACGGGACAGCCTTCTGGAATTTTAGATAGGGGTAAAATATTTCCAGTAGAAACTTCCGCATTTGGAGAAATATCTATGGTTTGTTCTGTTGATAAACCAATTGGCGCAGCAATAAAACTTATGGTTCCGTCTTCAAATCTTATTTTGGCAATTGGAGTATTTCTAGCGGATATGTGTTGAATATCCACAACTTTTGCCTTTCCTTCTTTTTTTGGTAATTTCAATTCCAATTTGCCTTTTGCCCTGTAAGTGGAACTTCCTTTACCTCTCCTCCTGACAATAATTCTCTTACCCATAAGCATTTTATTGTTTTAAATAATTTAAAAAGAAAATTTAAATCAAATTAGATTATATGATTAACAAATATCCTTTTCTTTTTAAAACTAAAGAACTAATATAATAAAAAATAAAGAAATAAAAATAGCTTAATTGCATTGTCCTCCCGAAGAACTTCCAACACCTCCACCAAATCCTGGAGAGGTTGTGCTTTCTGAAAGTTTTTGATTGCATTCTTCTGGAGGATTGGTAAATGCAGAACAAATAGCTTCTTTATATGCTTCAGGTGAACGGTTAATAATTACAACTTTATCATTAATTACCAGAGTTGGTGAACCTCTTACGCCATATTTAGTGTTTAAATCTGCTTCAACATTGAATCTGGGAAACATTCCACTTACCCATGTGCTTTTATTATTATACATCTCTGTAATATTGTATTCTTTGTCAACTCTCGCCACGCAGGAATTTAGTTTTGTTTTATCTATTTTTGCTTCTTCAAGGCATCTAGAATAATTTCCACTGCCGCCAGCAAAGCAGCTCAAATAGTCGTAATATTTATCGCCTTGCTCTAATTGGATACAGTATTGTCTCAAATTCTCATCCAGTTCTTTTTTCCCATGCATTGCATAACTCACAAAATTTATGGCCATATCCGCTTTATCCTTTAATAATTTATAAACAGGCAAAAATGCTTTCTCCGCTTGCAGACCATAAGGGCAATAACTCATTACAAATAATTTTACATCAGGAGTATCAGATTTTGGAATTTCCAATTTCTGCTGTTTTTTATTCTGTTGTTGTTCTACCTCTTTTTTCAATTCTACAAATTCTCCGGTTGGAATTCCTTGAGGGAATAAATATTTTGCATCTTTTGTTATATATGACTGGACAACCTGAGAAGTATTGCCTGCAGATAAATTTATGGACAATTTATAGATTCCTTCGCCGTCCACTTCAGTAACATTTATCAATTCAACTTTTGTTCCCGGACGAACAGCATAATTGGATATCCAATCAACTGCTTTTTGTCCGGCTTCTTTTGCACTTATTGTTGACCCATTTTCTACATAAAATGAACTTAACAATGCCACACCAATAATTAATCCAATAACCAAACCACTAATAAACATTCCTATGTATCTTCGTATTCCTTCGGTTTCTTTTGGATTTTCTTCTTTTATCGAAACTTCTTCTGATTTTGCTTCTTCATTTCTTTTCTCTGTTTTCTTTCTCTTCTTAGCCATAAATAGTAGAAGAAAAATACTTAAATAAACTTCAATATATTTTTTTATCTCGTAGCTCTTTGCTTTCTTCCTGTTCTAAGCATTTCTAGACTTATTCCATTTACGGCGCAAACTCTATATCTAACTCCTGGAATTGAACCCACAGCTTTTCCCTGCGAACCTCCAATTCCTTCAATCGTTACTTCATCATGTTCCTGAACATGATTTATTGCTTTATCTCTCGGCAAATGTGCTGTAACTTCCTTTCCATTCTTAATTAATTTTACTCTAACACATTTAATCATACCAGAATGAGGCTGTTTTTGTTCTAATTGCCTCTTGCTTAAAACAAGCCCCTTCGCCTGAGGAGAACCTTCCAGAGGGTCCATTTTCTTACGTAATCCCAAAGCTTTTATCTTATAACCTCTCTTGCTTCTTTTCATTTTTTTTCTTTTCTCCTTCAATTTTCTCGCATTAAATGTTCCCATTATAAATTAATATATTTTATATATTTTAATTAAAAAGAAATTTCTTGATTTTATCCAAATATTTCATTTGAACCTTTTTTATTCAGGAGATATAGTAGATTTATTAAAATCTGAACAGAACATTTTCAACATTATATATTCTCTTTAAAAAACTTGTAATGGCTTCTCGGTCTCTCTTGACCTTCTTGTTATCCAATCTGTTGATAAATATTTTTAATGAATTATCCGAATCTTTAATTTTTACTCTGTCTGAAATCACCCCTTTTATAAATTCTTCTTTTGTTTTGAAATAGGGATAAACTACAACCTGTTTTCCAATATGTTTTTCAAGGGTTTTTATCTTTTTTCTGCCTTTTGTCAAAACAATATTTATTTTTTCTTTGGGCACGACAAAATAAATAATATCTTTAATTACGCAGTCTATAGGAGCAACTCCGGTAACCAATTCAAATAATGAGATGAAGTGCAGACTATTTTTATCGAATGTTCTCATCTTCAATCCCTTGCAAAAACCAAAACAGAATCTCCAAATAAAATCTCTTTATGAAACTCATTTTAATACACCCGCAACTGAAACCGGAAAATTTTTACCAAGCAGTTTACCCAAACCAATGGCATCTATATTCAATCTGTTTATTTCTACTTTTTTAAATTCTTCTCGGTCTACTATGTATTTTGGTGCCGTAGTAGATAAATAAATCCTTTCTATTTTGTTTTTTTTCGTAAGTTTTAGAGTTTCTCTGATTCCAAGAACAAGTTTTCCTTCATTAAACTCTTTTTTCAAATCATTTATCCCGTGCTCTTTTTTCATTTTTTCTATAATCTCCATCTTAATTTCACTGTTCCAGTCCCGATTGGACTTAATTGATTTATCATTAGATTAGCCATAGCAGTATTTAATTTATCTTTTCGATTTAATATTGCCGAATCAAAAAGCAATTTTACAGTTTCTTCAAAATTCAGCTTGGTCAATACACTATTTTTATATTTCATAATTCCATATCTGCTCATCGCTTCAACTTTGCCGTTAGCACACATTACATCTGCTGCCACTCCAATATATCTTGGATCGACTTCGATACCCTGTTCTTCCAGTGTTTTTTTAATTTCATTAATT
This sequence comes from Candidatus Aenigmatarchaeota archaeon, assembly GCA_021163805.1. GTDB lineage: Archaea > Aenigmatarchaeota > Aenigmatarchaeia > QMZS01 > QMZS01 > QMZS01. Next base: position 9,713 of record JAGGTL010000039.1, on the reverse strand, counting down.
AGCATTGTTCTTGCAGCTTCTATTCCCAAAACATCACAAATTTCTTCAACATCTGTTGTTGTAGTTCTTGTTGTATCTACATTTTCCAGAGAGATTATCTTTTTGAAACTGCCTCCTCTAACCTGTATAATCCATTCTCCATCTCTATTTAAAATGAGAGTTTCCTTTGCTCCTTTAACTCCTTTTATGTGCAAATTCAATAATTTTTGCTTAAGAATTCTGAATTCAGAATAACTTTTAACATCTTCAAAATAAAGTTTATTTCTGGATAAACTGCTTTTATATTTCTTTACAAATTTCTTGATGACGCCGGTTACTATTTCTTCTGGAGTCAGATATAATTTATCCAGAGATGCTTTATCCAGACTGACTTTTACCCGTGAATCCAGAAGTTCATAATCTATATCGGAAATTACATTTTCCAGTTTAGATTCTGCGATTTCTGTTGCAAGTTTTTCTGCTTTTTCCTTTGAATTTTCAAGTAGATATACAGTTGTTACATTATCTATATCTTTTCTGAGATCAAAAAGTTCTATCAATCGCGGTAAACCAGAAACCATTCTTATACCGGCAGATGCAGCAAAGTGATAACTTCTCATCGTCATTTGCGTAGCGGGTTCTGACAAAGATTGCGTTGTAACTATTCCCAAAGATTCTCCGGGTTCAAATTTTGATCTTTTTATTAATTCCTCCAATTTGTTTTTCAGTTCTTTTTTCTTCTCTCCGCTTATTTTGTGCTCGACACAATATTCCTCAAACCTTCTTTTTATTTCCTCCGTCATAATAATTCTTCAATTTCAATTTTACCTTTATTAACTTTCCATGGATTAAGATCATTTTCAAATGGAACAAATTGCACTATCTGGTTTTTTTCATTTCTAACCGTGGAATCTGGCATAACTATTAAATCATGCAAACAATTAACTAATTTTCTTTCTAAATAACCGGAATGTTTTGTTTTGAGTGCCGTATCTGATAGGCCTTCTCTGCCATGCATTGCATCAAAGAAGAAATCTGTAGGAGATATTCCTTTTTTATATCCTTTCTTTACAAATCCGTAAGCCACGGGATTTATGTCTTCTTTTTTGAAATGAGGTAAAGTTCTATTGATGTATCCTCTGTTTATTTTTTCTCCTTTTAATTTCTCTTGACCAATTACGCCAACAATTTGGGATATAGAAATCAAACTTCCTCTTGCACCTATCTCTGCCGCTATTCGAGCATTTGAATCTTTGGATAAATTTTCTTTTACTATTTTTTCTATTTTTTTGAGTATTTGTTCCAATTTAGATTGTGTTTCCTCGGACGGATTCTGGATATAATTATTTATGTCTTTTAAAACAATTTTCTCAATTTTCTCATCTTCTGGCAGAAAGTAATCTCTTAATGAAATTGTATAAGCATGTGTTGTCATAAAATTTAAGCCCAATTTAACTACATTTTCAATAAATCTAGCAGCCTCATCGCTTCCGCATAATAATTCTATCTTGTTCAATAATTCTCCTTTTTCTGCACCAATTGCATTTTCATCAATATATCCTTCTATTAAATTCCCATCTTTGATTATAATTTTTTCTCCGGTTTTTGTTTTGCCTTCAAAATTTATTTTTGGCAGCAAAAATGAAAATACTTCTTTTCCAGAATAAATCTCTTTGTCAAGTTTTATATCTATATCTGTAGACATCAATAAATTTGCGACTTCATTTTTTGATAATTTAATGCCATCTTTTGTTAAAAAATAAGTCGCCATTAAATGATCGTGTTTTGCACCTATAATTGGTAAGCCATATCTGGGAGATCTAATATGTTTATTTACATCCATTAAATATTTTAGTTCTGCTCTGGCTTCTTCCGTTTGTGGTACATGCAGATTCATCTCATCTCCGTCAAAATCTGCGTTATAGGGTGTAGTAACAGCCAAATGAAGTCTAAATGTTTTTCCTTCCATCACTTTAACTTTATGAGCCATCATTGACATTCTATGCAAACTTGGTTGTCTGTTAAATATAACCCAATCTCCATCTTGCAAATGTCTTTCAACAACATACCCCGGAATAATTTCTTCTGCTATCATCTGTTTTGTTTCTTTGGTAATTTTCTTTTTTAATCCATCTGTGCGTATAACATAATTTGCGCCGGGATATTTATCAGCATTTAAAACCAATTTCTTCATTTCTTCTATATTATTTTCTGTAACTCTCTCTGGAATTGTTAAGGTTTTTGCAATAATCTTTGGAACTCCCACCTCGTTTAAATTAATAAAGTTGTCTGGGGAAATTACACTTCTTGCTGAGAAATTTACTCTTTTTCCGGTCAAATTAAATCTAAATCTGCCTTCTTTTCCCGTCAATCTTTGGGCAAGTGTTTTTAGAGGTCTTCCGCTTCTATGTCTCGCCGGCGGGACATTAGCCAAATCATTTTTTATATATGTGGCAACATGATATTGTAAGAGTTCTATTATATCACTTATTAAAAAATCGGGAGCACCAATTTCTAAAATTCTTTTCAGTCGTTCATTAATTCTCACAATATCAACAAGTTTGTGGGTTAAATCATCTTCGCTTCTTTCACCAGTTTCCAGAACAATTGATGGTCTCATTGTCATTGGAGGCACGGGCAAGATAGTTATAATCATCCATTCAGGTCTGCCTCCCTTGAAATTCAATCTTTCAAGATCTTCATCGGCAATTTTTTCAAGCCATTCTCTCACCTGTTCGGCAGTTAATTCTTTCTTACCTAAAATAAAAGTTGTTGGTTTAACGAATTTAACTTTTTTTTGTTTTTCTCCGCAATAAGGACATTTCTCCTGAGCATTTTTTGCACATTTACCCAAACCTTTTATATCTGTGGGAGCGAGAATCCTTCCGCATTTTTCACAAGTCGCCTGCAATAACATATAAATTTTTGAGGCGAGGACAGGATGCACAACGGGTTTTACCAATTCTATATGTCCGAAGTGTCCCATGCATTCTCCGATTCTATATCCGCAGGTTCTGCAAGCAACTCCGGGATCAATAACACCCATTCTTGGATCTACTATTCCATGCTCTACGGGATAACCGTCGGCATCATATAACTCTGGCCTCGTTATTTCAACAACACTTAATTTTCTTATTTGTGCTGGAGATAACAAAGAAAATTCAACTTCACTTATCTTGTACATTATTTATATTATATTTTAAACTTTAAATTAAAAAATTTTTAAAATACCCAGATTCGCCAAAGAATAATATTTTTCATTTTTCAGGATATTTGAAAATATCCGAAGAATTTATATATCTGCTTTTCTCATATTATCCGTGAAGAAGCGGAACTATTCAAAAGAAATTTACCTCGTTATAAATGACGGATTTATTTTTATCCCACAAATCATTTGAAAAATTAAATTATACAAACATTCGAAATAGAAATAAACTTATTTCTTGCTTGCGGAGAACTTTGTTCCTCTTGATGCTCCAATTCCTGCAGCGCCATGTTGAACTTTTTTCCTTGTTAAGGCAAATTCGCCCAGACGATGGCCAACCATTTCTTCCCTTATATCAAGGGGAATAAATTCCTTTCCATTGTGAACTCCAATTTTATGCCCTATCATCTCGGGTAAGATGACCATATCTCTGCAATGTGTTCTAATAAATTTTTTTCCTTTTTGATCCTTAAATTTGTTCAGTTTTAAAAGCAATTTGTTTTCCTGTTCTGTAAGACCTCTTTTAAATTTTCTTCTTTCTCGGGAAGGCAATAATTCTATAAATTCATCTCTTCTTAATTCCGCCACTTTTTTCCCCCTATAAACAAAATTTGGCATAATTATAAAAAATAAAAATTAAATAGCACATAATAAAAATTAAATAACCCATAATTTTTATCAAATCATTATGTTTAAATGTTGCATTTTCATCAATCGGCGTCTCGTTTAATATATATGGGACTTATGAATTTAGATAATCACAAAAATAAAAATAAATAACAGAAACAAAATGAAGAGAGATATCAAAGCAATTTTCACACTACCAAAGAAAAATTTTGCCAGAAAATATGTTAAGGGAAATAAAACAACAAAAGCAAGAATAATTCCAAGAGGTCCGGCAACAGAAATCCCATAACTGAGAGAATAAACCAACTCTATAAACAACTTAAAAACAATAATAATAGTATTAATTGTATTGTAAAGAATCACAAAAAATATTTCAAACAGAATATAGAATGGTGACGTTATCATAATCTATTTTTCTTAATTCTATAAGAATTTCTACACCTCTTCTTAATTTTCCAATATAGTTTACTCTTTTCGTTGGTTCTATATTTTTAAGTATTTCTTCTAATTTTTCATATTCTTCTGTTTCTGTTATTCTTTCTTTCAATTTATCTTTCATCTCCAAAATTCTTGACATCAAAATATAAGGATTATCTTCATTTATTCCATCTGACCCATTTGAATAATAAATCTCTTTGAAGTATGGATCTTTTAAATATTCACAATATTTAGAGTAATCTTTAAACCCCCTCTTCTTTACTAACTCTTTTTGGTATTCATACCAACTTTCAAATCCCTTCTTCCTTGCCAAATCTTTTAGATATTCATACCGGCTTTTAAAACCTTGCGTACAAACTTTATAATACTCTTTAATTGTGGATAAGGATGTTTCAATTCCCTTCCCAGAAAGAATCTCATAAACTTCCTTCGGTTTTTTTCCTTGTTCAAACAATTTTATTGCCTCTTCTTCTATTGTCACCATAAAATAATTAAAATAACTCTTTTAGATTAATTATCAATTTATCAAAATGATTATCCAAAATTCTTGGACAGGCCGTGTTTAGATAGGCATCAAAATCCAAGCCAATTAATTTTTCATTTTTTATTTCATCCATAATTACAATCTTTGCTTCTTTTCCCTCTTTTTCAAGTTTTTCTTTGATTTTTTCGTAATCTTTATAAAACTGCCCGGGTTTTGTTGAAATTAAGATTCCGATTTTCTTTGCTTCTCTGAATTTTGAAATTCTTGCCTGTTTTTTCATTTCCTCTCTTTCAATTTCCTCTGTCATATCCTCTAATTTATTTTTCTCCAAATTCAAGAAATAAGTTTTTCCATGCAAGGCAAGAGGATGAAATTTTCCAGAACCAACAAAGACGTTTGCTTCTCCTTTTTGCTCAATATCCGAACAACCCAAAATAATTTTCTTTTCTATAACTTCTTTTCCAGCTTTCAACAAAAATTCCTTTAAATCATCGAGAACTTTTCTGAAAGGTTCTGAAGAATAAATTGAAAGTTTTTTTTCTTTTATTTTTGAAATCTCCTTTTTTAGTTTTTCTGGAATTTTTAAATCAAAATAAACAGGAACATAAAAAACGGGGATTTTTGTTTTAACACCAAAATCGGAGTGTCCAATATGAACAATTGCATCAACTTTTAAAACTTTTGCTTCCTCCAAAGGCAAATCGCAACTTCCATAGCAGAATTCCGCAGAAATAAAAACCCGGGCTTTGGTTTCCCTTTCTATTTCTTCAGCAATTTTTACAACTTTTGTTTTTAAACCTTCTGGGACTTGAACAAGAACTTTTTTATAATTTTCTCTTTTTATTTTTTTAATTGCCTCATTTAAATCAAGTTCTAACATAAACTTGATTATTTTTTAGCTTATGCATAAGCAATTTCAAAACCTTCTTCAGAATAAAGATAACCTTTAGGCCTAGGTTCAAACTTTAAATCCTTCATTTTTTCCTGAATTTCTTCTAAAGTCTGTTTATCCACTCCTGGTTCATTTTCTAAATCTTTAATTTCTTTTTGTAATTTAAGATAATTTTCACCATATACTTTCCATCCTTCAGAAAGATCCTGCTTAAGATTTGTTTTAAGTGCGATTATGTTTTCATATTGCTTACAAAGACCTTCTAACTGCTCTTTAAGATTAGATAAAATCTCTACTTTCTCTTCTATATTCCTAATCTTATGTTCAATATCCATAATTATTTTGAATAAAAGAACTTATAGTAAATTTTTCCAAATATTTATTTCTTTTTTATTTTACCTAAATATCCCAAGCTCTTTTTCAATTAGCGTCTTAGCGTCATTTAATGATTTTTCTAACATTAATGTCGTTAATAGCAATTCCTTTAATATACTCCAATGCTCATTTAATTCTTTGATTTCCTCTGTGAAAGATCTATTCGAATTGTAAATTTCTCTTTTGATTTTTAAACTATCTTCATATCTCTTCTCTCCTCCACTAAAAAATAAATTTATGTTGTTTAAATAGCTTTCATAATCCTTACTTAATTCTTCATATTTTTTTTCAACATCGGTAAAAGAAATATCTTCAATCCCCTTCCCTTTTAACTTTTCTTTTAACTTTTTTAAGTATTCTGCAGCAAATGTCACCTCTTCTTCAACATCGTTCAAACTATCTTCAATCCCCTTCCCTTTTAACTTTTTTAAGTATTCTGCAGCAAATTTCACCTTTTTTTCAACATATCCCAAAGAAATATCTTCAATCCTCATCTTTTCAAGCATCCCCTGTGTATATCTTGAGATATCCTCACATATACCATCTAAGGGTACTCCGTATACTCCACAATATATATCATGTGTTTTCAATAACTCTACAGGATCTACCCTTTCACTGCTAGGATTTCCATTAATATCTTCCTCAAACATAAAATTTATACCTAGAAAAATTTAAATACTTAATTTTCTTTTCAAATATTTTTCCATTTGGTTCTGCTTCGGAGAAAATCTGTGCCTGAAATTTATATAATTGAACAGGTTTTGTAAATCCGGGAATTTTCCGATAAACCAGCTCTTATTTTGATTTTCTTTAAATACCTATTTTTATTTTTCATTTATGGGGAGACCTTCAAAAGAAGAATATTATTTGGGAATTGCAAGGCAGATTTCTGAAAGATCAACGTGTTTGCGTGCTAAAGGAGGAGCCATAATTGTCAAAGATGACCAGATTGTTGCAACAGGTTATAATGGGGCCCCAAGAAAAACCAAAAGTTGTTTGGATAGAAATGAATGTCTCAGGGATAAATTAAACATTTCTCACGGCACGAGATATGAAATGTGCAGATCTGTTCATGCAGAGCAAAATGCGATCATAAATGCTGCCAGAGCGGGAGTAAGTATTTTGGGAGGAGACATGTATATTTATTTTCGTGACAGGAACGGAAACAATATCAATAGCCTTCCATGTTTTATATGCAAAAAAATGATTATTAATTGCGGTCTAAAAAGAGTCATATGCTCAATGAGAGATGAAAATATTAAGATATTTAAGGTGGAAGATTGGGTAAGAGAGTGGCAGGAAAAAGATATAATAGATGATAAACATCAATATGGCACAGATCTAAATATTAATGAGAAATATCTTAAACAATAAAATGATAATTGGTTTAACTGGAAAAAATGGTACGGGAAAAACAGAAGTTGCAAACTATTTAAAATCAAAAGGATTTGAATTAATATCTCTTTCAGATATTTTAAGAGAAGAGGCAAGAAAGAGAAATATGGATGAAAAAAGAGACAATCTAATAAAAATTGGAAATGAAATAAGAAAAAAATTTGGAAGCGGAATTCTTGCAGTTAAAGCTATTGAAAAAATTAAAAAAGGCCGAAATTATTGCATTGATAGCATAAGAAACCCGGGCGAAATTATGGAATTTAAAAAGAATAAAAATTTTTTTTTAATTGGAATTAAGTCAGATACGGAATTAAGATATAGGAGGATTCTAAAAAGAGGAAGAATCGGAGAAGATATCAGTTTTGAAAAATTCAAAGAACTGGAAGAAATGGAAAATTCAGAGGATGAAAAAAAACAGCAGTTGGATAAATGTCTCGAACTGGCAGATACAATTATTGAGAACGATGGAACTATTGAAGAATTGTATCAGAAGGTTGATAAGATTCTAAGTAAATTCTAGATTTTTATCTTTTATATCTGTTTTAAAATCTTTTTGATTACGAATCACTCTTTTATAATCTGCTTCGCCTCTACAATTAAAAACCAATCTTTCAATTTTCGGATTCGCAACCTATATTTGTAAACTGGATTTCCGCCAACAATTCTTGATATCAAGGTTGGTAAATCATTTTTTAGAGACGGAGATCCAATATATGTAAAATTTAAATTGCATAAAAGTTTCCTGCACTTTGGAAGATTCTCGTCCCATAATTGATAGCAAAAATAATTCCCAACAGAAGATTCTTTATTGGAAATTAAAACAGAAACTTTATCGGGCGGTTCGGCATATTCGGACTTTGAGACATAAACTGCTCTGACATTTTCTGGCAGGTCTATTTCATAATAACTCTGCGATCCAACACCTTCATTTATACACACCATTTTTAGAGTATTGTATAAATCAGCAATATTATCTGCAATTGTCTGTCTATTTGCATTCTCTATCTGCTTTGCAATCAGGGAAGCACTTGCCGTGAATATTATAATTCCAAATACGATGCTCGCAATAATGAATATCCATGCAGAGACACCTTTTATTTTTCCCATATTATTATATATTTTCGTTATAATATTTTTGCCATCATTTTCTATTTTAAAGAAATATTTTTTCGATTGAATATGCTTTCTATTAATTTCAATACATATTTTTATGCTGGGGTGGCCGAGTGGTTAAGGTTTTTGTTGATTATATTTATCAAAAATCTCCAAAATAAGGCGCTAGCCTGCTAAGCTAGTTTCCGTTAAGGATGCCTGGGTTCGAATCCCAGCCCCAGCGTGTTTATTCTACAACTACTGGCAATCTCTGCGAAATTCCTCTTAATAATCTTTTTAATTCGATTACATCTTTCTCCATTAAATATATTCTCTCTTCTATGGGCTTTATTTCTGGTTTTCTAATTTGTTCAACCTCTCTTTCCAATTTTGCCTTTAAGATATCAAAGTCTCGTTTGGTAATCAAATCTTTTAATTTATCATTTAAAATTAAAAATAATCCATTCATTTCTTCATCTATTGTTTTTTCTACAACGTCCTTTTTCACATTTTTAATTTGTTCTTCAATGCTCAAAAATTTCTCGCCAAAATTGTTTAATAGTCTGGTGTGTTTATTTAAATTAATTTTTATCTCATTTTCAAATTTATTATCCATCTCTGCGAATTTTTTCACTAATTGTTCTTTTAGTTTATTTTTAAATTCTTCTATATTTTCTTCTGTCCGCTTTCTCTCGGAATCCAGTTTTTGAATTTCTTTTTTTGTTTCTAAAGACAAAATTTTAAATGCTTTTTCGTATTCTTCAACTCTATTGTTTATTTCTCTAAATTCCTCAAGATTGTCATTAAATACTTTTTCAAAATTTTTCAATTTATCTATTGAAGCGAGAACAACCTTTCTTAATTCCAGATATAAATTTTTATCTCTTTCCAATTCTTCACTAAAAATCTTCCATTTTTCAGATTTTATATCAAATTCTTTTATTAATTTTTCTATTTCTTCCAATTTTGAACCAAGATATTCTACTCTTTCTATTCTTTCTCTGATATTATTTTCAATTTCTTCAAATTCTTCGCTTTTATTTTTCAATAAATTGTTTAATCTTTCGTTATATTTTTCAATCTCGTCAATCAAATTTTTTGATATTGGTTGTCCATCTGCTCCATTCAAATTTATCTGAACTTTCCCAAGTTCAACCAGCTGTTTTTCAATATTTTTGAATTTTTCGTCATTGCCGTATATTATTCTTTCCAATTTTTTTTCCAGT
>JAGGTL010000053.1 GCA_021163805.1 Candidatus Aenigmatarchaeota archaeon | reverse complement strand
TTTTTTTGGATGGGATGCGCTTCGGTATTAAAAATTATTTTATCAAAATTCAAAGTATTTTTAGGAGAAAATAACAGATACAGATATTTGAGAGTTTCTGCCAGAAAGAAACTACTCATGCGATCTCTTTTTTCTTTTGTAATTACACTTTTTAATTCGGCATATCCTTCTTCTGTTTTGCAATATTTAATAATACTTTCTAAATAGATTTTGCCCATTTTTAAATATTTTTCCTCTTTCGTATAATGATAAAGATAATATGCAGATTCTATATTTTCTGGCCTTAACCGGTATGTTGCAAGTTTTATTTTCATGGTTCTATAATCTATTTGTTCGGGTTCAATATCAAAAGTTGTCCACATTTTGAAACACGAATCTTGTAATTTTTTTGCACGTGTTAAATCACCGCTCAATGCAAAAATAGAAGGAAAAACAGCGGCTAAAGCTTCAAATTTGGTTGATATTTTTTTACCTGTATCCATATTAACTTGTCTGTACCAGTAACCATTCTTTTTTGAATCGGCAAGATATTTATTTACGGATTTAATACTGGTTTCCCACATTTTTTTGCAATCCATATCTTTAAACAAGAGATATGATTTCAATAAATACTCATAATAGGAATCTATTTTATTGCCAATGCTGCTTTCTTTATTAATCCATTTTCCAGTTTCTACATTAATTGTTGTACCTACCAAACCTATTTTTGAACGTCTGTTATATAGTTCTACAAGAGCTTTTTTTGCTCTGTCATAATAAACCGGATTGCCAGTCAATTTGCTAAGAGTGCCAAATTCAACGAGCAGTGTTCCTATCTCCGCCGGATTATTTATTTTACCGCGCACGGCTCCTGTTTTAAGATTAACAAACCGAAAGGGCATTCCCGTTTTTGAATTAAAAATTGGTAACAAACGGTTGGCCAAATCTTCGCTTAATTTTAAAAATTTTTTATTACCATCTAACTGATAAGCAGATATTAAACCCCCAAGAATTCTAATTGTAATTTCAAAAGCAGATACATAAATGTTTTTATCAAATGAGAGTTCTTCAAATATTAATTGTTTTACTTCATTTTTATCTTTCGTTAATCCCATTAAAACCAGGGTATCAAAGGCGTCTATTGGCGTAATGCACAAAGAATCGTCATACCAGTCATAATGGGTTTTACTGAGAGGTCTGAGTTCATCATGCCCAAAGGCATATTTTTTATATCCATTCCAAGCATGCATAAATTCAGCTTTTACTTTCTCAGCCAGTTCTTTTTTATTTATTTCCATAATTTTCAAAACTTTTACATTAAATCGAAAAGATGTTAATTTTAATTTAAATTTAAATAATGGAAGAAATTCTGACCAAGAGAGGTTTTTTATTCAAGAGTTCGGAGATTTATGGAGGAATTGCAGGTTTTTATGATTATGGGCATCTCGGAACTCTGATGAAAAGAAAATTAGAAGATCTGTGGAGAAATTATTTTCTAAATCTGAATGAAAATTTTTATGAAATTGAACCGAGTGAGATAATGCCGGAAAAAGTATTTATTGCATCTGGGCATATAAAAAATTTTGTTGATTCAATAGTTATTTGCAAAAAATGCGGAAGCGAATTCAGAGCAGACCATCTGATCGAAAAAAAAACAAAAGAAAGTGCAGAACATCTTACAGAGGAGCAACTTACCAAAAAAATAAAAGAATTGCAGATAAAATGTTTGGAATGCGGCGGAGAACTCGGAAAAGTGAAGTATTTGAATTTGATGTTTCCTTTAACCATTGGCTCAAATGAAAAAGGATATTTAAGACCGGAAACTGCTCAGAGTTGTTATGTTTCCTTTAAGAGAATGTTTAATGCAACAAGAGAGAGACTTCCGCTTGGCCTTGCAATAATCGGAAAAGCTTTTAGAAATGAAATTTCTCCAAGGCAGGGAACTTACAGGATGAGAGAATTTACTCAGGCGGAATTGCAGATTTTTTTTGATCCGGACCAAATAAACGAATGCGAGAATTTTGAAGATGTGGAAAACTATAAACTAAAAATCAAATTTTCCAATAATAAAAATGCTGAAGAAATTTCCTGCAAAAAATTACTGGATAAACTTCCAAAATTCTATATTTATTATCTTGCAAAAGTTCAGCAGTTTTTTTTAAATGTTTTAAAAATTAATTCCGAAAAATTCAGATTGAGAGAACTTGGAGAAGATGAAAAGGCTTTCTATAATAAATACCACTTTGATGTTGAGATTTTTTCAAAAAAATTTGATACATTCAAAGAAGTTGGAGGGGTTCATTACAGAACCGATCACGATTTGAAAGGGCATGAAAAAATTTCTGGTGAAAATTTGCATGTTAATATGGAAGGTAAAAAATTCATTCCTCATGTTCTTGAACTGTCTTTTGGCGTGGACAGGATTTTTTATTTTTTACTTGAACTTTCATTTTCAAACAAAATCTTAAAATTAAATCCGAAGATAGCTCCTTTTACCCTTGGAATCTTTCCCCTAGTAAATAAGGATAATTTAGATAAAAAAGGATTTGAATTGTATGAAAAACTCAAAAAAAAATTCGAGTGTTTTTTCGATTCAAAAGGAAGCATTGGAAAGAGATATGCGAGAGCGGATGAAGTTGGAATTCCTTATTGCATTACAATAGATTATGATTCTTTAAAAGATAATACTGTTACGATAAGAGACAGAGATTCTACTGAGCAGGTCAGGGTAAAAATATCTGAATTGGAGAAGATTCTGAAAAAATTGATCAATACGGAGATTGATTTTAAAAATATTGGAAAAACAGTTTTAACGAGGAAGAAGAAAGAAGGTTACAGATTGTAAATTATTTAATAATTCTTTTATTTATAAATAAAAATAAATTATGGCAAAAGAAAAGAAAAGATTGCCCCAGACAACTGCCGGATTAATAAATTATTTTGATGAGATTGAGGAGGGGATTAATTTAAAACCAGAGATTGTTCTGGGAATTGGTTTTGGAATTTGTGTTTTGGTAATTGTCTTGAGATTTGTTTTGTAAATAAAAAAATTTAATCAATTTTCAAAACCCTGTCAATTCTAATCTTATTTTTTTCAACAGTTCCTATTGCTCTCAAAGTATTTTCAACAAAAATGGCAATTTTCTCTCCCTGAATAAATTTATCCATTTTTTTCAGAATAATGGGAACTCCATTTTCAACTTTCTTTTCTTCTTCCTTTTTAAGGGAAATTTTATTTATTTTAAGTTTTGAGATAATCTCCTCATTTCCAATCAGGCATTTTTCTCGTTCTTTTTTTAATCTTTCTAAATCAACTGATTCTTCCTCTTTAAATCCATCTACAGCGATTCTTCTCAGATATTTCATGTGCGCTCCACATCCTAATTCTTCGCCAATATCAGAAAATAATTTCCGAATATAAGTGCCATGCTCACATTCAATAAACATAGTTATGTCTCTTCCTTCAATTTTTTTTATTTCTAACTTATAGATAGTTCTCTTCCGCGCAACTCTCTTCACTCTTGACCTAACAGGCGGAATCTGGATTATTTCCCCTCTAAATTTTTTTAGAACTTCCTCCAATTTTTCTTTTTCAACTTCTTTATGCAAATGCATAACTCCAAGATAAGTTTTATTCAATTTGTCAAAAAGAGGGGCAAGTTTTCTTGCTTCTCCCAAGAGAATTAAAAGAACTCCCGTAACTTTGGGGTCCAAGGTTCCCGTATGTCCGGCTTTATCTACACGGAATATTTTTTTAACCTGTTCGACACAATCAAAACTTGTTGGTCCTGTTTGTTTGTCAAGGATTATTAGGCCAGAAATCATATAATTATTCACACATTAATATATTTACCATAAACCAATATTACCAGAAAATAATAGTTCCTTTAATTTCCTGCAAATATCTGAAAAATCTCTTCTGTTGTTTGCTTCTTCAATCGCTCTTCAAAAAATTCAAGGAGTTTTTCTGATTATCTCATAATAAGTTACATCTCCCTCTTCATCAACAATGGCCCACAACATTTTTGCTCTTATATTATGCGCCAGTCTAACTGCTCTTGACAGTTCTGGGAAAGAACAGGTATAATTTTCGGGAACGGCATGAACGACCCATTTTGTATGTTCTTTCAAAGTTTTTGGGCCTCTTTTCAATTTTACACCTCTCGCATAAACCCTGAAATGAGTTCCAAATTTAAACCCCGTCCTTACAAGAAGTCCCCTGTTTCTAAGTTCTTCATAAACTGTATATTTCCATGGAAATTCGGCATCAACAGAACAAGCATATTTATAAAATTCCTCCCTGCTTATTTCCTTTTCATTCTTGAATACTTTCAATCTATTTCTCTTCATTAGCAAAAGAGCTTCTTCAAGAGACAATTCATTTTTATCGTCTTTTATTTTGCCAAAACATCCAATATCATAAACTTCCTCTGCTTCGGTTTTATTAAATACACAAACTTTATTCTCTATAAGATATCCTTTATACACCTTTTTCTTTTCATATAATTTTTCATTCTGGCCAGACATCTTTTCTACATCTTTCTTTTGAATATTTTCTTTCTTCAAATTTTCTTTATTTTTTGATTTTTTTACTTTATCTACCGCTTCTTTATTTTTTTCTTTACTCTTCTTAACTTTTATTTTTTTTGTTGCCATATCTACAAATCTATTCCCTGCAAAGCATTATTAATTTTACAATCTTTACAAAAATCCATTTCTTTATAATCTAAATCGCTTACAGAATTTGTTTTGTGCATAATGCATTTTATATTTTTGCAGTTTTTCAAACCAACCATCTTTCCAATGGAATATAAAACCTCTTTTACCAATCTGCTAACCAACAGATCAAAATTTGGTTTTTCTTGATAAAATTTTGAATCCAGTCTATAAATTGATATTACGGATGGACCATCATATTCCGAAACAGAAAATACAAAATTTGATTTATCTGTGTAAATATCAAAGTTGGTTATTGCTATTATGTTTCCCTTTAATTTTCTTAAAGTATCTATAATAATATTGGCATTATATTGCTTTCTATAGACATTAAAAGCTGTTTTTGGAGGATTTGTTTTCGCATAAATTCTTACAATAAAATTTTTTTCTTTTAGTTCCTGCTTTAAAGCATCAATTATATCTCTATTTATATCTCCCAATGGAATAATATCCAATTCAATTCTCATAATTCTATAAAAGATTTTAATATTATCAATTGATTGATGCAGGAGGGCGGATTTTCGTGAACCTTTTTTTCTAAAAACAGATGCTTTAATTAATATTTCTCTTATAGGTTCATTCGAACCGCCGAACTCACTAAGAGACTGGATTTCTTATTAGTTTTGAATTTTGTTTTTTAAGTTGAAACCTGTTCACTTGAGTCCAGCGCCTTTGACCACTTGGCTACTCCTGCATAAATTAATTAAAAATCAAAACAAAAATAAGTAAAAAATAAAAAATTACAAATCGTATCCTCTTAATGTTTTTCTTCCATTCGCTTTTGCTCTATTTACTGCTTCCTCAATCATCTCTTCGACTTTCTTTGAGAGATTATCTACGAAATCGCTTCCAACATTTGCATCTGCTTTCTTTGCTATTTCTCTTACTTTTGATTGAACAACTAACATTTCTCCCATAATACTATTAAATTACTATTTATAAAGCTTTTTTAGGCAATTTTTAGATAAATTTACGCCAAGTTGGTAGAAATTTAAAGGAAAAACAGAATCTTTTTCTCGTTCGATCTTTTGGTTTAAACTTATTTCTAAAAATCTATTATGTTTAAAAAAGTGATGGTTTTCGGAACTTTTGATCCTCTGCATCCAGGTCATTTGAATTATTTTGAACAGGCAAAGAAAGAAGGAGATTATTTGATAGTTGTTGTGGCAAGAGATAAAACAATTAGAAAGGAAAAAGGAAGAGAACCCGCACAGACTGAAGAGGAAAGATTGAAAAAAATCAAAGAACTTAAAATTGCGGATAAAGTTGTGCTTGGTGACCAAAAAGATAAACTTAAAGTTGTAAAAGAAGAAAATCCGGATGTTTTGTGTTTGGGTTATGACCAAAATGTTGATGAAAATGTTCTCAGAAACAAATTAAAAGAAATTGGTTTGGAACCAGAAATAAAAAGGATGAAACCTTTTAAACCGGAGAAATATAAGAGTTCTAAATTGAGGGAGAAACAGTTGGATAAATAAAATTTAGGAAAATAATTATGCTATTTAAAAGAAACAAATTTTTTCCATTTGAAGATATGAGAGGTGTTAAATCAGCAATTCTGACACCAGAACAATTCAAATTTCTTGTTAGTAGATTGTATTGGGGATTAGAGAGAGAAATTGAAGATGGGGGATATATAACAGTTTGTAAAGAGGGTGAAGTTGCAAGAGTTAACGAATGTTATCCATTACCTGACGAATTTAAAACTAATTCTTATGTAGATATACCTAAAGCTGAAAAGTCAGATTGGTATAAAAATCTATTATCTAAATTAACAACAAAACAACAGAAAATAGGATTTTATTATCACACCCATCCGTCAATATTGGATTACGGTAAAGAATTGCACGAAGAAGGATGTACTGCAAGAAGAACAAGAACGTATAGAAGTGACAAAATTATGGAAAAGTATATGAAACCAGAAGAAAAAAAATTAAGTGTTGCTACCAAAAGATTGGGTGATATAATAATTGAAATGTTAAAAGGAAATAAAATTAATATATATGGTTATACTCCAGCAACTAAGTTTTATTATGAGGACCACCCATTTCATGGATTAACTCCTAGAGAAACACATTCTTTAAAAATAATTGTTCTTGAGACGGATTTGAGATTTGATTCTTTTTTGCCTTAAAGTGCAATTTAGCCTAGAAAACCGGAAAATATAATATTGAATAGATTATGTTATGGAAACAGAAACTCTAAAAGGAACAAAAAATTACACTCCTGAAGAGCAAATCTTGAGAGAGAAAATTATAAAAATTATAAAAGATATCTTGGAAAGATATGGATTTAATCCAATAGAAACACCAATTTTACAACCTTATTCCTTGCTTTCTTCAAAATATGGGGGAGGAGAAGAGATTTTAAAGGAATGTTATAAATTAAAAGACAGGGGAAATCGAAAATTGGGTTTGAGATACGAGTTGACAATTACTCTTGCCCAATATTTGAATGAAAATCCAAGTATAAAACTTCCTTTCAAGAGATATGAAATTGGAAAAATTTTCAGGGACGGTCCAATAAAAAAAACAAGGGCAAGAGAATTTACGCAGATAGATTTTGATATCATTGGAGCGAAATCGGAACTTGCCGAACTTGAAATTCTTTCAATTTTTGAAATGGTTTTCAAAAAATTGAATTTGGATGTGAAAATTCAGCTGAATAATAGAAAAATTTTATTGGGTCTTCTTGAATATGCTGGAGTGAAGAAAGGACAAAATTCGATAATCCTAACAATCGATAAGTTGGAGAAAATAGGAGAAGAGGGGGTTAAAAAAGAATTAATTGAAAAAGATTTGAAAAGAGAACAAATAGAAAAAATTTTCAATGTGCTTGAAATCAAAGGCAATAATGAAAAAATTTTATCAGAACTCAAAGAAATATTAAAAACAAAGAATGGAAGAGAGGGAATTGAAGAACTGGAAAAAATTTTAGAACTTTCCAAAAATTACAATTTGAAAAATATAATACTAGTTACTACTCTTGCCAGAGGTCTTAGTTACTATACAGGACCTATCTTTGAAGTTTTTTCACAGGAAAAAACCAGCTCTTCTCTTGCTGCCGGTGGGAGATATGACAAATTATTTTCCAAATTTGTTGGAAAAGATCTTCCTTCTGTTGGAGGTTCGTTTGGTTTGGATGCAATTTCTTCTATTCTTAAAACAGAAAAAAAATCAAAGGTATATATATATCTAATACCTGTTGGAATATCCGAAGACAAATTCCTGCCAATTGTTAAAAAACTGAGAGAAAAATATAATACAGACTTTGATTTATTGGGAAGGGGAATCAGTAAAAATCTGGAATTTGCAGATAAAAATAATATTCCTTATTGCATTATAATCGGAAAACAAGAAATAAAATCAAACAAAGTGAAACTAAAAAATATGAAGACGGGAGAGGAAAAAATTTTGGGTCTGGAAGAAATATTTGAATTAATTTAAAGATACTTATCTTTAAAATTTAATTATGGAGAGAATAAAGGGAATACTATCGTATGGCGGCTTAAATAATATGAAAAAAGTTCCTCTCACATTCAATCAAAATTTTTTTATTGGAAACTGGATCAGAAATAGTTATCGAAAAAATAGAATTTTGCACTGATATGTTATATTTAATAGGTCTTGGTCTTTGGGATGAAAAAGATATCTCTGTCAGAGGCATGGAAACAACAAAAAAATGCGATTTTATTTTTATTGAGAAATATACGAGTTTTTGGAAAGGCAATTTAAAAAATTTAGGTATAAATGCGGAAGAGATAATGAGAGCTGATTTGGAAGAGAATGTCGAAAAAATTCTAAAAAAAGCGAAGGAAAAAGATGTTGCCCTTCTCGTTCCAGGAGATCCTCTGATTGCAACAACACATATTTCCGTTTTATTGGAAGCAAAGAAAAGAAATATTGAGACCAAAATAATTCATTCCAGTTCGATATTTTCTGCTCTTGGAGAAAGTGGATTGCAAATCTATAAATTTGGAAAAATTGCAACTATTCCTTTTTATCAGACAGAAACTCCTTACAAAATTTTGGAAGAAAACTTAAAAAATGATGCCCATACATTATTTCTGTTGGACATTACAAAAGAAAAACTGATGAGTTGCGCTGAAGGCCTGAAAATTCTTCTTGATTTAGAAAACAAATTCAGAAAAAAACTGATTTCCGAAGAAACAGAAGTTGTTGTCTTTTGCAGAGTCGGAAGCAAGGAACAAATCCTAAAATATAATAAAATAAATAAACTGCTTAATTTAGATTGTTCTCCCTGCGTGATTATTGTACCGGGAAAATTGCACTTCTTAGAAAAAGAATATTTAATCTCTTTAAATAAAAATTGAATGATGTGTTGTTTTTATTTTTTTAAATTATGGTTAAAAATAAAAGAATAAAAGCAAGAGATATAAGAAAAAAACAACAAAAATATAAAATAGGTATATGTAATGAATGTAAGATAAGAGAGGAAGACTTTAGTAAAAAGAGATTATATAGGTGTCATTTCTGTAAAGAATTATTTTGTAAATTTCATTTGAGACCAAAAATTGTTGGTGTTGCTAATTTTAAGAGTCCAAATTATAAAGATTTGGAACTAATAGAAGAGTCTCATAAACCCGGAGGACATCCTTGTTATCCTTATACAAAATATAAAAAGGCAGAAGAAAAAAGAGAAGAAGAAAAACGAAGAATTGCTTTAGATGGATTACTCAAATCTGAATCTTTTGAAGAGAAATTTGAGACACCTACTGAAATAACAATATCAGAAGAAGAATGTAAATATTACTCGTGTCACAAAAAAGCAGTTGATAGGTGTGAATATTGTGGTGAATTATTTTGTGATGAGCATATTGATCCTAAACCTGTAGGAATAATTAACTTCAGAAGTAATAGCAAAGAATCTCAAGAATTTAGAGAAATATCTAGAAAACCTGGAGGTCATCCCTGTCCAGAATATACAAAAATTTGGAAAAAAGAGAAAGAATTAAGATATAGAAAATATAGTCAAGCATTAGATAAAATTTGTAAATCTAAACCATTGAAAAAACCACGGAAAAAATGTACAAAAACTGTTGTTCCATTTACTTTATTTATTATAATTATTTTTTTGATTTTGCATTTTTTAGGGATTTTTACTTTCTTTCAAACCCCCTTTACTTGTATTGATGGGACTTTATATAATCATTGTTCTAGTAATAAACCATATTATTGTTTTAATGGAACTCTTATAAAAAAAGCAAGTGTCTGTGGATGCCCTTATGATTATAAGGCTATAAGTGATAACTGTGAAAAGATACCACGATGTAATGATGGGTCTATTTATGGCAAGTGTTCATCAAAAAAACCATTTTATTGTCTAAATGGAACACTAGTAAAAAAACCTTCTTTGTGTGGTTGCCCAATAAATGAAATTCTCAAAGGAGATATTTGTATATCTAAATTTGAAGTTGAACCAAAAAATGTAAGTTTAAAATATGTTCTAAGAGGAAAAACAGGTTTAATTCAATTCACAGTTTATGGTGGAGTAAATGATTATTTAAGTGGATTACCTAGATCAATTACTTATTATGAAGGTGAACCTGAACCTACTACAAAAGATTTTGTGATGAAATATTTAAATGATGACATTCAGATGGAATACTTAAAACCATTAGCTGAGAAAATTAAGAGTATAACACCAAACAAAGATGATCAAGCTAGAATCGCTATAAGCTTAGTTCAGCATATACCTTATGATTATGAAGGGTTTGCAACAGATGACTTAAATAGTAAGTACCCTTACGAAGTGATCTATGACAATAAAGGAATTTGTGGAGAAAAATCGCAATTATTAGCTTTCTTGCTGAGAGAATTAGGATTCGGTGTGGTTTTATTCAATTTTGAAATTGAAAATCATATGGCTGTAGGAGTCAAATGTCCTACTAAATATAGCTACAAAAACATAGGATATTGTTTTATTGAGACTGTAAGACCAACAATAATTGCAGACTATCAAGAAGAATATGTTGGTGTGGGTAAACTTTCTTCAACACCAGAAATTATTCATGTGTCTGAAGGTGCTTCATTTAATACAGTATCTGAAGAATATAAAGATGCTCAAGAATGGATAAAAATAAACGAAATCTCCAACTCTTCTGGCGGTTATCTTAATCACTATTTATATAATAGATGGTTATATCTAGTTAATAAATATGGGATTGAAATAAATAAATGAAAAATATTTAATTGAAAGTTTTAATCTCTTTAAAAAGTTAAGTTTTTTAAAGTTATGCCCCTGTAGTCTAGTCCGGTCAAGGATTCCGCCCTTTCGTATGGGGTTTTTAGAAAAAGCCTTCAAAGTCAAAAGAAACAAGATTAAACAAAAGATATGCGAAAGGTCTGAGACTTTAAAGTCTATGAAATGAAGATAGGCGGAGACCTGGGTAATTTAAATCCAGAATCAAATCCCAGCAGGGGCAATTTCATATGACCGAAGCAATAATTTATATACCAGAAGGTATAGAGGATGTGGGATATAAAACAAGAGATTCCGTTGGTTATGATATTTGTTCAATCGAAACGGTTAAAATTCCGCCGAAAACTAGCAAACTGATAGATACTGGAGCAATAGTAAAACTAAACAGAAGGGATATATTTCCCGCTGTATTTGTCAGAAGTTCTCTTCCGGTCAAGAAAAACTTAATAATGTTAAATTCTGTTGGAATTATTGATCTGGATTATTGCGGGAAAGAAGATTCAATAAAACTAAATCTTTATAATATCGGAGAAAAAGAAGTTGTCATTAAAAAAGGAGAGAGAATAGGACAGATCATTTTTTTGAAATTTGAGAAACCAGAGATAAAGAAAGTTTCCAATATTAAAATATTTAACAAAAACAGCAGGGGAGGTTTTGGAAGCACCGATTAATAATTATTTTCCCTTCCCTCCTTTTGCTCTAATGCTTGGTCTGATTTTCTCGGCACCTTTTCCTTTCTTTCTCAAACCTCTGGATTTTTTGCCAGCAGAGGTTAATCCTCTGAAAACTCTCCTTTTATGCTGTTTCTCAAGAATCCAGTAGATATCTTTATCGTTTTTTATCTGGGGATGATTTTTGTCAACCAAAATGACTTCATACCATTTGCTTTTTCCATCTTCGCCAACCCAGTAAGAATTTAAAACTTCCAGATTTTTGTATTTCTTTGCAACTCTTTCTTCAATAATAACCTGTTTGCTTTTTTTTGCCGGAATTCTCGTTCCAATTTTTGAAGGTTTTCTGCCTTTTGTTATTCTCGTCCTTACTCTCGTTCCTTTTTTGATTTTTGCTCTTACCACAATAAATCCGGGTTTTGCTTTATAACCCAAAGCTCTGGCTCTGTCTATTCTGGTTGGTTTATCTATTTTTATAATGCTTTCCTGTTTTCTGAAATCTATTAATTTCTCTTTATATATTTTATTTTCTTTGGGTCTTTTCCAGATTTTTCTAATATACTTCGTAAATACCATTATAAAACTATCAAAATAATTAATATCTTTAATTAATTATAATTATGAATGCGGTTGTTAAGTTGCTAATTGGTTTGCTTGTGGTGATTGCAGGAGCGGCATGGTATTGGTATGGCGAGGTTTTCAAAGCAATTGTGGGAGTTACCTCTCTAAAAGCTCTCTTACTGATTCTCGCAGGTTCAATAGGTTTCGTTCTAATTATTATAGGACTGTTTGTGGTCTGGGTTGAAATAGAAGAAATCAAAGACGCCATAAGACAGAAAAAAATAAGGAAAAATGAGAAAAATAAAAAAGTTAAAAAGAAATAAATATTTATTTTTTGAATTTTTTTGTTTGATATATTTTTATTAAAATCCATTTAAATTTCCAAAAATTAAATGGTAGAGCGCTGGAAGATATTTCGAATAAGTACGCCTCAGGAAGGATTTCCGAATTTTGTTTCTTAATTTAAGGTTTTTCTTTCTAAAAGAAAAACCTTACTCGAACCTTCGACCTTCTGGTTAACAGCCAGACGCTCTACCTACTGAGCTACTGAGGCATAACATTAATAAAAAATAATCTTAATTAATGTTATCCTTTGATTTAATGGGCATGATCGACATAGTTTCTTGTCTTCTTCTTTTTCCAAAAAACCTAAATAATTTAATCGTCCTTATTTTAATTTTTTTTCTTTTTTTGAGAGGAATCTCCTCTTTTGTTCCAATTCTTCCAACTATTGTTCCAATATATATATTTTTATCCATTCTGGATATAATTGTGGCTTTTCTCTTTTTCCTTTCTTATGGGTTTAGCAATTTAATTATAACAATTTTGTTTTTTTATTTCTTGATCAAAGGTCTTTATTCAATTGTCACCCTATTATTTTTTAGATA
>JAGGTL010000066.1 GCA_021163805.1 Candidatus Aenigmatarchaeota archaeon | reverse complement strand
GTATATAAATCATCTGAAGAACCATCTAATTTTGCATAATAGGTTTTACCAATTTCACCTGGTGTTGAAGAAAATGGATAAAAATCATTACAATGAGCAATGTCAAATCTTGCTGAGACATCCCATTTTTGTTCTCCTCCTCCCCATACCCCAGCCTGTATAATATTCCCTGCACTTAACTCAACATCCTTAAAAAATGCTCCCGTGTAATAAGGTGAAATAAGAAAAATCAATAAGGAAGCGCAAATAAGATAAACAAACAAATTCCTTTTAATAGTGTGGTTGTAACTAGAAAGCTCCCTTCTTATTTTTGATAGAATTTCTTCTTTTTCCATTTTGTCAATTTCATATTTTGGTTTTGCTTTTATTACAAGTTTGATTTTTTTTATTTCAGAGTAAATTATTAAGATTCCGGGAATTAAGATAAATAACAAAAATCCAGGCAACGTCCTTACAAAATAACCAAGATAACCCAAAAAAGGGATTACAAAGATAACTTTTCCAACAACCTGCTCTGTTTTGATTATTTTCATATCAGGATCCTCATTTGCATCCCCTTTTGTTCTGAAAGAATTATTTATAATTTCTATAACCCTATGCGTTATAAAAGTATTTCCTTCCCTGAAAGTTATAATATCCCCTTCTTTTATTTCTCTTGGATTTGTTTTAGAAATCAAAATAACATCTCCCGCATTTATTGCCGGAGACATCGAACCCGAAAGAACTGTTTTAAACTGCAATTCTCCCAAATAAACCTGATATCCAAAATAGAACAGAGGAATTATTAATAAAATTAATATTATCCCCAAAATTTTATTCTTCTCCATGTTATTATTTAAAAATAAAAAAGAAAAGATTTTTTCAGATTACTGATTTAAAGTAAAAATCATCGTCAGGTTGAATGTGTCTCCCTGAAAATTATTTCCTGCGTTTTCATCAAATTTAACATCTATTATATAAATAGATTCTTCATCAGGAGTTGGCAAATTATTAAGTTTATCCATGTTCAGATCATAGAAAGTTATCTTTCCATCTTCATCTATGTCTTCAATCTTCCAATCGCTGCTATTCCCCAAAATCCTGCCAAAACAATATCTGCCTATTGGATGAAAAGAGGTATATTTTTTTCCATTTAAAGTATTAATGCAAAAACTTCTGCTATTTTCAATCCCGTGATAAATGCTCTTGGTAATT
The DNA here is from genome assembly GCA_021163805.1 of Candidatus Aenigmatarchaeota archaeon. Taxonomy (GTDB): domain Archaea; phylum Aenigmatarchaeota; class Aenigmatarchaeia; order QMZS01; family QMZS01; genus QMZS01. The sequence continues at coordinate 6,673 of JAGGTL010000066.1, read as the reverse complement.
ATCATCTCTTTTGCCATTTCATCGGGATATAAATTTGTAGTGCAATTTGTGTCTGATTCCAAATAATCCGGGTCTGATGTGTTGCAAGTGTCTTTTACTGTATAATTGCAGGTTATTTCAAAATGGTTGTCTTTGAGATTTCCATCATTGAAAAATTCAATAAAGGATACATTAAAAACCCATTTATCTCCCGGTTTCATATTTGTTGCTGTCCAAGTTCCTGTAATTCCGTTTCCCCAACCTTCATCATTATCTTTGATTTTCAAATCCAAAAATCTGGTACTAAAAGAATTATTTTTGGAAGTTTCAACATCTTTAAAAAAAGCTCCTGTTGTAGAACCGGCAAGAATAATTGAAATTAAACTGATTATCAAGATTGAACCCAAGATGGTTTTGTTTCCTTTCATTTTCCAATACCCAAAGTAAAAATCTCATCAAGGTATTTTACATTTACACCCTGACTTTTTGCATAGTTGTAAAGTGAAAAATCAGAAGTCAATAATAATTTTCCCGATTTCATCAAACTTATATCTGTAAATCCAAACTCAAAAAATTTGTTATCATCCATTATCTTTTCTTTTTCAACATAAATTTCGTTTATTTCTTCAAAAAGTTTTCTTAAAGTTTCTAAGCAATATTTTGAGAAATTCTCTCCAAAATTGGATTTAATCAGAGAATAAAATTCTGCAAGAACTTCTGGTGTGGTTGAAATTTTCTTTTCCTTTAAAAATTCGGTTAATATTAAGCATTTATCTTCTCCATACTTCTGGCCTATCTGCTTTATTATTCCTCCACTTGCCATAATTAAAGGCTTGGTATCCAAAATGATTTCATTATTCTTCATAGTCTCTTCCTTTTCTCAAAATATTTTTGATTTCGCCCGTCTCTTTGCTAATATTAATTTTATATTCTGCAAAAGAATCAGAAAATAAGTTTTCTTTAAGTCTGCATTCAATAATAAATTCTTTTTCTGTTTCTTGCGTTTTTAAAACTTCAAAATTCAATAAATCTATCAACTTTGCCCTGTCGGCTATTTTTATCTCTGCGCCTTTCATCTTTGCAAGGAAATCCCTGCATTTCTCCACAGATTGCTCAAGAGTTATCATATTTTTATCTTATCCTAAAAATAATTTTTCCTTTCATCTTCCCGCCTCAAAATTCTGATGTATTTCAGCAGGAGTCAAAGCCCGATTATAAATCTTAACCTCATCAATTGTGCCATTGAAATATAAACTATTACTATTGGTATAAAATTTACCTATCTGAAAAGGATTGTTAGTAAAAGATATCTCATGCGTATTTGTTGCTTCCAGATTTCCATTTACATAAAGTTCATTTGTGTTGTTTATATGATGAACAAGAACCACATGATACCATGTATTTGTTGACGGAACCCAATTAGTTTTTAAATAAACCCAATGACCTGAAGAATCAGCCATTAAAGAAGCAATATTTTGAGCAGTTCCGATTTGTATATTCCAACCTTTTCCTCTTCCGTAATTCACATTTGTTAGTTTGGAAATTACTCCCTGCCAAACGGTTATTGTGTTTGCATTAAACCACACTTCGGCAGAAAAATCATCGGAAGGATTTAAAGATGGAGAATCAGGAACTTCAACATAATCATCAACTCCGTCAAAACTCAAAGCTCCTCCTGATTTCCCGTTTGTCAAAACTGCGCCATTAATTGTTCCATTATTTCCATTTCCGCCGTAATCATAAGCGGTATTTCCTTTTTCATTAAATGTCCAGTATCCAACAAAACCATTCATCACTGTTTTTGGCTTCTGAGTTAATTCAAATGGAATATCAAACTGAACTGAATCACTCTGGACCTCATTTCCAACTGCTCCATCAATTTCCCAGTCAATTCTGAAATTTTCTTTATTTCCAGATAAAAGTTCGGAATCAATCAATTTTGCCTGAAGAATGCTTGTTGTAGTGTTATTTACAATTCCTCTGTATATTAATGTATCTCCATCAGTAAAAGTTTTGGAATTATCATTGTCAAAATAAACTGTAATGAATAAGTTTTCTGCAAGTTCTCCAATATTATCTGAATTGCAATTTGGTTCTGCCAGAAGTTCAGGTTCTGTACAAGAATTTTCTTCATTTAAGAGATTTGTAAAATTAATGTGTAAAAAACCGTCAATTGTTCCAGTATTCTCAACACTTATATTTTCTCCATCTGAATCTCCAGGCATTACATTTTCGTCTAATTTCCATGTAACAGGATCATTATCTCCAACCTGCAGGTTTAAACTACTTGATGAAAAAGTGTTTCCCGTTGAAGTTTCCATATCTGAGAAAAATGCTCCTGTATAAGAACCTGCAAGGATTATTGAAACCAAACCAATTACCAAAATTGAACCCAAGATGGTTTTGTTTCCTTTCATTTTCCAACACCCAAATAAAAAAGCAGTTCTCCCTCTTTCAGGGTTCCAGACAAGGGGTCAACTTCCAACTCCAAATCCTCAAGAGTTAAAACACCGATCAAAACCCTGTCTATGAAATCTGAAATTAAAATCACCTGTCTTGTTTCTTTTCCCTGCAATCCAATAAAAGCCTCCGCCTTTTTAAGATTTAAATAACCTGCCCCTGATTTAACCTTTGCTTCTCCAATTTCTTTTAATTCCAATTCCTTTGCCATGGAAACAGGGATAATTGTTCTCGTTGCCCCGGTATCAACAATTCCCTCAGTTTCCTTAAATTTTGTTCTTTCAATATTCCCAATTTTTACCCTGACTTTTATGTGTCCCATTTTAAGTTTTAAATCCCCAAACTTCTGGTTTGGGTGTCGGCTTTTTTAAAGGCCTGCATTTAACCAATTTAACCCATAGGGTTTTTGGCTTAAAGCCTTTTTCATTTCAAGGCTTATGTAAGTTTAAAAAAAGGTGAAAAAAGAAAAAAGAGATTTTTTCGGATTTTACTGGTCTTAATTATCGCTATCCTCGTAGTTAATCAATTTCATTCCGTATAGATATTCTGTTGGATTCCAATCATCCAATTGGTAATCTGTTGCCTCATCCCAATCAGAAGAAAGGATCACCCAGATATTAGCACTGTGCAGGTCGGTTTCTATATCCTCACTACCGTTGACATCAGCGCTGCCATTACCATCGGTTGTAAATTCTCCAATTCTTATGCTTCCTGGGCCTTTCCAAGAATCTGGGAAATGAGCTGGTGCTTCTCTATAATAAATGAGCGAATAACTTGTATTTGCCTGCAATCCTTGAACTGTCAAATGGTAATCAAATTTCGGATATGGCGATTTAAAGATTAGCGTTCCGTTTATGTCATCATCGGTTATTGGAATTCCATATTGATTTTTGTTCTCTAATTGCAAGGTCCATTCTTCTCCAGAATAATAGTTATTGCAGACAAAATCATCATTGTTTCTCGCCTGAACCGCTTCAAAACTGACATCCAATTTCAATGTATCCGTCTGAGCATCGTTTTGGACATTTCTTCCATCGCAAATTATTTCTCCTGTGGAAAGATTAACCTTCATATTACCAAAGCACCATGCTTTGCCGATGTAGTAATCTTTTCCTCCTGTTAAAGGCAACCCTCTCTCACCATCCCTTCCAGCAATGCTGAAAGTAGTATCCGCAATTGGTAATACACCTTCATAGTCCGTCAATCTGACTGGTGTGCTTATTATATTAGGTATATTAGGTTTGGTTGTAAAAGCTTTGTCGCAGCCTGGTTGGTATATGTTATCTCCAGGAAATGCTTGAAGGTCTGTATTATTGCACATATCCACCCAAGCAAACACCATTAAGTAATTGTCTAATTCGCCGTCATTGTTTGGAGCACAATTATCTTCAACTTCTGTCTCAGGTTCTGTGCAGTCAACATCGCTATCTTCAGTTATCTTTACATGAGCGCAAAGCCAAGCGTCATTGTTGTTGACATGGAAACTAATGGTATCTTCTCCATGGTCTCCAGGTTTCAAGTCATGAAAATCAAAGAAGAGTTCATCATCTAAATCAGTTAATTCCCAAGTGCAAGTACAAGTTTCTTCTCCTTGCTCACATGTTTTATCTCCATCTTCATCCCAACAACATGTTCCCGAAGAGTCACAGTAACACTCAACCCCATTGTAATAGCAATGATTATCCACCTTCAAATCAATTGCTCCAGCTGTAAATGTGTTGCCGCTTGAGGTCTCTGTATCGGAGAAAAATGCTCCCGTCATTCCGCCGCCAATTGCCATTGCCGTCAATCCGATTACTAACAAACTAACCAAGATTTTTGTGTTCATTTTTTCACCTAAATAAATTTAGATAAAAAACTATAAATAATTTTGTTAATAAGTAATTGTTTCGTAATGTGTTTGAAATGTTTTAATTTTTTATATGGAAGAAAAAATCAAGTTTGAGGATTTTCCAAAATTCAGAGAGCCTGAACTAGAAAAAGCACGGAGAAAGGTAGTAGAGAGTAAAGCTGCTGAGAAAATAAAGAAAGACTGGTAACTCTTTTATTATTTGTAATAATTAATCTTACAAGAGTTCTAAATTAATTCTTTTAGATGTTTTATTTTGATCTTGTATTGCTCTTCTATTTTTTGTTGTGTAGTTGGCCGAATTTTTCTTCTTTTACTCATTTTCAATTTTCCAAACCAGTAATGAACCAGTAGCAAGACCACGGGGTATTCAACGGGTAAATTTATTAATCTTTCAAATAGGCTTTGTGGTATACCTGCAATTCTTTCTTGATTCTTCTCATATCTGTTTTTATTTTATACAGGAAACGCAGTAGAAGCAGTAAGAATACCGCCACAATTATTAAAATCAAAATTATTGACTTTTTTAAATTTGGCAGGTTTGATACATCAGTTAAAAATCTGCCTGTAATTGACGGCGGGTTTAAACTAAAATCTATAATGTTCTGAATATTGGAATTTTCAACACCAACCACAATTTTGTAGTTTCCTGGATCAAGGACCTTATAATTAAGTGTAAAGTTTTGGTTATCTCCTGGTTTTAAGAAAACTTTCTCACTTTCCAGGGTGTCTATTTTTTCATCATTCAAATAAACATCCGCAACAACTTTGACTGAATAAGAATAATTATTAGTATTTTTGTAATTTGATTTTATTTCCATTTCTCTTCCAAGTTTTGGTTTTGAATAAGTTGAAGAAAATTCTCCTTTTCTTTCAAGTGTTCCTTCCGGCAGTAATTCATATTCAAATTTATCTATAATGTCCTTTCTCCCTGAAGAAACAGTAATTAAAATAGTGTAATTACCCGGATTTATTCCACTGTTGTTTAAAAAAACATTAAAAGTTTTTCTTTCCATTCCGAATACTTCCCCGAGTTCTTCTTCAAACAATTTTATTGTTTTATGATCTTTTTCAACTTCTACTTTTAAACTTGGGTTTAGGGTCATTGTCCCGGGGTTCCAGAATGTTAAAACAATCGGAATATAACTGTTTGCCTCACTTTCTAATAGTTTTATATCCTCAAGGTGACCGCACATTCCTCTCCTACTGTAGCATGGCAGGTAATCTTTGTCGTTATCCGTGTGAATGCAGAAGTCTCTCCCCCCTTCAAGTTTGTTTAAATTTCCATTGTAACATATTTTGGAGTGAAGACCGCATTTTACATTTGTCAAATTATATTTTTTTGCAACCTCTCTCCTGGATTCGCAGTAAATATCTGCATTTGTTTTTTCCAGAGTTATGTAAAAAGCTTCAACTTCATAGAGGATGTTCTGGATTACATTGTGATGTGTTTGAAGAACTTCTTTCATGTTGTTTAGCTCCATTGACAGATAATAGAGGTCTCCATCAGAAGCAAAGTATTTGTCTAATTCCCTTCCAATTTCCATTGCCTCGCTGGAGGTGTTTGTTTCTCCAAGCAAGTACTGTACCGCATCTACCATTACATTTACAAAAGATGAAACAGTACAACCAACCTTGTCCGTCGACCATTTATCCTGATTTTCCAGTATATATTGCTCCAATTCCATTAATCTGGTTGAGCCATCTACATAAGTAATGTTTAAATATGCTACCCCGTCTATATTCACAGCCTGCTCCATTACAACTTCGTCATTTGCGAATGTTGTGTTGATGTTTGCTGTCCCGTTTATCTCAATTTGCTGGTTTATACTTGTAGCAGAAGCTGGGCTAATAAACAAAGCAAAGAGAATAGACATAAATAAAATTCCTATTTCATTTTTCAATCCAATTTGAACTACTTTCATATAGTAATTTAACAAAAAATCTTTAAAAGAGCAATCTTTCATTTTATTACCCCAAATAAACCAAAAAAATCTATATTTTTGAAAAAATTATAAACAAACTGAAAAATTCCAGTTCCTTTTTCTGTTTTTTCAGACGCATCATCAACAGAGGAGATAATTTCATAATCACTCTCCCCGCTCGTTTTCAGTTCGCCGGAGCCTGTTGCATTTACCGAAACATTTAAAGTATTGTTTACAAGATCTGAATTAATGTTCAGACTTTCATTTGTGCTTATTTCAAAAGTCTCATTATTAAAAGTTTGGACTACTGAGCAGTTTCCAACACAACTAACACTTGAATGCATAGTCGTCTCAGCCATACTCAACTCTAAACCAAAAATTAATGTTATTATCCCAACCAAAATTTTAAGTTTCATTTTTTGGTTTTTAAGTTTTAAAAAGAAAAAAAGAAAAAAAGATT
>JAGGTL010000004.1 GCA_021163805.1 Candidatus Aenigmatarchaeota archaeon | reverse complement strand
TATTACAATTTCTCAATGGGTTGAGCCAGAAGAAAGATACCATATTCCTGTTGATGAAAAGGGATACAGAATTTTGGAGAATGTTGAAACTGCTATATTTATTTTGGAAGATAATCAAGAAAGAGGAGTGGAGGCACATATTTTGGTTGGTTATAGAGTTGAAGGAAGACTAGGATATAGTTGCTGGGCAATAAATATCAAAGAAGAAGGAAAACCAGAATTGGATAAAAGTTGGATTGATGGAATAAATAGGTTAATAAAATAAGGCGGGCACTTCCATCCTTTTTTTAGCGAGGGGTAAATTGAAAATAACATCAAATTTCTGATAAAAGGGCATACTCCCCGCGAACTGTCTAAAACTTCCTAAAAAATAAATTTTCCATAAAATTATGAGACGGTTATTTATTTTAATTACAGGATTTGTTCTGATTTTTGGACTCTTTGCAATTGATAAAGTTTTTGGATGCGGTTGTGCTGATTCTTCTTGTACTTGTGATTATAAACCCTGTGATTCGGTTTCTATGATCAATTGTGTTGATATAACCACCTGGTATCACAAACAATTAAATGACGTTTCTTCTCTCAAATTATACAGAGGATTAAGTTTCTTAAACAAACGAAGTTTTAAGGAATCTGATTGTAAGATATCTTGTAATGATTGTTGTAACTGTCATCCTTGTGGAACAAAAGAAAATCCAAAAACATGTTGCTATGATAATTATGATTGCAGAGATAATGAGATTACCTGCCAAGAATGGGAAGATTGTGAGTCGCCAACAAGTTGCGGAAACAGAGGAAATTGCATTTGTAATATTAACTACTGCAAAGGATGGTGCAAAAGCAGAGTAAGTGCTGGAGAAATTCCTGTTTATGACGGCCCAACTTTTGCCAATTGTGGTGGTGCCGCAGGAGATTGTTCTTTTGGAGGAAAATACAGCAAATATAAAATAAACAATAAAAAATATACACACGAAGATTATGATTCTATTAGAGACAGATATGTTACTTACTCGACCTGTACTTGTTCCTGGTGCACAATCAAAAATTTCTATGAATGCGACTCTGCAAAAATAAATGATTCTCATCCCTGCTCCTCAAATAACTGTGCTCCCGATTTTGCTGGAGGGAGAAATTATTGCTGTCCTTATGCCGGACAATGCGCTCATCTTGGAGATGTTGTTTCTTGGTCTGGAGATAGAGATAGAGATTCAAGCGTAAATCCTAATCTGTATTGTTATGATTCTGGTTCAATAGTTCAATATCAAGGCTATAAATTTAAATGCAACAATGGAAATTGGGAATTTATAGGAGGAGAAAAAAATGACTTCTCAGATAATTGCGGAAAAACAATTTTCAATTATCCCTTATTTTTCAATTTAAATAATTTTTATCCTTCTGACTATGGATACAAAAACTCTTACGCAATATATCCGATTTCTTTCAAAGGAACAAAAGATATTGTTGTTTCTGTTACTCCTGCAGAGAATTTTGTTGATATTAATATCAGTAATGGCCTTACAATAGAAAAGAAAGGTAATGAAAAAGCAATAAAAGAAAAAGCATTTTCTCCGCAAATAATAAAATTTAAAGGAAATGAAGAGGGAAAAAAATTTAATTTAACTGTAAATTGTTATACACCAGACGAAGAACCCTGTTATCCCGAATATGAAGACTGTTGGCCAGGTTCTTATTGTTCTCAGGATAATCCAACCAACATTATTGAATATAAAACGCTGGATAAAGCAGATTTTTATTGTTGCCCAAATAATTTCTGCGCTCATAATGGAAGGTGTTACCCAGAGGGCATTTATAATTTATCAATTCCGGGAGAATCTGCAGAATCCTCAGAATGCATTTGGAAATGCAAAAACAATAAATGGTCAAAGCAATATGAAGGAGAGGTATGTTATAGAAACTGCGATTGTGCAAATGCTACAAAATATCATTGCGTGAAAACTTTATACAATTTAAGCAAAAAAATCTGTTGTCCTGTCGGAGAATGCGCATTGGAAGATAGTTGCGTTAAAGAAGGAGAAAGAGTGGAAGCGGGAAAATACAAAAATTGCATTTGTAACGGCGACGGTAGTTGGAATTGTATGGAGACAAAAATAAAATCAGATTATTCAAGAATTCTATTTTCAAAAAATTCAAATAAATACGAAATAACTCTGGAAATAAGGAGGGGGAAACTAAAATATATAGATTCCGCAAAAGCAAAACTTTTCATTTTCTTTGATACCGGAACATATAGTGGAAATATTAAGATAAAAGGAAGCGAAGATTGTTCCACGATCAATATAAACCGATTAATTGGGGAGAAAATTACAAAAGATTTGGGAATGGTTTCCACTACAGATGGATTTAAGTGCAAATTAGAAATAGAAGCGAATTTAGATGATGGAGAATATTTCTTCTACACAGGTTCTGCTCTGATTTTGGATGAGGGTTAAAATTATCATTTTTTCATTTCCAAAACTTTGCGGGAAACTTTCCCTTTCCATTATTGTTTCATTTGGCAGGTCATTCCAGATTTTTTCAATGAAAACTTCTCTTAATATAGTATATTTTTAGTATCTCTCAAAAACATGCGGAAGAGTTAAGAAACAATAATTAAAAGCAATTTTCCTAAAACCAGACTCAATCCTGAGGGGGTTTGTCCCTGAACAATTATATTTTTTCCGTCAAATGAAATTGAATTCTCTTTTGCTCCGAGATTCGGGCCAAAAATAATTATTGCGGGTTCTGTCCAATTATATTTTGATAACAGATTAGCCTCTATTGTTTTGTTCTGTTTTTTGATAGTTTTATAATAATACCCAAGATAATGCGAAAATGGACTGACTTTAAGAATTAGTTCGGAATTTTCCGGACTTGCCTTTTCCGTTGTATTTATAATAATATTTATTCTCTCTTGTTCGAAAAATTGTTTTATCTGGGTTTCATTTTTCACTTCTAAATTATTTGCCAGAATTAAGTTTACTCCGGCGTTGTAGGAGGGTCTGTGCCAACTACCGTTTCTGAGAAAACATATATAATAATAATTGCAAATCATTGTTTTATTATTTAGATACAAATATCCGGGTTTTTCAGGCGAATTTTTATTTATCCCCGAAAAAAATAAAAATACGGCAAATAAGACCAATATTATCCCGAAAAATACCAAAAAAACTTTCCAAGTATCCATAAACAACAATTAAAATAAGTTTAAAGAAGTTTGAGATATGGATTTAGAGAGAAAATAATCCTATTTGTCAATAATTCCCCTTATCTCTCTTTAAATTTAATTTAAATTAAAATAATGGTTGAATTGAAGGCAGAAGATATTAGAAAACTAAGGGAAAACAAGAGAGGTTTTAATCAAACCTTTGATTTAATAATAAATGTCTCAAATCTTGATTTAAAAAAACCTGAGAATAGAATCAGAGACAGAATAAAATTACCCCATAAAATCAAAGACAGAAAAATTTGCTTTATTGTTGACTCTCTTGTTACAAAGGCCAAAGAAACTGGAAGAAAGGTGCTGACAAAGAACGAGCTGGATTTTGATAAGAGAACGGGTAAGAAACTCGCAAATGAATATGATTTTTTTGTGGTTGAAGCCACGATAATGCCTTTAACTGCAAAAACTCTTGGAAAATATGTCGGCCCAAGAAATAAGCCATTAATTCCTCTTCCGCCTGTAACAAAAAACTTATCCGGCATTATTGAAGATTTAGAGAAAACAATTTCAGTAAATATGGTAAAAAATCCCGTGATTCAAGTTCCAATAGGAACAGAAAAATTAAAGGACGAAGAAATAATTGAAAATTTCAATGTTGCTTACGATAAACTGAAAGAAAGTATTGAGGGAAAGGGAGGTCTAATAAAATCTGTTTATTTAAAACTAACAATGAGCAAACCAATAAAATTGATGTAATATGGTATCAAATAAAAAAATTGAGGGGTTAAAAAAAATCAATGAGTTATTAAAGAATTATAAATCTGTTCTTCTTTTTGACTTAAATAATTTGCCTTCAAAGCAATTACATGAAATAAGAAATAAGTTGAAAGAAAAAGAGATTTATACTTTGATATCAAAAAAGAGGATTTTGAAATTGGGCTTAAAGGAGAATAACCTGAATTTGAATATAGATAATCTGAAACAACCCGCAATCATTTATTCAAATAAGGATATTTTTGATATTATAAAAAATTTGAGGAAATTGAAAGTTAAGAGAAAAGTGAAGATTGGGGAAATTTTGAATTCTGATATAGAAGTGCAGGCAATGGATACGGGCATTCAGGCGGGTCCTGCGATCAGCATATTCAAACAATTTCAGATTCAAACAATGATGAAAAACGGAAAAATATCAATAAGAGAAAAAAAAGTTGTTTGCAGAAAGGGAGAAAAAGCGAATTCGGATCTAATTTCCCTTTTAAATATGTTGCATATTGAACCTTTAGAATTAACAATTCAGCCAGAAATTGGTTACTCCGAAAATATTGTTTATAATAAGGATATTCTAAAAATGAATGAAGATTATTTTAAAAAACAGATTTCTATTGCCGCGAATAATTTATTTAAAGTAACCGTTAGCATAGGTTATCCAACAGAACAGAACAAGGTATATTTTTTGCAAAAAGTTTTGCAAAATGTTAGAACTCTGGGTTTAAAAATTAGATTGCCCGTAAAAGAATTATTGCCAGATCTGCTTAGAGAGGCCCATTTAAATGCAGATAAATTGAATTCAAAAGTTTCAAAAAATGCTTAATAAGAAAATTAAATAATGAAGGGAGCAAGCACCGTAATAGGCATAATGCTGTTGGTGATTATAATGATAATTCTCTTATCTATTTCTTTCTATTTCTATAAAACAATGATATACAAGTCCGGTGAAGAAATAGAAAGAAAAAACGAAAATGTTTATTGCAGTCAGAGTTCAAATTTTATTATTAAAGATGCAAATGGAAAGAATATAACCATTCTGAACAATGGAGGAACAAAACTAAATCTGACTTATTTCAAAGTCTATATTAACGGAAAAAATATAAATATAGCGGATATCAAAGAAAATTATAGCTCTGATGGAATTATGGAGATGGGAGAGAGTGCGATTTTTATTCTTGAAAATCCGATTTCAATTAATGATGTTGTCAGAGTTGTTGGAAGATGCAATACCGGAGATCAAATTATTGTTCGGTAAATTTGGCAGCACAAATTCTGCATAAACTCTTTTTTGAATCATAACAGTCTGAGCAAACCAATCTTCCACAAAGTGAACAAGAATGCATTATTCCCGTTTTTCCGCAGATCTGGCAAATTCCTTTTATTTTCATAAAATATTATATGGGGATTTTATATTTCATAACCATTATTTTGTTTGCGGTAAATATTCTCTTAATTTATCTCCTTATTATAAAAACTAGAAAAGAAAAAGAAATCAGAAAGGAAGCAATTGAAAAGAGCAGATTGGTTTTGGAAGGGAAAATTAGGGAGCAATTAGCTCCTTTCTTGCCCGGGTTTGAATTTAATCCTACTGATGCGAGATTTATCGGCTCTCCAATAGATTTTGTTGTTTTTGAAGGAGCAGCAGAAAATAATATAAAGAAACTTGTTTTTCTTGAAATAAAATCAGGAAAAAGCAAAATGACAAAGAAAGAAAATCAAATCAAAAAAATTATTGAAAAGGGGAAAGTTGAGTTTAAAGAATTGAGACTCTGATTTTATTCACCCAAACTGAATCCCTTCATCTGAACTTTTTTACAATTCCCCTCATATAAAAGCACATTATTTTTGTAAGTCAGAGTTCCGCTAAATCCATATAGTTTAGCCGTATCATCTATTTCGGCCTCAATTTTTCTCGGTTTTTCGGTCTTTATCTTTCCTCTGGTTATTGTTAATTCAGCAATCTTCAGATTTGAGATTCTTAATTCATCAAAATTTTTGTTGTTTATTTGTATATTTGATATCCCTTCTAAATTAAAATTTTCTGAAGATATTCCAATTACTTTTCCAGAAATAGAAAAATTCTTAAAATCAACAGTACCAGTAAAGTTTTTCAGCGTCAAACTTTTTGTCACTTTTAGAATTTTGCCATCAACTTTTAAATCATAATTCTCATCTAAATTAAAAAATATCTCCGCAGGTATGCCAATTTTTAATTTGCTTAGTTCGTTTGTTGACAAAGATAAGACCACCTTTCCATTAAATTCTGTTTGTCTATGCAATATCCTGTCCAGAAAATCCTTTATGGGAGAATAGAATTTGGTCAGGGAATTAGAAAAAGTTGACGAGAAAGACGGTAAAAGTCCTAAAGAAACAATTGCAATTAAAATTATAATTGTTGCGGGAAGTTTCCAGTCCATTATTTATTTTGTTTTTATTTAGTAAGAATATGCAAAATATATATTGTATTTTTAAAATAAAGAGAGATATATTATATCTATAAAAAGTTATGGAGATCTATAAGAAATTAAAAGGTCAGGCTCTTTCCTTTGATTTTCTCCTAGCCACTACAATATCTATCTTTGTTGTTTCATTGCTCTTAATTCAGGTTGGAAATAATGCAAAAGAATTGAACGAACTCAGAGAAAAAAATGAATTGAATAGAGAAGCATACAAATTAAGTGAAATTTTCTTTAGTAAAGGTTATCCTGAGAACTGGAACAGCACAAATGTGAAAATTATCGGGGTGGAATCAAATAACAGAATAGACTGGAATAAACTCAAAAGTTTGGAAAAAATCGGTTACCAGAAATCTTTAATTTTGCTTGGTTTGAAAAATGATTACAATATTACAATTTTTAATAATACCACGCCAATTTATAGTTTTGGAAAAAATACAGAAAACGCTTCCTCAATTATAAAAGTTGACAGAATTTCAATTTTAAATGATTCGATTGTTTCAATTCAGATTCTAGTGTTCAATTATGACTAAAGGTCTTGTTTTTTCTTTGGATGTTATAATTGGGATTTCTCTGTTATTAATTGTTTTAATTTCAAGTTTTTATCTTTTTTCTGCTCCCAAAGTTTACGAAGAGAAGGAGAACGAACAACAAAAACTTATTGCAAAGGATTTTCTAATTTCTCTTGCGGAATTAAAAGTTTCCGAATCTTCCGATGAAAGCCCAACAATAAAAAATTTAATCTCAAATGGAAATTTGAGTGATGACGAACTTGAACTCTCCATATTGAATTTGATTTTAACTTATTGGGCTCAATACAAAGATGAAAATAATACATTAAAAAAACAGATAGCCGAAAATATTACGAGAGAAATGGCAAATTCTGTAAAAGTTTTGAAGGGTGTTAATTTGAGTTTAATAGTGGGAAATGATTTGGTTATTGGAAATTATTCAAATATTTCAAATTCAGTTATCGTTTCAAGCTTGATCGAAAATACCTATAGTTCTACTAAGCCAAAATATGGTTATATGGCAAGAGGTTATTTGAGCGGAATAGAAGCAGAGAGAGCAAGCTATTTATATTTTGGGGGTTTTGTTGGACAGGGAAATTTAAGTTTTAATCTATATATTCCAGAAAATGCCGAGAATATAACTTCAGCTTATTTAGAAGTTTCTTCTGGCTCTAATTTCTCTTTGTTTGTTAACAATAATTTTTCCGGAAATTTCTTTATAAATTCATCAGCTGGAAACTTTAGTGCAAACATCAAATCTTCTGTTAATATATCAAATTTTAGAAGGGGAAACAATACAATAAAGATAGTTTTTAATACTTCCAATTTGACTGATATGTATCTGGGAGGAGGATTTTTAAGGGTTAATTATAATACAACCGAATTTTTTGAAGAAAAGGAATCAGGGAAACAGAGATATTATTTCCCGGGTATAAAGGGACTGATAAACTTATATGACAGTTTTTATATTCCGGGAGATTTAAACAATGTAAGTATTTATTTGCATTATAATAACACAATAGACGGGAGTGTAATTTATCTAACAATAGCAAATGCAACCATATTTAGAAGTAATGCAACCGGAGGACATAATATAATTTTGAACAATACGCAAATATTATCAAATTTAACTAATGCCGGCTTAAGTTATACAAATTTAAGCAGAAAAACTGTACCACTAAGATTAGGAACCGAAACTTTAGCTTTAGAACAATACTTTGGAGTTAGTGATGCAGCCTTAATAACAGATGTCAGCGGTAGTATGAAATGGAGAATGGATCAGAACTGGGTTAATGGAGTAGCGAGGGCATGCAACGACACAAATTTGGAAGACCTGAGCACTCAAAGAATTAGTGTAGCAAAGTGTGTTGATAAAGATTTTGTTGATAGCATGCTGAATGTTTCTGGCAATAGAGTTGGTTTGGTTTCTTTTACAGATTTCGTATATAATACCCATGAACTATCCAACAATAGCACAAGTTTAAAAAATCAGATAGACAGCTATACGCCATTATGGGGTACATGTATTTGTTGCGGTATAAACGAGGCTATGGATTTGCTTGAAAAACTTTACGTAGTAGATTTAATTAGTCAAGGAGATGTCTGGAAATATACAGCAAACTATTCAACCATAGAACCGCCTGTGATAAACGGCTCTGATTGGAAAAGTTTGGAATATAATGATACGAATTGGAGTTCTGGAAAGGCAATTTTGGGCTTTGAAAAAAATGCTTCTTGGCATTTTCAGAACTGGAATTATAGAGTGCCAGTAGATATTTCAAATACGGCAGGAAATCTAACTGATTACCAAATTAAAATAACTTACGACTTCTCAGAAGAGTACAGCAATGGAAATATTCAGCAGTACTGTCAAGACATAAGATTTACTTATTATAATTATACTTCTGGAAATCAAACAGAGATACCTTACTGGATAGAAGAATGCAATCTATCTGCAAATGGCAACGCTATTATTTGGGTTAAAGTGCCTTTCTTGGAAAATAATACCTCTACAAGAATTTATATGTATTACGGAAACTCTACAGTTAATTCTAAAAGCAATGGAGACGCAACTTTTGAATTTTTTGATGATTTTAATGGTGTAAGTCTAAATGCAACCAAATGGACACATGTTCAGGGAAGTTACAGTGTAAGTGATTCTGCATTTCACGGGAATGGAGGGAATAGTATTGAATGGATCAGGACAAACACCTATCAGACAACCGGCAGCACGCTAATTGAATTTAAGATGAAACCGGACTTTTCTTCTAAAGATTGGGACTCCGGAATTGGAGTGGGAACTTCTGGAGAAGGTACTGCTTCTGGATTTGTGGACGATTATGATGAGGGGGACCCAATGACCATAATGGATAATTTATGGTGGAGCGGTTCTTCAAACAAGGATATTGCAAGAAGTGATTTCAACACATATCATATCTACAAAGTAATTATAGACAATCTTACGAATACCAGATATTTTTACGATTTAACAGATGGAAGAATTCACAACAGAACAGGCATAAAATCGGGATATATTTGGTTAATTACAGATAGCGAGACTCCTTCAAGAGATACAAGTTATGATTGGATTTTTGTAAGTAAATATGTTGATCCGAAACCAATAATTACCTTTGGCATAACAACAAATATTGGTAATAATAGTGGTAATTATTATTTCAGAAAAAAATTTTATTTAACGAGGCGTAATTTAATAAATGAATCAATTCTATATGTTTATTCAGACGATAATGCCGAAATTTATTTAAATGGCTACTTAATAGATAATGATACTCAAGAGCATAGTGCAACTTACTGGAACAGAAAAATTGCTATCAATATATCTTATTTCAAAAATGGAGAAAATATTGTTGCAGTAAAGCTTAGAAATAATGACAATGAAAGTGCAAAATTTGATTTAAAATTGGAAGCAACATTTGAAAGAAGGAAAGCAATGTTAGTAATGAGTGACGGCCAAGCTACTGTCAAATGTGCTGAACAAGGTACAGGAAGTGCAACTAATGACGCCATTCAGGCAGGATGCGATGCAAGAGATCAGGGAATTTTAGTTTATTCGGTTGCCTTTGGCAGCGCTGCTGATAAAACAACTTTACAGAAAATTGCCTGTTGGAACTGCTCTGCAAATGATTGGATTTCGGGAGAGGAAGGAGACAATTGCTCCAGATTTTATCAAAGCAGCAATGTTACAGAATTGAAGAAAATCTATAAAGAAATTGCTTCAGAAATAGCCAATTTATCTCTGGAAAGACAAGTACTGGGCGTTGGAGGAAATATAAGCTGGGCGAATAATTATTTATATAATGATTCTCATATTTTGTTTAATTATAATGAAACTTCCATCAACTTCAGTTTCGGAGAATTCTCCCTGACTATAGAGAATAATTTCACTTCACCGGGAATAATTAGTTTAATTAAACCAAATGAAACAGAAGTTTTAGATGCAAAGATTACTTCTTATTCTGGAGATTACTGGACAAGTTTGGTTGTTTTAACAAATTCAACTTCAAAAAACCGGACTATCTATAATCTATCAGGATATGGTGAATATGAGAAATTAGGAGACCCATTTATAATATCAATACCGGTAAAGTATATCTCCAATGGAACAAACAATATAACTTTGATGATTGGTCTTGGCAAGGACAATCAAACACTGGGATCAAATGACAGTAAATTAATCTACTCTTTGAAAGTTCCCGGTTTTGTTGGTTATGGCTCTGTTTTTAATACTTCAGAAGAAGCAAAAGAAGATGCGATAAACAGACTGGAAGAAAAAATATACAATTTAACGGGACAAAATATTTCTGTTTTGAGCATTAATACAAATACAAATATTATTCGCGGAATAGGAACGTTATCCAACACAAGTTTGGTAAAATTAGTTTATTCAAAAAAATAATAATGAAAAAAGGCGTCTTATTCTCTTTAATTCTGGTCTTAATAACTCTAATTATATTTTCAATATTAATTTTGCAGAGAGAAACAGTTTCCTTTGAGAGAAAACAACTTTCCCTGAATCAACAACTTAAAGATATGGATTACGCTTATAACAGCATTGAAAGGAGTCTGCACATTCTTGCAGATATAGCAACGAAAAGGGCGATAGTTTCTTCGTTAAATTATATTGTAGAGAATGGAACTTTTTTCGGCAACAACAAAACAGAAGAAAATTTAAAGGAATTAGTCTGGAATGGAACTCTAAACGGAGAAGAAATATCCTTTATGGAAAACAACACTTTGAACAAAACAATAAAAGATTTGGAATATTTTTATACATTAGAGCCAAGGAAATATAATGTGAGTATCGGCATACACCCAGAGAATATATCTATAACTCTGGGCGACGCTTTTCATATCTTATTTAACACAACAGTTGAAGTAAATATTTCAAAAAAGGGAGTTGCAAGTTTGTCAAGAAAATTAAAAATCTTAGAAAGAATTTCAATTTGTAACTTTGAAGACCCCTTTTATCTAATAAATATAACAGAAGGAAAGGGGTCAAGAGGAATAAAAAAAAGCAAATATATTTCAAACTTTACCGAGTTAATTTTGAGCGGTTCTGGAGATGGCTGGTGCTATGGCGAAATAACAAATAATATACATTCGGCTGAACCAGAGAGAAAAATCTTCTTTAATAAAACAATAAATTCAAATGTGGATAATTTCTGTGGGGTTATATTTGAAAATAATTTAACTCAAATTAATACAACCTATTTGAAGGTTTCTTCTGTATCTAATTTAACGAGTTATATAGGAAGCACACTTTTGCTCTCTGGAGAAAAAGGAAAAGTATGGAATATTTCCAATTTCCTTAAACATGTAGAAAATTCTTGGTATGCGAACTCAACAGAAGGACCGAGTTTTTTTGACCGGTTTGAGGGAAAGAATTATTGTTCCTATTGCAATGGAAAAGATTTTGGTCTGGAAACTTTCGTTGATAAAAATTATCTTTTATGGCTTGGAATAAGTGTTGGCAAAGATTATTCAAATATTGCCCATCTATATTCTAACAGAACTTTCGGAACAGATATTGGGCTGAATGTAAGTTCTACCGGAGTTTCCGCATTCAAATATTTCAGAATTGACAGCAATTCTTTTGGACAGTATTTTGAATAAATTTTAAAATAAAACCAAAAAATTAAAAATAAAATCAGTTGTGTATTGTTGCCGTGTCTGTATG
>JAGGTL010000057.1 GCA_021163805.1 Candidatus Aenigmatarchaeota archaeon | reverse complement strand
GCCAACCGTTAGGCGTAATCGGAGTCGGTTGTAATGGAGAAAAATATGTAGATAAGATTATTTCACAATTTTTATATAAAAGGGGTATTTACACAAAATTGAGGAACGTTAACAGAGGAAAGTTAAGAAAAGTGGAAAATATTAATATTTACTAACAGTCACCTAATTAATTTATGAAATGCAAGTATTGTGAAAGTAAAAGGGTAATAAAGAAAGGTTTTAGAAAAAATTTAACTGGTAAAGTCGTGGTTAAGAGGTGACGATAAGTTTATATTAATTAATAAAAATGTTTTTATTAACCCATTCAAAATAAAAAAAGAAGAATAATTATGAAAGAGAAAATACTTCCTTTAGTGATTGTTGAAATCATGCATGAGAATGGGACTTCAGAATATTGTCGGATGTGTGATGTTCCGGAATCCAAACTTGATTATCTGAGCAAAATATTTAAGATAGTTCACCCTGCCAATTATGAGAAAAAAGAATTTGATGAGAACTCTAAAAGCGTTTCAACGGAGTTAGAAATGTATCAAGACAGATTGAAAACTACCCGAAGAACAGTAAACTGAGAAAAATTCTTAATTTATTTTTCCAGAATATATTCGACATATTTGCTGAATGCTGGTCTTGTAATCAGAATCCCAACGAGAACTCCAACTATTGTTGTCAAAGCAAATCCCGCAATTTCCTTGTAAACTCCAAATCCGGTAATTAAAATGGGCAGCATTGCAAAAATTGTTGTTATTCCAGATCCAAAAATCATAAAAAAGGCTCTCTTTAAACCCTCTCTTATCGTATATCTTTCTTTTTTCTTTTTCGTTTCATCTATAATTAAAATCTGGTCGTCAACGCCAAAACCAATCGAGGCAACAATTCCTGCCAGAGCCAAAGAGGATAAATTCCATCTCGTCAGAGCGGCAAAACCGAGAATAATTATAACTTCCGAAAACATTGTAATAATTACTCCAAGAGAAATCTTTAAATTTCTATATCTCACAAAGATTACCGAACTTACCAACAGAATTGTAATTATTCCTGCCAAAGCTATCAAATAAAGATAATTCCTTCCTAGAGTTGCACTCAATTCGTCTATTGAAACAATTCTTATTTTTACGGGCAAATTTCCGGATTTCAGAACCGCTTTCAAACTGTTTTGATTTTTAATTGCTTCTTCTTTTGTTTTTCCATATCCGGTTATTACAGGATTTGTAATTTCTCTGCCTTTCAAATCTCCAGCAATATTCAAAGCATCGGTTTCCTTATTATCCAAATAAAAATGTATTTTTTCAGATAAATAACTTTCTCCCTGCGGACCAATCACTCTATTAAGATTTTGAGTTATCTCTGCAAATTTTTTCGCACCTGTTGAAGTAATTATAATGCCAAACTGAAATCTATATCCCCCTCCTTGAGCTCTTCCTATATAATTATACTGTGGAGGAATGCCCACTTCTTTTATATCTTTACTGCTATAAACAAATCCGTCCAGAACAACCTGTTTTTCTGTGAGATTTCTTATTTTAAATTTGATTCCCTTCAGATAAAAAGTTTCATTTGGATAATAAATCTTATCATTTATTTTTATGGAATTATTAAGTATTTCCACTTTAAATTCCTCATTTTTTCCTTCTGTGAATTTTCCCAATTTGAAATACGCTCCATTTTTTAGGGTCATTGGTATTACGGCGTCAAACTCTCCCCTTTTTGACAACAAATCTTCTATTTCTTTTTTATTGCCTCCTGCAATCTGAATCATTATCAGATTTTTATCTCCAATCTTCAATTTTCTGAATTCGGCCTGTCTCAATCCATATACATTTATTCTCGTCTCCAGAATTGAAATAATCTCTGAAATTGAGATATTTGTTTTATTTTCTTCTGAACTGATATTTACCGGTTCAAGTAATGCTCTGATGCCTCCTTCGATATCCAGACCGAATTTCAGATTGTTATTCTTGATTTTTTCAACAGATATATTGAATATTTCATTTCCTTCCAGTCTAATTTTTTTGTTTCCTCTGTCCGTATTTAGATTTAAATATCCCTTCGAACCTTGAAACTGGAGCAGATCATTCAAACTATTTATTTCTTTGACTTTTTGACCGATAATATTTGCAGAATATATTTCTGTACCGGGATCTATTTTTCCATAGAATGCTCCATCTCCAATTGAAGTTATTACAACTCCTGTTCTGCCGGGTTTTGGATTTATTGCAACTATAGATAGAATTATAAAAAAAATTAACAATAAAATCTGCCATTTTAACAATAATTTTTTAAGACCCATTTATAAAATTTTATTAAAAATTAAAGGAAGTTATTTATTTCATATTTGGCAGATATCCAAAATTTTTAAAAAGAAGCCATTTTAACCAGGTATTTAAAGTTTAATTACTAATTATACTATGGTTGTACCAGTCCAAAGAAAGGTTCTTGAAGGGTTGCGTGGAATTGGTTTAAATCTTTATGAAAGAAATTTGTATACGGCTTTGCTGATAAAGAAGGTTGCAACTGCAACTGAACTCTCCGAATTGTCGGGAGTTCCAAGAGCGAGAGTTTATGACGTTCTTGAATCTCTAGAACATAAAGGTTTTGTAATTGTTCAGCATGGAAGCCCTTTTAAATATGTTGCCATTGATCCCAGAGACGCCTTTGAGAATATGAAAAAAAATATCAAAGAAGAATCCGAAAGAGCAATTGAGAGACTGGAAGAATTAAAGAAAAGCGACATAATGAAAGAACTGCTTTCAATTTTTAAAAAAGATTTGAAACTGATTTCACCAGAAAATTTCAGCGGAATTATCAAATCCAATGATAAGATAAGACAGCAGATAAGGATGTTGCTTTTAAGGACGGATAAATATGCAAATATCCTTACTTCAGAAAAAGGTCTCGAAGATTTGAGTTATAATATAAAATATTTGAATAGGTTAAAAAAGAAAAATGTGGATATAAAAATTATTGCGCCCATAACGAACAAAAACAGAGAATTTGTCCGGGAACTTTCTTCCTATGCAAAAATAAGGGATATAAGCGGAATGAATTCTCCGATTGGAAAACTTCATATTTTTGACGGAAAGCATATTCTTCTTGGTTTGATAAATGATAGGGAAATTGAACCTTCGCAGGAAACAGCTTTTTGGACAAACAGCCCGCATGTTGCCAAAGATTTGATGGAACCCATGTTTAATCATATGTGGGAGAAAGCAAACGAAATTAACTAATAAATAATCAGTCCAGAGTAACCGACAATATTGGAAATATCGCCAGATGAAGAGAAAGAAGTATCATAACATATTTTTTTTATTTTTTTACCCCCCAATTTTTTTGTAATTTCAAGTAACAGGGCGATGGGGATAAAACCACAAACAGTTAAATTTTTTTGCACAATAAAATCATAAAATTTTTTTCCATCAAATTCTAATATAATTTTTATAATTTCTTCATCCAGTTTTTTAACATAATCTAAAGGATTCTGAAAACTCTCTCTGGGGACGAATTGATAATTAATTCCATAATGAGTGAAATCTGAAGAAGCAATGAAAAAATGATCTTCGCTTATTAAAATATCTCTGAGTTCGAGAATTTTTTTATAAGAAAGAACGGGCAATTGTATAGGAGCAAATTTAAAATCTTTAAAAATATATTGAAGAAAAGGCAACTGTACTTCAATCGAATGTTCTTCCATCATTGCAGTTTCATTTCTTATAACCGAATTTTCTTTTATCAGTTTATTTACAAATTCTTTGTCATTTTTGGTTATTCCCAAAGGGGTCAGCCAGTCAAGTTTTGAAGTTGCAACGATATTAAATCCGGAATGGTCAACCCCCAGAATAACAAACCTTCTCTTGCTTATCCCGGAAATCGCTTTATAGGTTTTTGCGGCAACTTTTCCGGAATAAACATATCCTGCATGTGGAACAATTATCCCGAGAGCATTATTATAGTATTCTGTTTTTTCCCGGAATAATAAATTCAGTTCCGAGAGAAGTTCTTTTTTTGTATCCGGATAAAAGGTTCCCGCAAAAGAGGGAATTCGCATAATTAAGCCTTTTTAAGTTATTTAATTTATCAAAATTTTCTTCATCCTTCCTTTGCAAATATTATAAATTATGCTGTTATCTATTTTTATCGATTTTTACAACTTCATCTTATTCAAATTTTTTAAAGCGTTTTCTACAGCATAGATAAAATTTAATCTTGTTCCAGTTTGTCCTCTGGATTTCATTCTGATATCTTTTATTCCCGCAAGTCTGAATATTTTTTTTATTTCATCTGGAGCACAGAGATTCAAACCTCTTGGCGCGGGCATCAATTTTACTACGACGGAGCCGGTTTTTCCAACAACTGTGAACGGTATGGAATGTTCTTCACCGCACTTGCATTCTGGAGAACCGCATCCTCTTCTAACGGGAAATATATTCAATCTTGCATTTCTTGCAGCTTTTTTTATTGCCTCCTTGTTTGTAGGTGCTCTGCCGAAACCTACTCCGAGATAACCATTTTTGTTCCCGACTATTACCATGGCGGATAAATTTATCCTTCTTCCCGATTTATGAATTCTTACTGTTCTACGAGCAGCTCTTCTCTGAATTCCCCCTCCTTTTCCCGGACTGCCTCCGATATAAATAATATCTTCTTCTAGGGGTGTAATTAAAGCATCTATAATTTCCGGTTCTCTTATTTTATATCCGAATCTGAAAATGTCTTCTAGGGTAATTTTTCCTTCCTTTACAAGATTGCCAAGTTTTGTTTTTGGAATCCAGACCTCTTTTTCTAAATTATTCTCTTCTTCTGTCTTTTCAGATTCAATATTTATTTCATCCTCTAATATTTCTTCCATAACTTTCTCTTCTTTTTGATTTTCGGTAGACTCCGCCACTACCTCTTTTTCCTTTTCCATTCTTTCATCTTCCAAATCTGATTTTTTATTTTTTTGCATATTTATCCAATATTTTTTGTTTTACTTCATTAAATATTCTCGTTTTTTCCTCGGAGAGATGACTTCCCGTTATTCTGTCTTCAGATGGAAAATTCTTTTCAGAGTGGGGAATCTCAAGACCTCCATCCAGACAGCCTTTTAATACAGAAAAAACTTTATTTCCTTTTGTTACCCTTCTTATGCCAATATCCAAAATACCTTCTTTTATTTTATTCTTTTTGCAGATTAATCCAAAAATCAGACCTGATAAATAAGCTGCGGATAAATTCTTTTTTGAACCTTCCCAGCCAAACTCAGATAATTTTTTTGATAAATATGAGATTTTTGTTTTGTCTGAGGAATTATATTCAACAAGTTGCAAAATGATATATTTATTGCTTATTCTTACAACCACTCTCGGTTTTCCGGATTTCAATAGGGCCAATCTGGCTCTGTAATCCGTTTTATTTTCTCTCCTTCTTTTTAGAGGCAATATTTTCTTTCCCGCCATTTAATATAATCATTTAAAAATTTTAATAAAAATTATTCGCCTTGGCCGGGATTTGAATACCCAATCATAAACATATCGCGAAGCGCAATTTTAAGTTTTCTTTCGTTTGAGCGTTCTTTTTGTTTAAAAGAACGGATCACCCGGGTCGCTGGCTTGACAGGCCAGTATCCTAGACCACTAGACTACCAAGGCATAATTTAAATTAAAATTAAAATTTTAATAATTCTATGGGCCCGTAGCTCAGTTAAGTTGGAAAAAGCTTAGAGCAATCTGGTAGAGCGACTGGCTCTTAACCAGTAGGTCGCGCGTGAGACTTATCAGTTTTGTTCTCAAACATACTATATTTGACTCAATAAAACTGTTTTGAGTTTCCGCGAATTCGAATCGCGCCGGGCTCATTTTAAGTTTTATTCAGATGAAGAGATATAAGTTTTGGAGTATATAAAGTTTTTTGTATATCTATTTATAAAATGATAGCTATAAAAGCTCTGAAACAATTTAAATATTGGGATATTGTTCTTACAGTGGTTGGAGTGTTTATTTTCTACCAACTTTTGGGTGTTGTTTTGGGAACTTCTCATCCGGTAGATGTTGTAGTTTCTAACTCAATGCTCCCAAATATGAAACCTGGAGATTTAATTGTTTGCATGAAAGGAAAACCAAAAATAAATGAGGTCGTTATATATTCAGGCATAAGAAAATATCCAATAATCCACAGAGTAATTGGAATAAACGATAGTTATTGTAGAGGAGCCAATCCATGGAAAATAAAAATTGAAAATGAGACCTGTTATACTATTAAGGGGGATAATAATAAGATAAGAGATCCTCCTGTGACTGAGGGGCAAATTATATGCGTTGTAAAAGCAAAAATTCCCTATTTGGGATATCCAAGATATCTTATATTTAAAGTTTTTGGTATATAAAAATGGAATTCTGTAAAAAATGCGGGGGGATTTTGATTCCAAAGAAGACCAAGAATCGTGTTGTATTTGTATGCAGAAATTGCGGCAGAAAATATGACAAGGGAACAGATATTAAAGTCGGAGAAAAAGTCCATGCGGAAAACAATATTAAAATTATTGATAAAAAAGAAGAAAATTTACCCATTACCGAAAATCAATGTCCTAAATGCGGAAACAAAGAAGCATTCTGGTGGATTCAACAAACGAGAAGTATAGATGAACCGCCAACGAGATTTTATAAATGCACCAAATGCGGTTATACCTGGAGAGAGTACAGCTAATCTCTCACGGTAATTTGAAAAACAGATTTGAATTCAAAGGGGAATATTGAGCAGACAGGTTTAAGAAGAAACACTTGAGGTTAATTTGTAAAAAAATATATTAAAAAATAAATTTCATCAAATCAACCAGTCTGCAAGAATAACCAAATTCATTATCATACCATCCGAGAACTTTTGCCTGTTTTCCGATCACTTTTGTTGATAAAGCATCAAAAATGCAGGATGCTGAATTTCCAACAACATCTACGCTAACAATCGGCTCTTCAGTATATTCAAGAATTCCTCTCAATTTTTCTGCCTCTTCCTTGAATTTTTTGTTTATCTCCTCAGCAGTTGTTTCTTTTTTCAGATTGACAACTAAATCTGTTATCGAACCGTCTGCTACTGGGGCTCTAATTGCAATGCCATCCAACTTTCCTCTCACCTCTGGAATAACTTCTCCTATTGCCTTTGCCGCTCCTGTTGTTGTTGGAATTAGCGATAATGCGCAAGCCCTTGCCCTTCTTAAATCTTTATGGGGCAAATCAAGTATTTTCTGATCATTCGTATAGGCATGCACCGTTGTCATAAATCCCTGTTCAATTCCAAAATTATCATTTAAAACTTTAACCATTGGAGCCAGGCAGTTTGTTGTGCAACTTGCCATTGAAATTATTGAATCTTCCGGATTGTTTTTATCAAAGGTATCTTCATTTACTCCAAGAACAATCTGTTTAATATATTGATCTCCTTTTGGTGGAGCGGAAATTATAACTCTTTTTGCCCCTGCAACGATGTGTTTTCCCGCATTTACTCTGTCTCTGAATAAACCTGTTGATTCCAGAACAACGTCAATTCCCAGATCTTTCCAGGGTAAATTTTCGGGATTCCTCTCGGCAAGCACTCTGATTTCTTTTCCATCAACTATAATTCCCTTCTCTCCCACTTCAATTTTATTTTTCAAAACCCCGTGGACGGAATCATATTTCAAAAGATGTGCTAAGGTTTTTGCATCGGTCAAATCATTCACCGCAACGATTTCAAACTTTTCCAGAAATTCCTTATCCTTTAGAGAACTTCTGAAAAAATTTCTACCAATCCTTCCAAAACCATTTATTGCTACTTTCATTATAAAAACACCATATATTAATCTGTTTTTAATCTTTAAATACAATTTCTCTTTTTCGGAAATTATGAATTTATTAATCGATAATTTGAAATATTAATGTTTAAATTATTTTAATTTTAAATTATGGTAGAAGACCTCAAAACTTTGTATGGACTTATAGAAAAAATTGCAGAGAAAGGAAAAATAGTCAAAGGCGTAAATGAAGTTACAAAACAGATTGAAAAAGGAAATGCAAAACTGGTGGTGATCGCTCAAGATGTAGATCCAAAAGAAATATTGATGCATATTCCAATTTTGTGTAAAGAGAAGGAAATTCCTT
Source organism: Candidatus Aenigmatarchaeota archaeon (assembly GCA_021163805.1). GTDB lineage: Archaea > Aenigmatarchaeota > Aenigmatarchaeia > QMZS01 > QMZS01 > QMZS01. The sequence continues at coordinate 14,542 of JAGGTL010000057.1, read as the reverse complement.
TGGTTGAAGTTCCATCAAAAACAGAACTCGGAAAATCAGCAAAGTTGCCTGTAAGTTGTTCTTCTGTGGCAATTACTGATTTTGGAAATATAGGAGAGGAAGAAAAGGAAATAATTGCAAAATTTAAGAAAGAGTAGATAATTATTTATGATTTCTTATATAAAACTAATAAGGCCCAATATTTGTTTGTTATCTGTCTTTGGTCTGATTGTTGGTTTATTTCTTGCAAAACTTCCGGTTAATTTCTGGATTTTGCCGATTTTGGCGGTTTTTTTAATTTCCGCTTCTGGAAATGTTATTAATGATTTTTTTGATTTTGAAATAGATAAAATAAACAGACCCGACAGGCCATTGCCATCCGGCAGAATATCAAGAAAAAGAACCTTCATTTTTTACTTTGTTTTATCTTCAATTGGATTGATAATTTCTTTATTTATTTCTTTGAATTTCTTTATTTTTACTCTGTTCAACTCCATTTTAATTTTTTTATATTCCTTTAAATTTAAAAAAACGATGTTCGGAAATCTGGTCGATAGCTGGCTTGCATGCTCTGTTTTTTTGGCACCCATTTTAATTCTCGGTGATTTTTTCGGATTATTAAATTCCAAGGCAACGATTTTGGCAATAATTGCTTTTTTTGGAAATTATGGAAGAGAGATTCTGAAAGATGTTGAAGATGTGAGGGGAGATAAAATTGAAAAGGCAAGAACTTTGCCAATTGTTGTTGGAAAAAAGAAGGCAACAATTTTTGGAAAAATTATGATTTTTATTGGCTCAATTTTTTTATTTTTTCCCTTTAAAAAATTAATTTATCTGATTTTCGCTGGTATTTGTTTCTTGCTCTGTTTGTATATTTTAACGATCAAGGATGTAAAAATTGCCCAAAAATTAATTAAGATTGTTATGTTTCTAATTGTTTTTTCTTTTTTGATTGCAATTATTTGAAATTATTGAAATTTCGAACATGATATTTTCAATGTTCCAGATTAAAGAACTTTCTTCTTTATAAGTTTATTTATTTTAAGTTAACTATATGGTTCATTTAGTCCTCGCAGAAAAACCAATGGCAGCAAAAAAAATTGCGGAATCTATTCTAGATGAATTTAAAACAAAGAAAAAATATTCTGTCAATTATTATGAATCCAAAGACGGACTTGTTGTTGCACCAGCCGCCGGTCATTTGTTTACTTTAAAAGATAAAACGAGAAAAAAATATCCCAATTTTGATTTGGAATGGCAACCAAGTTTCAAAAAAAACAAATTTACAAAAAACTTCTATCAGTTGTTATCTTATTTGGGGAAGTTTTCCGAAGAAGTAACAATTGCGACAGATTTGGATATTGAGGGAGAAGTTATTGGATACAATATCTGGCGTTTCCTTTGCAAAGAGGCAAAAGTATCGAGAATGGAATTTTCCACTTTGACCAGAGAAGAACTTAAAAAAGCGTTTTTAAAAAGAAAAAAAGGTTATAATTACGGGCTTGCGGAATCTGGTTTAACCAGACATTATCTTGATTTTTTTTATGGAGTTAATATAACCAAAGCATTGACAAATTCTATAAAAATAGCTTCGGGCAGATACTATCTTCTTTCAGCGGGAAGAGTTCAGGGACCAACTTTGGCAATTTTGGCGGAGAGAGAAAAAGAAATAGAAAGATTCGTTCCAGTTCCCTATTGGCAATTAAATTTTTTAACTTCAAAGTCGGAAGAACATAATTTTCTAGAACCTCTGACTTTCAATTACGAATTGGATAAAATCTGGAAAAAAGAAGAAGCGGAACAAATATATAAGAGGTGTGAAAACAAAAATGCCGTTATAACGAGGATAGAAAAAAATAAAAGAATTCTCAAACCACCAGTTCCATTCAATTTAACCGGTTTACAACTGGAAGCCTATAAAATCTTTGGGTTTACTCCGGCAAGAACTCAGGCAATAGCTCAGAGATTATATATAGGGGGTTTGATTTCTTATCCAAGGACGAGTTCTCAGAAATTACCAAAATCAATAAATTATAAAAAAATCATTGAGAAATTGGTTGAGAAATTTGAAATTGGAAGAGAATTGCTGAATAAGGAATTAAAACCAAATGAGGGTAAAAAGACAGATCCAGCACATCCGGCAATACATCCAACTGGAGAAAGATCAGAAAAACTAAAGGAAGACGAGGAGAAACTTTATTCTTTGATTGTTCACAGATTTTTTTCCGTTTTTGGCGAACCGGCAGAGAGATTGTCGGTAAAAATTTTTGCAAATATCGAAAATTATAAATTCCATTGTATTGGTGTAAAGACCATAAAGAAAAATTGGCTTAAATATTATCCCTTTGCCAGACTTGGAGAGGTTGAGCTTCCAGACATAAAGAAAGGCGAAATTTTGATTGTAGACGAACTTAATTTGCTGGATAAAGAAACCCAGCCTCCAAAGAGATATACTCAGGCAAGTCTTGTGAGAGAACTTGAGAAAAGAAATTTGGGAACAAAAAGCACCAGAGCAATAATTATTCAAACTTTGTATGACAGAAATTATTGCGAAGGACAGCAGATAAAAATTACAAATTTGGGAAGAGGTGTGGTGGAAACTCTAAAAAAATACGCTCCGGAATTTTTGTCGGAAAAATTAACGGCAAAATTTGAGCACGAAATGGAACTCGTTGAGCAAAATAAAAAAAAGAGAGAAGAAGTTTTAATCGAGGCCAAGAATCTGCTTAAGAAAACATTTGAAGAACTCAAAAAGAAAGAGAAAGAAATTGGAAATTCTCTTTTAAAATTGATTGAAGAAACGAGAGAAGAGCAGAACACTCTTGGAAAATGCAAGTGCGGAGGAAATCTGAAGTTTATTCAGATGCACAATGGTTCAAGATTTGTGGGATGTTCCAATTATCCCAAATGCAAAAATGCTTATCCTCTTCCAAAGAATTGCAAAATTGAAAAAACGGGAAAGATATGCGAATTTTGTGGAACACCCATTTTAAAAATAATAAGAAAAGGCAGGAGGTCTTTCAATATGTGCCTTGACCCAAATTGCAAAAGAAAGGAAAAGTGGGTGAAAGAAAAAAATAATAATTAATATAAATAATTAATAGGGTTCCTTCTTTAATTTCAGTAGAAAAGCGCAGATATTGGAAGAATAATGAATCAGAGGCGTGACAATTGCGAGAAATATTACCCAGTAAATATTCAAAGTACAGATTATAGAAAGCATAATTAAAGAAAATATCAAAAAATCAAGCTGGTCCAGCAGAGGAGCGGAATCCCCTCTCTTGATTCCAAATCTACGCTTGATAAAAGAGCCAATCATGTCTCCAGTTACTGCTCCCGTTGTGAGCAAAAAAACACTTAGAATATCGTGTTGAAATTGCAAAGGATATATATTCTGTATGAGCGGTTGCGAATAAATAAGCAATAATCCTATCACTGTTCCAAAAAAAATTCCTCCAAAAAAACCTTCTATTGTTTTTCCATCTCCAAATAATCTGAACCCGTCAATAAATTTTTTTTCAAAATCAATCGGATGCCTTCCCCTTAATAAAACTGGAAAAAAGTTGGCGCAATAGGCAGGAATAATTAACCAGAAACTATTAATTATAATATCTAACATAATTATATGAAAGTAAAAAAGGAAATATCCGTGGTTTGTTGTGTATGCGGAAGAACAAATAAAATACCTATTAGATATTTTTATGACGGTTATGAAGGTCCCTTTCTTTGTAAATTCTGCAAAAATATCCTCGATATAGACATAGATAATGATTAATGGGCTCGGAGAGATTTCCAAATTTAGCCGAATTTTGGCCAATTTTTTATCCAATAAAGGCCTACTTAATTGAACTCTCGATCTTCGCGATTTTCAAAGTTTTTTTGGCTTTAGGCCTATTGAACTATTCCAACAGGAAGGCTTATGTGAACGCGACGTTTGCTATTCAAATCTTAGCCACTAGACCACGAGCCCATAATTTATATTAATTTATTTTTTTGATAATTTTAAATAATTTAAATAAATTTCTCTGCCCCTGCTGGGATTTGATTCTGGATTTATAAAAATTACCCAGGTCTCCGGCTCGAGAGGCCGGTATCCATAACCCTTTTCTCGCCACACCCCTCCGTTCGCTTTAGTTCGAAAGCGTTGACGGAAAAAACTTCTGCGAAGCAGAAGCAACTTTCCAGATTTACTAAAAGTGTGCGCCGATGCAAAGTTTAGCCAGCTAGACTACAGGGGCATAAAATTAATAAAAATTAATCTAATTTTATATATTCTCGTTTCTTTAAACTTTTTCTTATTCAATAATTATGGTTTCCCCATTTTCCACCTCAATATTTTCTGATTATATTTATTATTTAATCCCTTTTATTTTCACCTTTGCCCTGATTTTTGGAGTTCTCACAATTTCAAATGTTTTCAAGAATCAAAAAAATGTTAATGCGATACTTGCCTTGGCAATAACCTTGTTTTCTCTACTATATCCTCCATATATAAAAATTTTATATAACTGGCTTCCTTATCTCTGCATTCTTTTCATTTTACTTTTTGTTGTTCTGATGTTAAAAAATCTGTTTGTTGAAAATGAAAAAAAACTACAGCAGAGTTGGCCAATGCTAATTACAATTGCCATATTATTTCTAATTTTTATATCTTATTCCCCCTCAATTACTTTTCCTTCCAGTTCATTTATTTCTTTTCAGGATATCCTACTTTTAATAGGAATTGCCTTTGTTGTAATTTTGTTGATATCTGGAGCGGCGATGGGAAACAAAGGATTTGATAGCAAATCAGCAAAATAGCTGTATCTACAGAAATTGGTTGATGCGATCTCAAAAACTTCTTATATTTCTAAATTGAGATATCTTTTTCTTAAATTCTGTTAAAACAGAGAAAATTCCTCAAATCAAACCAATCAGTCTCTGATCCCCTCTTCAGTTACCTTGAAAACTGTTTCTGCATCAGGCAAACAAGGAGAATCTATTAATTTTGCAATTCTCTTTTGATCTTTGCTTTTTCTTAAATATAATCTAAAAGTTGCCGCATGTCCAAGAATATGACCGCCGATAGGGGTAGTGGGATCTCCAAACATTAAAGCGGGATTGGCCATTACCTGATTTGTTACATAAACCGCAAGATTATAAACTTCTGATAATTTCTGCAGGTCATGTAAATGCCTGTTTAATTTGTGTTGTCTCGGCTGTAATTCTCCTCTTCCAGAATAATCACTTCTAAACATGGAGGTTAAAGAATCCACAACAAGAAGTTTAACATTTTTTTCCTTAATTATGTCTTTTGCTTTCTCAACAAGCAGAATCTGATGGTCTGAATTATAAGCCCTTGCCACAAATATATTTTTCATGATTTTAGCGGGATCTAAACCCAATACTTTGGCCATTTGTTCAACTCTTTCCGGTCTAAATGTGTTTTCGGTATCTATAAATATGGTTTTTCCTTCCAATCCGCCCTTTTCTTTTGGTAATTGGACATTGACGGATAACTGAAAAGCTAATTGACTTTTACTCGAGCCAAAGGCCCCGTGAGCTTCTGTAATTGCTCCCGTTTCTACTCCTCCGCCAAGAAGATTATCTAAATTTTTCGAACCAGTTGTAATCTTTCCTATTTTCTTTCTCTTTTCATAAACGGAATCTGCCGTTTCAAAACCCATCTGAACGGCATTTCTTGCACTTTCTATAATTTTCTCTGCCGTTCCCTCTCCAACATCAATTGCATCACAAATTTCTCCAATAGAAGCGGCAGCAATTGCCATCAAATCTTCGTAACCAGCTTCTTTTAGTTTTTCGGCGGTTTTCTCCCCAACACCGGGAAGATTTTTTAATTCTTTTTCCATAATCTAATAAAAATTATAAATTATTTATACAATTCCAAATTTGCCATTAATTTTTAAAGCATCGCATCGAAGTTGATGCTCGTTATAATCCGGAATAATGCATTTCTCTTTGGAACTCTGCTCATAATGGAAGAAGATGAAATAATAGAAATTTGGAATATTTTTTTAATTATGCACGGGAAGGCATATTCAATTGTTTGATTGTAATAAAATATATATGCTAATAAATTTATGTTGTATATTATAAACTTCAAGACATATGAAAAAGGGACGGGAATAAATGCCATAAAACTGGCAAACATAATCTCTGATATAAGGGATAGATTGAAAGCAGATATCTGGGCAGCTCCTCAGTTTACCGATTTAAATGAGATTGCAAAAATAATTCCAACTCTGGCTCAACATATAGATCCAATCTCTTATGGTTCTCATACGGGGTCAATTTTACCTCAATCAATAAAAGACTCTGGAGCAATAGGAACTTTAATAAATCATTCCGAAAAAAAATTAGGTTCAGATAAAGTAGAGAGTTGCATATATCTTGCAAAACAATTAAATTTAAAGACGGTTTGTTGCGCTGCAAATATAAAAGAAGTTATCGAAATTTCAAAATTTAATCCGGATTATATTGCATTTGAAGATCCGGAACTGATTGGTACCGGAAAATCAATTTCACGTGAGAAACCGGAATTGATTATAAAATTTGTTGAAGTTTTAAAAGAATTAAATCCAGACATAATTCCTCTCTGTGGAGCCGGAATTTCAGATAGAGAAGATGTTAAAGCTGCTTGGGAATTGGGAACAAAAGGAGTTCTTGTCGCAAGTGCGGTTGTCAAGGCGGAGAATCAAAGAGAATCTTTGTTGAATCTGATTTTATAAAATTTAAAAAGTTAGTTAATTTATAGCCCCGTAGTCTAGTGGCCAAGGATACCGGCCTTTGGAAATTAACAAAGGAAAGAGCATCTTGCTATGATTAAAGTAAGCCGGTGACCGCGGTCAGTTCTTTTCTTAAAAAAGAAAAGATCTAACTACCCGAAAAAATAAAATATTTCATTACAGAGAGCAGATAATATATACGGGAAAGTGGAATTCGAATCCGCGCGGGGCTATTTTATAGTTATTTTTTTCACCCAAAAATCTGTTATCTTTAAGGGTTTGATTTCGTTCTTAATCTTATTTTTATTAATTAATTTTTATTATCAATATCTTTTTCTTCTGTCTCCTTTTTTGTTTCTTCATTTTTAACTTTCATAACTTCTTCTGTTTTTTCTCCGGAAACATTTTCTGCGCTTGCTGATTTTTCTTCTTTCTTTTCGGATTTATCTTTTTTTGGTTTTTCCTTCAGTTTTATCTTTTTTTCTTCCTCTTTTGGGACAAAGTAATTTGGCTGATTAATTATCCTGTCGCCAACTATAATTTTTTTGTGCGTTATCAATTGCCTCGCATGATTTATTGTATTTGCAATACCTTTTTCATAAACAATTGTTTGCAATCTTCTTGAACAAAAATCCTCCAGTTTCAAGTTTAAAACATCTTCAAGATTGGACTTCTCATTAATTAATCCATACTTGACCAATTTATTTAGCAATATTTTCTCAGCTTCTTTGTCTTTTGTAGCCAGAATCTTTCTTGCCCTTCTTATTATATTTTTGAAATCAAATTCAAGCTTCCAGATTTCTTTTTTCCTTTTAAAACCATATTTCTTTTTTAATTCTTTCTCAAATTTTATCCTTTCTCTGTCAAACATTTTTCTGGGTCTCTTCCACTTCTTTCTCAACTTTTTTGGATGTCCCATTATTTACCACCTTTTTTGAGAGCTTCCTTTTTTCTCACTACTCCTACCGTAGCGCCTTTTCTGAAATGCGCTTTTGTTCTCTGACCCCTGACAGGGAGTCCAAACTGGTGTCTTATTCCCCTATAACATCCTATCTTCTTCAAAAAAGAAATCTCATTTTTATTTTTTAGGACGAGATTTGATTCAACATAGTGTTTGTCTTCTCCGGTTTCTAATTCTTTTCTGTGATTATAAAGCCAGACCGGAATATTGTATTTTTTTGGATTGTAAATGCAATCTTCCAATTTTTTAATTTCTTCTTCAGATAATTCATTCAATTTTTTGTCTTTCTCAAAACCAAGAGAAACTCTTAAAGCATGAGCGAAATTTTTTCCAATTCCCTTTATTTTATAGAGCGATCTCTCAATAGGTAAAGTTGCATCTAAATCTTTTCTTGCAATCCTTATTATCTTCTTTTTTTCCATAAATAAAAACAAAAATTTAAAGAAGGTTATTTAAGATTATTTTATTTCTCAATTATTTTTTAATAGATTAGAAAAGGCTTATTTATGAACAAAGTCCTAAAGGCAAGTTTTATCTTTACGGGCACAATTATAGGAGCAGGCGTATTGGGTTTGCCCTATGTAATTGAAAAATCTGGTTTTCTAATTGGATTAGTAGATATTGTTTTAATAGGCGCTCTGGTTTTATTAGTTTCCTTGATGCTCGGAGAAGTAACTTTAAGAACAAAAAACCCGCATCAACTTCCCGGACTTGCGGAAAAATATATTGGAAAAGAGGCAAAACATTTAATAGCTTTTCTTTCCATTCTGTCCATATACGGAGCTTTAACTGCTTATATTCAGGGAAGCGGCGATATAATCTTATATTTTTTTGACATTCCTTCGCTAATTGCGAAATTATTGTTTTTTATCCCTCTGGCGACAATTACTTGTTTTGGAATAAAAGGAGTGGAAAAGGGAGAAGATATATTCACACCTTTAATCATAATTTTTATTTTCATAATTTCTCTTGGTTCTCTATTTCATTTTGATAAGGCAAATCTGACAAAAGTCGAATTATCTAATTTTTTTACTCCCATGGGCATAATAATATTTGCATTTTCCGGACTTTTTGCAATTCCGCAAATGAAAGAGATTTTGTGGTTTGAAAGAAAAAATCTGAAAAAAAGTATTCTGATAGGATTCTCCATTCCTTTTTTTCTTTATGTATTGTTTACTTTTTCGTGTCTGGGAGCTCTGGATGGAGAAATCTCCGAAGTTGCTACGATCAGTCTGGGAAAACATTATGGAATTTTTTTCTCAATTTTTGGAAATCTGTTTGCTCTATTTGCGATGGCAACCTGTTTTATATCTCTTGGAAATGCACTTATAGAAATTTATAATCAGGATTATGGAATAAACAAAAAAATTTCTTTTATCTTTGCAATGTCTCCACCTCTTATTGCTTTGGCAGGACTTTCAACTTTCACGGAAGTTTTATCGCTGACAGGAACTCTTTTTATAATTCCTCTGTATATTCTGACAATTTATATTTTCTGCAAAGTCAAAAGATTTGGGGAAAGAAAGCCGGAATATGAACTAAGACTTCCATATTGGCTGCCACATCTGATTGCTTTGTTTCTTCTGTTTGTTTCCATTTTAGTCAGTTTCAATCATAAGTATGATTCTTTTTTTATAGCTGATTTTCTTTTTTCTATCTGCAGGTCTATTTTTATTTAATTTGATAAATTGCTTTCAGAACTTATTTCATTATTTGAAGTGCCAGATCTTTTTTAGAAAGTGGCCTTAAAAACTTCTCACAAAATCAACTTTCTCCACAGATAAATATTTTTTCATCAATTCTGCAATTTTCTTTTTTATTTTTTCTGGAAATTCTTTTTTCTCTTCGATCTCTATTTTATTTTCCAGAATTTTCGGAATTAAATCTTTGCCACCAAAAAATTCTGTAATTACTTTTGCTTTTTCTTCTTTATCTTCAATTTTTCGGTTAATTTTTACTTTATATTCTAGCTCTCTCCCGGCGAGAGGATGATTAAAATCTATTCTGACTCTGCCGGAATTAACGGACTGAACCCGCGCTTTTACATCTCCAAAATCAAGAACCATTCCGGGAAAAGGAGTAATTTTTTGTTTTTTTAATTCTATCTCGGAAACAACTTTTACAAGTTTTGCATCCCTGTTTCCAAAACCATCTTCTGGTTTAATTGTTTCAACTTTTTCTTCATTCACTTTCATTTTTTTCAGCAGTTTATCCAACCCCTTAACTACAAAATTCTCTCCGACTATTATTTTTGCTGGGCCATATTTAACTTTTTCATTGTAAATTCCCTTTTCCTTTGCAAGTTTTTCATCTGTCAAATCGAATATCTCTCCAGTATCCTTGATTTTTCCGATATACTCTATTTCAACAAAATCTCCCTCCAGCATAAATTAGATAAAAACTATATAATTAGATACTTATTAGGTAATAGTTTTCCTTCTAAATTATTTTTATAGAAATGTCCTCCGGTATATTTATAAAGTATAATTGCTCTGCAATTTTTATTTAGAAAATAGATAAGATTTTAAAATTAAATATTATATGGGCTCGTGGTCTAGTTGGTTAGGACGTCGCGTTGACATCGCGGAGGTCAGGAGAGAGCTTTTTGATTGTCCCTGAATTCAAATCTCCTCGAGCCCATTTTATTTATTTCTTTATCGATTTTTGGACGAAGATTACTTTGATGTAATTATTTAATGATTTTATAAACATTTCTGGAAAAATTGCTTAATTGGAAAGAGCAGAATTGCTTGAGCATTTCAAGAGAGGAACGTTAGTTTTATCATAAAATGTTTTCACAGCAAAAGTTAAAAATTAAAAAGTTTTATAAAAAACTAAATTTTCTTCAATAATTTATCGCAATCTTTAATTATTGAATCGCAGGCATTTAAAATCGCTTCTTTTATATTTTTTCCCTCCACAAGCAATTGCATTTTCTCAAGAAAAGGATGTTTGCTTCCATATGCGGTTTTTTTTATTCCTTTCTCGTTCCAGAGCCTGTCAACCAATAAATTGAGTAGTGTCGAGGTCTCTTCAGTCTCCAAAACGATCTTATCTTCTTTATTTTCTACAATTTTCATTATTATAATTTAAAAAATAATAATAAAATGGAAACAGTTGCGGAACTGGTAAAAAAGGCGGCAAATCTGGAGAAACTCGCAAAAAAGGAAAAACCGACAGACATCGTTGGGGATGTACCTTTAGAAAAACTAAAGGAAATCGTTAGAAATAAGGAAATTCCAGGGGATTCAGAAGAAGCAAAAATTAGACAGATAATAGGCTCTTGTGTTTCCTATAGAATTACTATAGATGGAAAAGATCCGAGAGAATTTAGGAATTATCCCAATTAAATTCCAGAATTATTTGATATTATTTTCTTTTAAGTAACCAAATTATATCTCAATACTTTCTCCAATTTTTGGAGCGGAAGCTTCTATTTTTAATTTCTTCGTGATCTCCATTGCAAATTTCTTTGTGTTGTCTCCATGAACGCAAATTACTTTTTTTGGGGAAATTTTTTTGATTAAATTAAATAACTCCTTTCTGCCAGCATGACCGCTAAAATCAAATTTCTGAACTTCAATATTGACTTTAAATTTATTTTCTTCATTTTCGAAGTATCTGGTCTTTAGTATTTTCTCTCCGGGAGTTCCCGGGGCCTGATATCCTGTTATGAGCAGGCAAGTATTTTTCACGTTTCTAACTTTTTTCAGATAATATACTATTGGACCTCCATTAAGCATTCCGGAAGTTGTAACAACAATTCCTCCATTTTTGATGATTTTATCCCTTTGCTTTTTCGTTCTTATAAAATTTACTTTCTTTAAAACTTTTTTTAGAATGTCGGAATTCTTTATGTATTTTTTGTAATACAAAATAATATCTGATGCCTTCTGAGCCATTCCGTCCAAATAAATTTCTCTTTTAATTCCATTTGAATAAAGCATCAGCAATAATTCCTGCGCCCTTCCAACTGCAAAAGTTGGAAGCAATACAAGACCATTTTCATATTCTGTAATTTTATCTATAAATCTCTTTTCTTCGGTTTTTCTATTCGGATGTTCTCTTTCAGAATAAGTTGATTCCGTTATTAAACAATCTATTTTAGGATAGTTTATCTCTTTATAATCCAACAGATAAGTTGATATTGCATTAATATCTCCTGTGTATAAGATTGATTTTGAACCAGAAATATATATGGATGCGGATCCGGGAATATGGCTCGCATCAAAAAGTTTTGCCGTCAACTTACCGATTTTAAACTTCTGATTATAAGAACAAGATTTGAAATGCTTATTCATCTTGGCAATATCATATTTTTGATATTCAGAAAAACCCCTTGTCAGACCGGCAACTTTTATGTAGTCTTCTAATAAAAGATTCATTAAATCTAAAGTTGCTGGAGTTGCGTATAAAGTTGGATTTTGAAATTTGTAAATTAATGGAACCATTCCAGAATGGTCAAGATGAGCATGTGAAACAAAGAGTCCATCTATTTTTACTGCCGGCAATAGCGGAAGTTTTATATTTGGCTGCAATTCTACTCCATACTCCAAAAGAACATTTGTATTCCCATCTTTAACCAAAAAGGCTTCTCTTCCTATTTCCTCGCAACCACCCAAAAATTCTATTATCACTTTCTTTTCCCTTTCAATTTCTTTCTATTACTCTTATCCGCTCTTTTCTGTTTTGATTTTTTTACTAATTTTTTGGTTCCTTTTTTTTGCACACTTTTCGTCTTTATTTGCGTTTCTGGTTTTTGTTTAACATCAATATAGAAAGAACAAATTACAAGAGCAAATAAAGGACTTATCAAAAAATAACTCAATAAACTTCCGATTATTGGAATAAAATTTACAAGAGAAAAAAGATATATTAAAATAATCAACAAAATTAAATCAAAATAATACTTTTTTCCAAGTTTGAAACTTTGCTCCAAAGATTCAATTACGCTTCTGCCAGAAATAACTGCTGGAGAAATTAAAATAAAGAAGGGAGTTATCAATATCAGAATTATGAGAGTAATAGGAATGAAAAGCGGGAAAATAGTTGCAGGCAGACTGAGTAACAGGGATATTACAAAGAAAATTATTAAAACCAACAGTATTGCCGAAAAATAAGAGATTCCCCTTTTTCTGATTGTAGTAAAAAAAGTTTTCATAGTTACTCTCTTTTTAATTCCATGAAAACAAATACCCCAAAAACCACTCTGGAGAAATATTGCTGTAATTCCTCCCAATATCATAAATAACAGGAATAAACCAACATTTTGTAAATTTAGGAATTCGGAAAATTCCTGTTCAAAATCTGTGAATTCTCCCAGCATCATATAAGATTCCGTCATGGTGTTAATATTTTTAGGACCAAAAAGAGCGAAAATACTCAATACAAGAAATAAACCGCAAATAATTCCAATTAACAAAACACTCAAAATTATTGGAACAAAATTCCTTTTATAAACTTCAAAACTTTTTTTGAAATATCTGAAAATTTTCACCATAATTTAAGGTATTTATCTATATATTTATTTATCTGCAGGCAGTCGACAAATAACTCAGTGAAATTTTTGGAAAAAATTTGGTTGATGAAAGCCAAAATTCCAGAAAATAAGCATTTAAATAAGTAATAAATACTTTATTGTTATTATTATGGCAGTAAATGTGAAGTCTTTTTCTGAAGTTGTTGGAAAAGATGTTTTTACACTGGATGGAAGATATTGCGGAAAAGTTAAGGATTTTAAGATAGATCTATCAAAATTCAGAGTTACCTCATTAGTAGTGGAAGCATTTAGGGGAACTTTTCTTTCTGAGATCTTGGGAGGAGAGAAAAAAGGAGTTATTGTGCCTTATTCTTCTGTGGAATCAATAGAAGACATTGTGCTGATAAGAAATATTTTCAGGGGAGTCAGCGGAGAGAAAACAGAATAAATTATTTTATAGAGAATATATTTTCTTTTTTATAAAAGAGCAATTTATCAATAAAAAATCAAATATTAGAATTTACAGCCTTGGGCGAGACTTGATTTCGAAGTAACAACCTCTTGGGTTGTTTCACTTACTCGCGACCTGCTGCTTTCTTATCAGATATTTCTCTGTTTTCTCTTTTTAATTTCAGAATACGAGGCAGCCGCTCTACCGGCTGAGCTACCAAGGCATAAATGTAATATTTTATTTTTTTTAATTGTGACGAAAATTAACAAATTATATAAAAAAACTTATATAATTATAAAATGACATTTGAAGATATAAAAAAGAGATTGGAAAAAATTTCAAAGTTGATGAACTTAAGTGAGAAAGAAACGGAAATCTTGCTGAAATTTAAGAGAATTATAAAAAAAGAACTGGAAGTAGATGGAAAAACGTATGAGGCGTGGAGAATTGTCCATAATGATTCTCTCGGTCCCGGGAAAGGAGGAATAAGATTTCATCCAAAAGTTTCAGAAGATGAAGTAAAATCTCTTGCTTTCTGGATGAGTCTGAAAACTTCTCTGGTCGAATTACCCTTTGGAGGTTCTAAAGGAGGAGTAAGAGTTGATCCAAAAGAATTAACTGAAAAAGAAATTGAAAAATTAAGCAGAGCATATATCAGAAATTTCCATGAAGTATTGGGCCAGGATAAAGATATTCCAGCTCCGGATGTCTATACCAATCAACAAATAATGGGTTTTATGCTCGATGAATTTGAGAAGATAGAGGGAAGGCATGAGCCGGGGATGATTACTGGAAAACCCTTTGAACTTGGCGGATGTGTTCTCAGAGAGGATGCCACTTCAAGAGGAGGAGAAATAATTCTTAATCTTTTCCTTGAAAGAATGAATAAAAAACCGGAAGAAACGAGAGTTGTTATTCAGGGATTTGGTAATGCTGGAATGAATGTT
>JAGGTL010000045.1 GCA_021163805.1 Candidatus Aenigmatarchaeota archaeon | reverse complement strand
CTTCCATATAATTCCTAGATTTGAAGGAGACAATGGCTTGCCAATGCAAGGTCTCGTAAGAATGGAAGTAAAAAAAGAGGACTTGCCCAAAATTGCAGAGAAAATAAAAAAAGAAATCGAGAATACTAAAGTATTTAAAGAAAGTGGAAAATCAGAAGAGCAAAAAAAAGAAAAATCAGAGGAAATAAAGGAAATAAAAGAAGAGTCAACAAAAAGTTCTGAAAGAGAGTGGCAGGAATTTAATCTTGAAGAGCAGGATAAAGCTCCAAATTATTCTGAAGCCAGAAGAGAAGAATTTTATTAGACCTCATAAAAAAGTTAGATGGGAGTAAGAAAGTGTTAAAAAAATATTTTCAGAAAATAAACTATTGAAGTCCCCGCCAGATATGAAAAGTTAAAACATTCTTTTTATAAATTTATGTCGGGGTGGCCTAGCGGCTAAGGCGCTGCGCTCATAGTCCAATACTCCAAGAAAAAACATGAGCTTTGAGATAAATCGATGATTTTGGCGCCGGGAAACGCAGAGATCGGGGGAGAATTTTTAAAAAATTCCTCGAATTCAAATCCCTCCCCCGACACTAAAAATTTATCAAAGAATTGAAAAGTTATGGATCTTATTGAGAAATTAATAAAAATGGGTTATTTGAAGACTCCAAGAATCATATCTGCTTTCAGAAAAATAAAAAGAGCTGATTTTTTACCAGAAGAATTAAAAAATCTCGCAGAACTTAATGAACCTTTGCCACTTGGTTTTGGACAGACAATCTCACAGCCACTAACTGTTGCCTTTATGCTTGAACTTTTGCAACCAGAAAAGGGAGATAAAATACTTGATGTTGGTGCCGGTTCTGGATGGACAACAAGTTTGCTTGCAGAAATTGTTGGAAATAAAGGGAAAGTTTATGCAATTGAAATAATAAAAGAATTAAAAAAATTGGGTGAAAATAATGCCCGAAAATATAATTTTGTTAACAAAGGAATTGCTGAATTTATTCATGGAGACGGTTCCAAGGGTCTGCTGGAGAAATCTCCTTTTGATAAAATTCTTGTTTCTGCTTCGGCAGAGAAAATCCCCGCTAAATTAAAGGAACAATTAAAAATTGGCGGCAGACTTGTTATTCCCGTCAGAGATTCAATTTTTCTAATTGTGAGAAAAACTGATAAATTTGAGGAAAAAGAATTTTTTGGTTTCAGTTTTGTTCCTTTGGTCAAAAAAAGATAGATACTAATTATTTAAAAATATTAATTATGGAGGCTTTGCATTGTATTAGTTGCGGAAAAGGAGTAATTGGAGAAAACTTTGTGAGATTTAAATGTCCTCGCTGCCAAAAAGAAGATATTATAAGGTGTTCTGTCTGCAGAAAAAATTCAAAAATATATGTTTGTAAAAAATGCGGATTTGAAGGTCCATAATGGGAGAAGCGGTCGTTGTTTATCGGATAAATCCATGTCAGGATAAGATCAAAGAAATTAAAGAAAAATTATCTTCTCTGGGGGCGAAGGAAATACTGGAAGAAGAGATAGGATTTGGCATTGTATCTCTAAAAACTGTTTTTGTTCTTGAAGACAAACCGGATTGCGTTGGAGAACTTGAAAAAAAAATTGAAAAAATAGACGGAATCAATTCCGTTCAGGTGGAAGGAACAAGTTTGATTTAATCAATGTTTTATAAGTGTTTATTATTTTCTTGAAAATAATAAATTTATAGGTATTCGTGCTATTGTAGCAAAGTATTCCTGCTTTTTGCTTCTGTATCTCCAATAAAATCCAAGTGATAATTTTGATTATTTAATATAATAATTGCCAAAATAAGCGGAGTGAGGCCAATAATTTTTTTGTTTTGCTTCTGAAACCATGTTTTCCCCCCACCATAAAATAGCATTTCCAGCCATGCAACTAACGAAACTTCCAACTCCTGCTACTGCTGCACCTCCTCCAGAAAAGATATCTATGGCTGCCTGCAATCCCATATCTACTGCAATAGAAAAACTGTATACTCCCGCTGCCTCAACATCATGAATGCCCGTTGGACTTGTATAACAGAACCCTTTTGTGTCCTCGGCAGAATAAGAAACTTTTAGACAATCTACTTCTCCATAGGCTGGAAGATTGAACATCAGAAGTTTATTAGTATCTTTTTCTGTTGGGTCAATATCTTTGCCAGAATCTGTTTTTTTTGGAAGAGTTACTTCTGAAAGGTTTACTATTGTCTGTACTATTGGAGAATTAATGGCTTTTTCGGGGTTGCCAGTAAAGAAATTCATTAAACCTGATCCGGAGTTTTTGATTTCTTCAGCAAGTGAATATTTTTTGGGAAGCACTAACTGCTCAAAATATTTATTGGAATCGGGTATATGTGGGGGATTGGAAGTGTAATGATTAACAGTAGTTTTAACATTATTCAAAAGTTCTTGTATTTTTAAAGAACCCAATACTAGTCTGGTATAATCTCCACAACTGCTGACATTAATAATTTTTATTGAATCTATTCTCTCACTGTTAATTCCATTTTTATAATAGCTCATATTCCATTGCAAGCAGCACCATTTTGTTGCATCTACTTTAATCTTTTTTCCATCTATTGTATCTTTTTCCAAAAAGGTATCTCCTTCTTTGCTCCAATTGACACATTCCAACCAGAGATTGCTATGACCGTCACAAGTGGAATAATCAAAAACATAGGCTGGCAAACTTAATGGATCGCAAATAATGTTCTCGCCAGCAGATTTATCAATTATTGTATCCTCACAATATAAATCAAATTCCTTATATAACTCGCTAAATGGAGGATATTTATTCAAATTAAAGGAAATCGTATAGGCGGTCTCTCCTCCAATTTCATCTACACTAAAAGTTATATCACCAGAATCAACTGTAAAGGAATTCACGAATTCTTTTTTACCATTTTCCAGATAGGTTCTATTCAAATATATGTCGCATTTTAAATCTGGATTTGAGTTTAAGATTGTGCAATTAATATAATACAAATCTTGAGAAGAAATGTCAAAATAAGGTATTGACCGATAATTGCAATTGCATTTGTCTTTCCAGATTTTTATTTTTCCTCTGCAAGGGCTTGCTGTATAAAATCTTGTGTTTGATTCTCCTCCAATAATGAACTTTGCAAATCTATCGAAGAAAGTGGTTGTTGCGGTTTTAACATTTCCTTCATAAGGATATTTCTCTAATTGTACCCAATTAACCCCCGCTTCTCTACAATCTTCCAGGGGATAAACTGTGATTGAAGGATTCGTCTGTGATTTTAAACAGAGAGCATGGTCAGAACAGGGATAAAATTTCAGCATTGATACATCGGCGATAGAAAGAGCCGTGCTGGCAATAAAAGATGAACCAATCCAAGCTCCTTCTCTTGTTGCAATTCTTGTGCCTGCTCTCTCTAATGCCCCCCTCTTGCTTCCTTTTGCACCCAATCCAAGCTCCCGGTAAGCCTTTGCACTTTTCATTAATCCCGGGTTTTTTCCTTCTTCTCCAATTTTAAGGAGAATTCTAGTATAACTAAAAGGTGTGTCATCATCAAAAACATCGCTAAGTTTCTTATTTTTTATGTATTCCATCTTTGACTGAAACCTGCTGATTCCCCTCGCATTTTCAAAGTTTTCATATATTTTATCTGCCTCTGAAAATTTTGGTTTAAAGTTTTTATCCAGCAAAATATTTCTGACCGCTTTGAATTCTTTTCCAGTAATTTTTTCTCCATTTTTTAATTTTTCTGCTATTCCTAAGAGAATATTTCTTTCTTTTTCTGGAAGTTTGTATAAAAAGGAGGATCTAGACAAGTCTTCACCAATATATTTTCCATATTCTTTGTATATTTTATCATATTCCGTTCCTGCCAGCCTTTCAACAACTTGTTTAAATTCTTTGTTTGTGATATCTTTATTAAAAATTGTATCGATGTCTTTAAGAAGTTCTTTTGAAACCTCTCTTCCCTCTCCACCTGACACTTTGGATAGGTATTTTACAGCGTCTTCGCTTTCTTCAAAAACCTCTCTCACCACTCTTTTATGAGGGATAAGTTCATCTATATTTTTCCTTGCAATCCATTTCCATACTTTTCCAAGATTTTCCTTTGTTATTTTTCCCATTTTACCAACAACTTTTCTTCCGGCAGACTTCATAAAAATCTCTTCTCCGGCTTCTTCACCAACATCTTTTGCCAATTTAATAGAATTTTCAACTTCTTGATCTCCGATGCTTTTTACCACCTTCTTAAAAATTTGTTCTTCCGCTTCTTTAACAGCTCCTTTGGCGGCCATTTTTCCCGCTCTTATAAAAGTTCCGGCAAAAGAAAGAGGTGCCATCGCCAAACATGTTGCCATATCTATTCCATGCGCAAATCCTGAAGACAATCTCATAGCTTCAACTTTACTCCAACCCCTCCATCCAGAATCCTCGCCTCTCGGAAACTCTTCATAATAAATAACATACCAAGGATCTCCAAATGATTGCAGAGTCAACATATATTTTAAGGCATTAGTAACAGAAGTTTTTCTGCCGGTTATCTTATTTGTTATTATAGTAATTGGATCTAATGCCAATCCTCCGCTTGTTAATTGCTGAGGAAAATTGACATTTACTTCTACTGGTTTCCCAGAAACGCAAACTGCATTCATTGCCGTTTGCAAATTTTTTGCCGTGATTTGCGCCTGCTGCTCATACTGATAAGCGGCATAGATGCCAAGAAGTTTAAATACAATCAGCAAAATAAATACACAGGCAATTAAACCAATTACTATCTCCATGCCATGAGAAATACCTTTATATCTATAATCCATAATAACTATTAATTTAAAAGTTGGTATATTAAAATCGTGAAG
>JAGGTL010000049.1 GCA_021163805.1 Candidatus Aenigmatarchaeota archaeon | reverse complement strand
AAGGATAGAAAAATCAGAATCGGGAACATGGATTTAAAAACTGTTTTTATGATTCTCCTCTTTTTAATTATTTTGAGGCTAGGTTGGGAGAACATTTTTCCCATAACGATAAATAAAGCAAATATATATAGAAAGCCAAAAAGCTCATGCTCTGTTATAGTAACAAAAGGGAATAAAATATTAGCCAAATAGAATCAAAAGCAGAAAAAATGTAAAGTTACTTAAAAAACACTCGATAAGTTTGTAGAGAGATCTTTCAGAGATATTTTGTTGAAATTCAGAGAGATAAGAGCTTAATCTTGGAGTATAAGTAAAGATAAAGCCAAATGGCAGAGTTTGTTGAGTGAGTATTTTCAGCGGCGTGTTAGATATAAATAAGTTTTTTCTGTTTTAAATAATGTTCAAAATAGTTCATAATAGGGAAAAATGCATTGGGTGCGGTGCATGCGCTTCCATATGTGACAATTGGGAAATAGATGAAAATGGAAAAGCAAAACCAAAGAAAACAGAAGTAGAGGAAGTTGGTTGCAACAAAGAAGCAGCAGATGTTTGCCCGGTTCAGTGTATTAAAATAGAAGAAGAATAATTTACAGCAATCTGAATTTCCCATAACCACCAAAACTTTTTATTTTTGAGATTGCTTTTTCAGCCTCTTTAATGAGATTTTTTTCTCCCTTTTTTGGATCTCTGGTTTTTAATTTCAACAAAAATTTTGTGTTTCCGATATAACTTATATCAATTCCTTTCAATTCAAGCAAACTCTGTTTTATTAAATCAACTCCGTTTCCAAGATTTGAATGCAATTCCAGTTCTCCCTTAAATTCATATGTTTTCATTCCAGTTTTAAATCTATCAACAATTCTTGAAAATTCTCCATCTAGTCCAATATCTTCACCTTTTCTCAATTTTTTGAGAGCCTCATATAAACTGCCGAAATTTTTCTTTAAATCCAGAGTTTTTTCTTCAATTTGTTTATCTTTGATTTTATATTCTGAACATGCTCTTCTAAACATTTTAACAGATTTAAGCTCAAGAGAATATTCTTTTAATTTTCTCTCCTTATCCTGCTTTGAAACGCCCTTTAACGAAATTTCTATAGTGTGATCAATTTTGATAATCTTTCCAACAATTAACTGACCCACCTTAATATTTTTTTTTAGATCTCTTATCCAGAGTCCAGGAATATTGGAAACATTCAAAAATCCTTTTAAATTATATTCCGGCAAATTTAACTCAACGGAATTTGAATGAACTTCTTTAACTTCCGCAACAACGAGTTCCCCAATTTGAACTTTTTCTTTCATAACTTGAAATTAAAAAAATTATTTCAACATCTGAATTTCCTTATCAATATCTACATTATCAATTTTGTTAAGAATTAATTCCATGTCTCCAAAGTATTCGTTCTTTTTTGCTCTGCCAATAAAAATCCTGTCTTTCCCAATCAAATTTTCTGATTTAATTTTTTCTGCGAGTTCTCTGAATGCAACAAACTTTAAAGTTGCAAAACCATCATCAAGATATCCTTTTATTATTAAATTTTTATTTGGTTCAACTTTGCCATGATCTTTGCAAACATAATTTCCGTTAATTTCTTCTAGTTTTGAATTACAATTTGGGCATGTATAAAACTCATTCTCCAGGATTGAAACAATTGCAGCTCTTGTTTCAATAAAATCGCCTTCTTTTATTTCTTTTAACTTTTTTCTTTCCCCTATTGAGAAAGTTTTAACTTCTTTCGTTTCACCCAATTTTATATCCTTATTTTCCGCCTCTATGCTGCTTCCGGTTCCCATATGAATTTCAGGAATGCCAAAAGAATTTGCCTTTGTATAACCCTTTTTTATTCTTATAACATCCCCTTCCTTTAAATTTTCTGTTAAGATAACTTTGTCATTCCAAAAGACAACTCTTATCTGACCCGTTTCATCTCCTATTGTAATACTTTTAACTTTACCCTTTTTATCTCCTTTATCAAACTCTCTAACATCGGAAATATCAATAACCTTTCCCACAACCTCTACACTCCTCATCTTCGGAATAACATTTTTTATTTTTAGACCTCTATCTCTCTTCTCAAGTAAATTCAAACCTTCTTCTTTTGCAACAATATAGGCGGCTCCTTCAGCAGAAACCAGTCCGGAAAGCTCGAGAATTTTATCTTCTATTTTTTTATCCACCTCTTCTCTTGTCAGATTTGCTTCCTTGGCAATTTTTTCCTTTAATTCTTCAAGTTCCATAAGTTAATTATTTATTTTTACTTATGAATTACATCCTTTTCATCGGATTGATTGCCGGCATATTAACAACAATATCTCTTCTGCCTCAAATAATCAAAACTTTGAAACTCAAGGAGACGAGAGATATATCTTTGTTGTGGTGCATTACGATTTTTACGGGAATTTTTCTGTGGGTCATTTACGGTTTTCTTATTAAAGATGTTCCTCTTATTGTTGCAAATTCTGTTAGTTTAATTCTCGTTTCCATTGTTTTGTTTCTGAAACTAAAATTTGGTTAATGTTTTTTCTCATAGTATATTTTTCTAACAGGCCAGGATATTTCTATTCCCTCTTTATCATATCTCTTTTTGAGAGCCTTTATAAATTCATGTTTGACAACATATCCAGCCACGGGTTTTTCAACTCTGAGAATAACGGAAAAATTAATGTTTGAATCACCAAAAGAGTGGTATCTTATGAAGGGTTCAAATGTCTTAATCGCTCCGGGAACTGTTTTTTGTATTTTCTTTGCGACATCAATAGTAACTTTTTCCACTTTTTCAAGATCAGATTCATAAGAAACTCCACACTGGACTACAACGGACATTTCAAGTGCGGGCAATGAATTATTTGTAATTACGCTTTCTGCCAATTTTGAGTTTGGAATAATAACGAGGGTATTTGGCAGAGTTCTTATTCTCGTGGACCTCCATCCAATATCTTCAACATAACCAGAAAGTCCTCCTTCCAATTCTATAAAATCGCCAACTTTTATCGGCTTATCCGTAATAATATGTATTCCGGCAAAGAAATTTGACAGAGTGCTCTGCAAGGCAAGACCGATTGCGAGACCTCCAATTCCAAGACCGGCAACTAATGGAGAAATTTCTATATTGAAATGATCAAGAATTATTAAAATAGCAATGAGATAAACAACTATGCTGGTAATTTTTGTTATCAGTTTTGGAGTCTTTTCAAACTTTTTCTGGACTTTTAGATGAGCAGATATTATTACAGACAAAATTTTTGAAATAATAAAGGAAATTATGAACACGCCACCAACAAAAAATATTTTATCTATTTCCGAACCATAAAGGGAAAAAACAGACAGAGATTTTAATCCAAAATATAAACCAATAAAAAAAATCATAAAATACAGCGGTTTTGTGATGATCTTTAAAATAATATTGTCTATATCCGTCTTTGTTTTTTCGGTTATTTTTTTGAAATGAATGGTCATTAAAATAAAGAAAAGTTTCGCAATCAAAACGGTTGAAATCATGATTAACAGAAATATAAAGTATTCATTTTGGGGCAGGAGTTCTATCAGATTCATAATCATATTTTGATTTAAGAGTATATATTTATCTATTATGCATACTTATAGAAAGGGCTACAGGGCGGAGAAAGAATTGATAAAACTTCTTTCTGGTCTTGATTTTGCAGTTCTGAGAGCTCCAAAATCCGGGACAAGCACAATAGACGTGCTTGCTTGCAAGAGAGGAAATATTTTTGCTTTTGAATGCAAAAACTGGGCTTCAACGGTCAGAATTGGAGAGAGGCAGTTAAAAAGTCTTTTGGAATTTTCCAGAAAGGCTGGAGCAATTCCTTTGATTGCAATAAAACAACAAAAAGGATGGAAATTTTTAAAGGCCGAAGACCTGAGAGAAAATAACGGAAGTGCTTCCGAAAAATTAATCTTGGAGAGAGGTTTTGGAGTAGAGTTTTTT
>JAGGTL010000021.1 GCA_021163805.1 Candidatus Aenigmatarchaeota archaeon | reverse complement strand
TTGCCTTCTTTGCTTCTTCTGGCGGATTTTTTCTGTAATCTTCAGAAATTCCAATTCCGAAGTGCATATATTTTGTATCAATGCAAAGAACTTCGATTGTTCCCTCAGAATATCCAATAATCGAGTTTAATTCTCTGTCTGTTGTGCATCCTATCCAGTTATTTCCCAAAATTATATTTAATCCTTTGACAACTTCTTTTATTTGAGGATTATATTTTGAGCTTACAAAAACAAGTGAGAAAGAAGGTTTTTTTCCTTTTGAACTTTGCATTGCTGCCTGTTTTGCTGCAGAGATTGCAGCTTGATATCCATTCTGCAAATCTGAAACACCAATGCCAACAGAAATATTCTTTCCCTTATAACCACCTTCTGATTTATGCAAACCAGAATATTTTTTCAAATAATAAAGTTTTGCTGAACCCAATTTTTTTAGTTCAACCTTTCCATTTTCTTGTAATTTTTTGATAATTGTTGTTACAGTATTTCTATGCAACTTTGATTGTTCAGCAATCTCGGAAATTGACAATCCTGTCGGGTTTTTTTCCAGAGTTTCCAAAATTTTTTTTTCACTCATGCTTAATTTGTGCAACAATGCACTACAATAATTATAAATGTATAAAAAGTATATAATATTTCAAAAATTGGTAATTGACTATTATATTATAAAAAATCTCCAAAAATTAAAACCAAAAACTAAATATTCAAAACTCTGATTCCTCTTTTTCTTATCTCAATAGGATGTATATCTTCGGAATGTTTAGTTCTCCTCATTTTTCTGATAAATAAACTTCTGCCAGCTTGTGATCCTATGGGGGTAAAGTTTAATACAATAACACCATCCACTAAAAATTCTTCAACACCAAGTCTTGACAAATTATCGCCAATTCTTTCTGAAGTTAATAAGAGGGTTGTATTTCTTTTTTTTAGAGATCTAATTAATTCAAGCAATCTGTTTCTCAAAGAGGCTTGGTCACTGATTATAAGAGACAATAAAGAAATAGAATCGATAACAATTCTCTTTGCTTTTAATTTATCAATATCAAAAAATTCCAAATCCGGATCTTCAAATATATTCTTCTCGATAATTTTAAATTTGCCTTTCTTTTTATAAGTTTCAAAGTCGAAACCAAATACCAAAGCGTCTTTTTTTATTTCATCAGAACTTTCCTCCAAAGTTATATAAATTCCCGGTTCTCCGTTTTTTAGTCCTTCCCACAAATACTGCAAACAGAAAATTGTTTTTCCCGCTCCGGTTCCTCCACTGATTAAAATTGCCGAACCTTTTACAAAACCGCCCTGAATTAATTTATCCAATCCTGGAATTCCCGTTTTAATTCTTTCTACAGTATATACCATAACATATTTTATTATTAATATTAAAATTGTTTTTAACAAGTTTTAGTTACTGGAATAATAAATTATTGCATCATATTGCAAAAATATTGTCTCCATACACAACCTTCTAAATCATAGATAATTAAATTTCAACCTTCAAAGTTACAATCTCGAAAGGATTGACAACAACCTTGATTTCATTTTCCTCAACTTTAATCTTTTTATCGAACTTTTTATCTTTTTCTTCCATCAAGTTTACTGCTTTTGCGTCTTTTGGTTTTTTAAATAAAGTAAGTGTAACCTTTGTCTTTTCACCACTTGTCTCATAAAATCTGATTATTATTCCTTTTCCGTCTTCGGCTTTTTTCAGCGCACTTACAATTACATTATCTGGTTCTATTTTTAAAAATGAACTTTTAGCTCTATATTTTTTCCCTCTTGGCAATTGCAATGCGATCAAATGATAATTAAATTCATATCCGTATTTATAGGATTTTGCTTTTTTCCAGTTTCCAGAATGAGGATATACGGAATAAATGAAGGTGTATTTTTTAAATTCTCTTGCATCTGGAACCGGAATGGGAGGTCCCGCTCTCCCATCAGAAGAAAGCATTCCCACGGATCTCATCAAAGTCAGATAAACTTTTCCGTCTCTTACCTCATTCTCCGGATTTCCAGTGTTTATAAAAGTCAATCCTTTTTCCTTATCGCTATAATCAATCCATCTCAGGGAAGGAAATATGCCTTTTGGTTTTTCCACCCAGTTTTTTGTTTTTAAATAATTCTGACTTTTCCTACTTATTGCACCAAACTGTATTTCGCTTGTATATTCCGAATTATTAATGTTCGTATCAAACACCACTCTAAGTCTTATTCTTGGGTGATTATTTTCAACATAGGTTATAAAATCTACTCTTGGAATATCTTCATAGATAATTATTTTCTTGTTAAATTTCACAAATCTGTGTCTCCAGATCAACGGTCGGAGTTTATGTGTAAGTCTATATGGCCATCTTAAGGAATAGTAATCAGTTTCTATATTTATAGTCCTCCTCAAAGGAGATTTAGCAATCCAGAAGTTTTTTACATTAAAGGAACCGTATTTTACTCCTTCTCCTCCTTCAGTTTTTAATGGAGTTCCAACCGTGTCTTTGTGATGATAAAGGTCGCCGAGTTCCTCTTCAATTATTAATTCATTTCCCCTGCACAATTTCTTGTTGTTTTTAAATATTTCGATAAGTCCCGTATCCGGAGAGAACTTGACTTTGAAAAATTTATTTTCAATTGTGTTTCCTACTATATTTATGAATGAATTTTTTTTCGGCGTTGATTCCATGATTTTATAAACTTTATATCCTGTCGGAGGAATCTCCGCAACAAAACCTATTTTTGCGCTTCTCAATGATTCGTCTTCATATCTTGAAAATCTTATAATCTCTACGTCTATCTCTTCATCATCGCTCTTTAATCCCAATATCTTAAATATCTGCCCCTTATCAAAATTAAGGTCAACCTCCACCCAATTTTTGACATTCCAAGATAAAGGGTTAAATACAACAATATCGCCGGTGGTTTCCTCATTTGAATCATTTTCAATAATTGATTTCAGTACATGCGGAATTAAATATTTGAGTTTGGTATTCAGAAAACCAATATGTTGTTTTGCTTCTTCATATCCTGTATCCATTCCCGTACCAGGGACAACATCATGAAAAGCCAAAAATAATACCTTTTTCCAACATTCTCTCAATTCTTCCGGATAACTGCTATCTATGAGAGAATTAATTGTGCAAAATCTTTCAAGACTTAACAATTTGTTTTCATATTTTCTTAAACTTTTTTTAAGCCATATTCTGCTCGATGCTGTATCTGGGAAGACCTGAGAATATTTTCCAGAATACATTTCACCTCGCCTTACTGGAAGTTTTTTAATATTTTTTTCCACATTCTTGAAAAATTCTGAAGGAGTTGCAATTTTTATTCTGCCGTTAAACTTTTTGTTAAAATTCCTGACAGCTTCTATAGCTTCTTTCTGCGGCATTGTAACACCGCTTCCCGAAGGCATAAGTATGTGGTTCGTTGCAGCCACCTTCTTTAATTTTTTGTAGTTCTCATCAAGTTTTTCCAAATTTAAACCCGCTCTGTATCCCAAAGGCATAAAGTGAGCAATAATTCTGGTTCCATCTAAGCCTTCCCATATAAATTCTGAAGGTTTTTTCTCCGGACATCCTCGCCTGAACGCAAGGTATTTATATCCGCTCTTTCTATATATCTGAGGAAGTTGAGCATTCAATCCAAAAGAGTCTGCCTGCCACATCACCGGAACATCAACTCCAAATTTCTTTTTTACAAATTGCTTGCCAAACATTATTTCTCTAATTAAAGTTTCTCCCTGCGGAAGCATTGTATCCGCCATTAGATATTCTCCATCTGCGATCTCAATTCTTTTATTCTTCACATATTTCACAATTTTTTTGAAAAGACCGGGATATCGTTTTTCAACTTCTTCCAAAAGATAGGTCTGTTCTATGAGAAATTTGTAATTTTTATCTTTTTCCAACAAATCAACAACATTTTTCAAAATCAAATCTATATTTATATAAAAATAATCTTCCTTTGTAAAAATCCATATTGCATCATAGTGAGTGTGCGGAACTAAATAAATTTGATCTGTTTTTTTAAATTTTTTTTTCATCTCCATAATTTAACACAAATTTTTTTATAATCTCGACCCATCCTGCAGGTCCTATTCCTTCAGCTTTGTAAATTCCAGTAATTTTTAAATCTGTCCAGTTTCCATCTGGATTTTTTACTATTGCAGGCATATCCACAACTTCAAGCATTTTTTCATCATTTTGTGCATTGCCTATTCCAATTGTTGTTATATTTCCAAATTCTCTGTACATATCAGATAATACTTTAACAGCTTTTCCTTTATCAGCACCCTTGCCGAAAACCTGTATAAATTTTCCTCCTTTTACAACATTAAATTTCTTTTTCAATTCCTTTAAAACTTTTTCTTCAACTTCAATTAGGGTTTCTCCGAATTCTCTTTTCTTTGCAAGTCTGGCACTTTCTAAATCCAAGCCCGTTACTTCCGAAACCTCTTTATCAGTCATATCACTATAACCCTTTACTTTGTAATTTTTCTTCAGTCTTTCAATTTCCTTTCTGATATTTCCAACCTCTGTTCCCAATAAAATTACTTCGTATTTATCTCTCACTTCCCCGACTTTTTTACCAAAATATCCCTTTGGAATATAAATTGCCGAGCCATTTTCCACAATAAAAGGATGATCGAGTTTCATCTCTTTTCTAATAACTTCCTGTTCTGCTTTGGTCTTTGCCGAACAAAAAATTATTGGCACTTTCCTCTTTCTCAAAAGTTTCAAAACAGGTAAAGCCTCTTTATAAGAATAATTCTTATCAAGCAAAGTTCCATCTAAATCCGTAAAAATTATAAAGAGCATAAATGTTTAGAGTTTTATATTTTATTCTTTTTATTGCATCAAGTAAAAATGCATATTAAAAAGATTCCCATAGATAAGTTTTGAATCTACCAACAATTAATTCAGATCTGGTTTATATTTTTATCTTGCAAGGCAAGGATTGATGGATATTAATATTTAAAAGATATAAAAATAATGTATAGGCAAAAATTGCCAAAGAAGACAAATTCTTTATGTCCCGTATGTGCTAAAAAGATTCCAGCAAAAGTATTTGAGAAGGAAGGAAAAGTATGGATAGAAAAAACCTGCCAAAAACACGGAAAATTCAAAGAAGTTTATTTTGAAGATTTTGAGATGTATAACAAGTTCAGAAAATTTGGTTATAATGGAAAAGGTGTTTCAAATCCGAATACTGAAAGCACTGGAAATTGCCCTTTTGATTGCGGACTTTGTTCCAATCATAAATCCCATACCTGTCTTGCAAATATTTCGGTTACAAACAGATGCGATTTAAGATGCTGGTATTGTTTCTATTTTGCCAAAGAAGGAGGAAATGTTTATGAACCAAGTTTGAAACAAATCAGGGAAATGCTGAGGGTTGGAAGAGAAGAAAAACCAGTCCCGCCAACAGCAATTCAGTTAACTGGAGGGAATCCAGAATTAAGACCTGATTTAATAGAAATTATAAAAATCTGCAAAGAAGAGGGATATGACCACGTTCAATTAAATACTCAAGGAACTTATAGATTATATAAAGATCTGAAATTTGCAAAAGAAGTGAAAAAAGCTGGAGTCAATACCATATACTTAAGTTTTGACGGCGTCTCTAAAAAAACAAACCCAAAAAACCATTGGGAAGTTCCTTATATTTTCAATAATCTAAGAAAAGCAAACCTGGGATGTGTTTTGGTTCCAACGGTGATTAGAGGAATAAATGACTTGGAATTGGGTTCAATAGTAAACTTTGCCCTAAACAATTTAGATATTGTAAGAGGTGTAAATTTTCAACCTGTTTCTTTGGTTGGCAGGATGCCAAGAGATGAAAGAGAAAAACAGAGAATTACAATTCCGGGGGTGATTAAAAATTTAGAAGAACAAACAAGAGGAATAATATCAAAAGAAGATTTCTATCCCGTTCCCGTTGTAGGACCAATAACAAGATTTGTTGAAGCAATAACAGGGAAACCGCAATATTCTCTAAGTTGCCATTTTGCATGTGGGGCAGCGACCTATTTATTCCTTGATGGAGATAAAGTGATTCCGATAACAAGATTTGTGGATGTTGAAGGTTTTCTTGAATATTTAGACAAAAAAGCAGAAGAGATTGAAAATAAAAAAAATAAACACCTAATTGCCTTGAAAATTCTCTTCAATCTGAAAAAGTTCATTGACAAAAAGAAAGAACCAAAAGATATAAACTTCTATAAATTGCTTTTTAATGCTCTTGTAAAACACAACTATAAGGCTTTGGGAGAAATTCACCACAGAAGTTTGTTTATTGGAATGATGCATTTTCAGGATTTGTATAATTACGATGTTGAAAGGGTGGAAAGATGCGTAATTCATTATCTAATGCCAAACAAAAAAATAATCCCCTTCTGCACTTTCAATGTTCTGCCAGAATTTTACAGGGATAAAGTGCAGGAAGAGTTCAGCATAAAGACGGAAGAATGGGAAAAGAAAAATAAAAGAAAACTGAAAGATGACATATATCACAGAGATATTAAAAAATTAGAATCTGGAAGGATCTATAAAAAAACCTATGATAATTTAAAAAATTTTTTTAGTTGATTATAAAAACAAAATATCGCTCTAATTGCTAATTATAGAACAACAGTTTTTATCATTTTTTACCGGATTTTCCTAATAATCTTCATATTCATAATTTCTTCCCTATTACATATTTGTATCCCTCAATATTTAAATAAGATAGTTTGGAAATATTGAATGAAGGGAGCAGGTCATTAATCATTATATCCGTATACTGTGCTTGTTTTTTTGGAACCTGTAATTTAATAAGAATCTTTTCCTCTGGCTCCAGCAAGTTTAAATATCGGCTCATTACCTTGAAACTGGTCACTACATTGAAGGGTAAGAAATTTATAATTCTGTTCAGTTTTTTTGGCAATAAAGATAAATCAAAATCCTGCGGGCTTTCTACAAATTTTTTCAATCTCGGGCTTTTGAAGTCTATTTTCTCTGGAGAAACATAATAAACCTCTTTAGAGTTCAGAATTGCGAATCTTAGTATTTCCGGAGTTCCAAGATACAGAACCTTTCCGCTTTTCTTAAAGAACCAATATAATAATTGAAAATCTGTCCAGTCCATATTTAAGTTTAATATATAAACCTATTATTTTAATAAAATTAAATAATGATAGAAAAAATAAGATCATTTTTAAAGCAGTGCAGGAGAATCATGAGCATTGCCACAAAACCGGATAAAGAAGAATATATAAATTACGCAAAAATTATTGCAATAGGCGTCTTCCTTCTTGGAATGATGGGATTTATCTTATATGTTATTTTCTATTATTTGGCTTTGTAAGGATTTTAGAAGAGATTTAAATAAAATAATTCTTAAATAAAAATCCTTAATTATGCCAGAAATCATTGTTGGAAGAGATTGGGATGATTTAAAAAAATATGGAGATAAGGGGACAATAATTATTGGAAAAAATATTGTCGGGACAGGAACTGAAACCCATCTGGCAAGTGAAATAAAGGTTGATGTTTTAAGACCTCATGTAATTGTCATAGTTGGAAAAAGAGGTTCTGGCAAATCATATACCAGCCAGATTTTTGCGGAAGAAATGTCAAAATTGCCGGAAGAGATAAAAAGAAATCTCTGCATTATTTCAATAGATACTCAGGGAATTTTCTGGAGCATGAAATATCCGAATAACAAACAAAGAGATTTACTCTATCAATGGGGTTTAAAACCGGAAAGATTTAAAGTTTTTGAATATGTTCCTTTTGGACAAAAAGATAAATTTGATAAGATGGGTGTTTTATATGATAGAACTTTCTCTTTTAAACCAAATGAATTAACTCCCGCCGATTGGTGCTATTCTCTTGGATTTGATGAAAATGATCTGGAAGGAATTCTGCTGTCAAAAGTTTTGAACAAGATGAAAGGTAATTATTCCATTGATGATATTGCATCAAAATTAAGAGAGGAAGATTTTGATGAAAAAATAAAACTGAAGGTTGAAAATATGTTACTGAACACAAAGAACTGGGGAATTTTCTCAAGTGAAGGAACTAATATATACGAATTTTTGCAACCCGGAAAAATTGTGATATTTGACGTCAGTCTTTTTGGAGGAGGAGTCGGCTGGAATGTAAAAAGTTTAATAGTTGGATTGCTGATGAAAAAAATTTATGAGGCGAGAGTTATGGCGAGAAGAAAAGAAGAATTATCAACAATAGAAGAAGAAAAGAAAGAAAGGGAAGTTCCATTATGCTGGATTATTACCGATGAGGCTCACAATTTCATTCCATCTACAGGAACAACTGCTGCCTCAGATATAATTTTAACTGTAATCAGACAGGGAAGACAACCCGGGATATCCCAGCTTTTTATCACTCAGATGCCTGATAAACTGCATTCTGATGTTTTGTCTCAAGCCGATTTAGTTATCGCTCACAGATTAACTTCCCAGAGAGATATTAATGCTCTAAAAGCAATTATGCAAACTTATATGCTTTATTCTATTGAAAAATATCTTGATGAACTGCCAAAACTGAAAGGAGTTGCATTAATTTTAGATGACAATTCTGAGAGAATTTATAAAATAAGAGTTAGGCCAAGACAGAGTTGGCATGGTGGAGAAAGTCCAGTTGCATTATAAGTGTTGAAATTTGCATTGTGGTACTTGATAATTAATCTTTTTTTAAGAGATTGCTTGAAAGTTATCTCGCAAAAAATAAATCTTCCTATTCAAGATAAGGTTTTACAATCTCTCGCCATTCTTTTAGTGGATAACTAGTTACAGTTTCTATAATCACACCATTTGGAAGAACCTCTCTGCAACTAACTATATATTCTTCTCCCAAAGATTTTATATAATTCCAACTAGCTCCCAAGTTATTACGCACATATATTTTTTTTATTTCTTCTTCTGTAACCAGTTTGCCTTCTACTTTAAGTTTTCTACCATGTACTTCAAATAAATCTGGGTTTGTAAAAAAATCATCAATTTTATTATTTGGGTCGATTTCTCCCATCACTCCATATGAATTAATTTCTCTCCTTGTTTTACGTGAAATATTGTTAGCACAGTCCAGAATACTTCCCGTTTCTTTTTTAGAACAATCAGAGTCCAGAATTAATTCTCCTTCGGGAAATTCAAAAGTTAACCTATAATTATATCTTCTTCCTATAATCTCTTTTAGAGGTCTTGGAGTCTCTGGCTTGCTGTTAAGATTAAAAATATCAGCAAAATCCAGAGGATATCCCAAATAGCTTACCTCCTCTTCCAGAAAGACATTAATATCATCTAAAGAAATATTTGCTTTCCTTACTCCTCTATAAGTTTCTCTACATATCAAGTTTAAAAAAGTATTATTTGGAGAAGGTTTGAAATTCAAAGTTTTTAGCATATCAATTACTCTCGCCAAGTTTTCTACAATTTCGTCTTTTTGAGTGGTCTTGCACATAAGGTATTCATTTTAAGCGGAGGGAGGGATTTGCACCCCCGTAAACCGGTTTCCATAAATTTTTAGCCAGATTTTCTTAAACCTTTTGTAGAAGCGAGCTCCAAAAGCCTTTACTGCAGCCGGACGCATAGCTACTCTGCCACCTCCGCATAAACATTTTATCTGTTAAATTTAATTAAAACCTCTTGGCCAAAAAAGGAAATTGAATAATGAAGAAGTTAATAAAAAAACCATAAGACCAAAGGCATATGCTTTTTATTGTCTAAATTAGGGGATTATCCAAAAAAGAAAAATTTCTTTTTTGAAAATATTGAAACACGCGTGGCAAGCGATGATTTCCGTTTCTCGGCTTGCGAAAAATTAGATTTCTCTCATTTTATCTAAAGAAAGAAAGTTTTAATCTCAGATTGCCCATCAATAATCATAGCCAAAGCTCAGAGGGAATATCATCATCTAAATTTAATTTGTTTTTAAATAAATAATTTTACAATATTTGATGCGCTTAACCCAACAAAAAGTAAAGTTAGATGATGAAAATAATGAAGAGAATAACTAATTCTGCAAGGGTATGCAGGTATGCCCGTGAAGTTTATGAATTTATAAAATTCGAATATAATAATGAATCTTAGAGAATATTTAGAGAATCCGGATAAAGAGAAACTGATAGATGATGTTTTCTCAGAGATAAAGAAAATTCAGAAAGATTATGAACCCTTCATTACAATTTCCGAGGAAAAAGCCAGAGAAGAATTTATGAAAAAAATAAAAGATGAAAAGTTTGTTGGAATTCCGGTTTCCGTGAAAGACAACATCTGCACAAAGGGAATAAGGACGACGGCTGGATCCAAAATTCTTGAAAATTATGTCCCCCCCTTCGATGCAACGGTTATTTCAAAAATAAAAGAAGTTGGGTATATAATTGGAAAAACAAAAATGGATGAATTTGGTTTTGGATCTTTCTGCCTAAACTGCGCTCATGGAATCCCAAAAAATCCGTGGAATATAAAAAGAAGTTGTGGGGGTTCTTCTGGAGGGGCGGGTTGCCTGACAGCTGCTTTAAATTTGCCCCACATTGCAATTGCCGAATCCACTGGAGGATCTATTTCCTGTCCGGCAAGTTTTTGCGGTGTTGTTGGATTAACTCCAACTTATGGTCTGATTTCAAGATATGGTTTGATCGATTACGCTTCATCCCTTGATAAAATTGGATTGATGGGAAAATCTGTATTTGAAGTTGCCTACGGATTGACAAAGATAGTCGGGCAAGATAAAAAAGATTCAACTTCAATAAACAAAAATTTAGAGGATTATACAAGTTATCTGAAAAAGGATATTTCAAAATTCAGGGTTGGTGTTCCAATTGAATATTTTGAATCTGCAGATGAAGAAATCAAAAAAGAAGTGTGGAGAGCGATAAAAAAACTTGAAAGCGAGGGAATAAAATATGAAGAATTTTCCATGCCTTCAACAAAGTTCGCTCTTCCAAGTTATTACATAATCGCGATGAGTGAGGCGAGCACAAACCTTGCGAGATATTGCGGAATCAGATATGGAAAGACAAAAGAGTTAAAAGGAAATTATAATGAATTCTTCTCAGAAATTAGAGGAGAATATTTTGGAGAGGAAGCGAAGAGGAGAATTTTGATGGGAACTTTTTACAGAAAATCCGGTTATAGAGATAAATATTATCTGAAAGCTCTGAAAGTTAGAAAACACATAATCAATGAATTTAAGGAAAAATTTAAAAAATTTGATTGCCTTCTTACTCCAACTATGCCAATTGTTGCTCCAAAATTTACGGATATCGCCATGCTTTCTCCGGCACGGCAATATGCGATGGATATTCTAACCGTTGCTCCAAATCTCTGTGGTTTTCCTCATCTCTCAATTAAATGCGGTACATCAGAAGGAATGCCCATTGGATTGCAGATAATTTCAGACCACTTGCAGGAAGGAAAAATTTTGCAGTTGGGAAGTTGGGTTTAATAATGATAAGATGCTTATTAGATACAAATATATATGGTTTATTGGCAGAAAATAAAAAATTGTTGTTTAATTTTGAAGAACTTCTCAAAAAACAAAATATAATTGTATATGGCGCTGATATTATAAGAAAAGAATTGAGGAATACTCCAAAAAAGATAAAGTTAGAAAAAGAAAAATTAAGATTACTTTTGCTGAAAATATATGATAAGAGCATCAATAATAAAGAACTAAAAACCAATGATTCAGCATTAACACTTGCAATGGAATATTTCAAACAATACAAAAAACTTGGTGGTATACAAAGTTATCATAATATCAAAAATGACTTCATAATTGTTGCAATTGCTTCTTTAAATAATCTAGATATAATTGTAACAGAAGATAATAAAACAATGGCTTCAAAAATAGCAATCAAAAGTTATGTAAAAATAAATATTTTGCACAATCTTAGAACTCCAAAATTCCTTTCAATTAATTCAATTATTTAGAAGTTATTTTTATAAATTCCTTAACAGCTTTTCTAAAATCAGGATTTTTCATAAACTCATCTCTCATCTTATTTATTTCATCCCAACTGAGTTTTTTATTATTCATAATTAAATGTATTTTAATAAAATATATAAAATTCAGAAATCGATTATAATAAAAACTGCGGGGGAAGGGATTCGATAGAGGGAACAAAATTCTACCCTCGCAGCGACTAACGCACAGGATTTCTCAACATATCATCGAACAAAGTTCTCATAACTTAATTTCTTAAGTCCTGCTCCTTTGGCCATTCGAGGTAGGTTTTTATATTTAAAAACCTTTGACTCGGACACCCCCGCAATATAATTTAGTTTTAAAAAATAAATCACAATATACTCAAAATATTATCTTTTATTTTATTAAAAAGATTTTGATATTCATTCGCATACAAAATTAAAGGAGTTAAATTGACAAGGGCTTCAACAAACCTAACATCATAGGGGATTTTTCCAAGAATTGAAATATTTTTCTCCTTTGCAAATCTTTCAATTTTTTCTGTGAAAGTTTTGTTCATATCAAATTTATTTACAATAAGTCCAGAAGGTATTTTAAAATGCTCAACAACCGATAAGGCTCTTCTCAAATCATTTAAACCCGAAGGGGTTGGTTCTGTTATGCCAACAACGAAATCGCTCTCCCTTACAGAAGCTATTACCGGACAGCCTATTCCTGCGGATGAATCTATAACAATAAAATCTGCTTTTGTTTTTTCGCCAATTCTTTTTGCCTTTTCCTTAATAACTTCTACTATCTTTCCAGAGCCAGATTCACCAATTTCCAGTTGCCCTGAAACGAGATAAAATCCGTATTTTGTACTTGTCTCCAGAATCTTCGCATTTTTCACTTTTCTTAGTTCTATTCCTTCCGGACAAAGCAATTTGCAGGCTCCACAGCCTTCACAGAGAAACTTATTTATTGCTGGAATTCCTTCCTCAAGAGTAATTGCCTGAAAAGCACATATATCGGACAGTTTATCCTTATTTTTGCATTTTATTATTTTTTCATTTACAAAGGCCTTATAATTTGTTGATATTTTCTCCAGATTTTTGAATTTTTTGATCCCTAACAATAAACCAAGATTCGGAGCATCAACATCACAATCTGCCGCAACAATCTTATATTTTTCTGCCAGAACAATAGATAAAGAAGCCGCAAAACTGCTTTTCCCAACCCCGCCCTTTCCAGATAAAATCGTTATCGTTTTCATCCTAATAAAAAACTACACTTTAAAGTTTTTGTTTTGGCAAACAGAAAGATTCAATTGTTCTATCCTCCTCGCAATTTGATTTATAGATTCGTGTTCAACTGGCTTTCCATCAGAATAACTCATTTCAATGCTTTTGCTGTAGGGAATCTCAGCAATGATATCTGTTCTGTATTTTTTTATCAGATTTTCAATTAATTTTTTATTTCCCATATTTGATTTATTTATAATGACATATATCTGGATTTTCAGATTTTTTGTTAGTTTCAGTATCAGTTCCAGATCGTGTTCTCCAAGAGGAGTTGGTTCTGTTATTCCAATGGCAATATCGCAACCAAGCAAAGCGGAGATAACTGGGCAATGAGTTCCTGCCGCAGTATCAATAATTACATAATCATAATTTTTTTCATATTGCTCTGAAAATTTTTTTACTGCATTTACAACCAAGCTTGATTCTTCTATTCCGGGTTTCATTCTCCCCAAGATAAGAGTGAACTTTCCTTCTCTGCTGGTAAAAATCTCTCCTATTTTTTGTTTTCTTTCTCCTATTGCATTTCTTGGACATGCGATTTTGCAAGCTTTGCAACCAATGCATTGTTCTGGAATTACAAAGGGAAAATTTCCCTTAACGAAAACGATTGCGTGCTCTCTGCAAACCTTTGAACATAGGCCACATTTTACGCATTTTTTATAATCAAATTTTGGAATCATGCTTTCAACATCTTTTACTTTTTCTGTTTTAATTCCGAGAATCAAATCATCATTGGGGCAGTCAACATCCAAATCCAAAAGCAAAACTTTTTTTGTTTTTGCCAACTTATGAGATAAAGCTGTGGCTATTGTTGATTTACCAGTTCCTCCTTTTCCACCAGTAATTGCAATTTTCATATTCCTTTTATAATAATTTAATCATCAACATGAAGCATATGCCCGCTAAAAAGGCAAAGAAGTGCACTAATGATTTTCTTATGCTTGCTTTATGTTTGATTTCGGGAATTAAATCCGCAGAAGCAATATAAATAAAATTTCCAGCTGTAAATGGCAAAAGAAAAATAATTGCGGGACCAATCAAATTAGAAAGCAAATATCCTGCAATTCCTCCAAAAATTACACTTATTGCTGACAAATAGTTTAACATCAATGCCTTCCTTTTCTTAAAACCTCCATAGACCAAAACTCCATAATCACCCAATTCTTGCGGTATCTCGTGCAAAGCTATGGCTATTGTAGTAACAATTCCTATTGAAAAATTAATGATAAAAGAAGTTGCAATTACCAATCCATCAATAAAATTATGTATGCCATCTCCAATTAAAATTAAGTATGAAAAGGGCTTTATTTTGCACTCCGCTACATGTTTTATAGTATGATGATGATGCCATTTTATAAACTGCTCCAGAATAAAGGAGGTACAAAAACCAAGAAGCAAATACAAGAATAAACTGAAACTTTTCTCAGCTCCAGCTTTTGAAATTGCTTCAGGAAGCAAATGTAGGAAAGCTCCTCCAATCAATGCACCTGCTGAAAATGCTACCAGAATCAGTAAAATATTGTTTAGAAATTTTTCTTTTAAAAATAAAGTTAGAGCTCCGATAAAGGCTATCGTGCTAATTAAAAATGTGCTTATTAATATCCATATTAACATTTTAGCACCTCTTTCATTTTCATCAAAATATCTTTCATGCCTCTGATATGCCACCTCCTTTTTTTGTTTTTTGCTTTGTGCATTTGAATGTTATATCCTAAATTTTGTGCAGAACCAAGATAAGCATAAATTCCACTCATAGTTTATGTTTTTTGCAAACATCTTCAAAATTTGCTCTTTTAATTTTCCCGTTATTCCATTTTTCAAAAATTTCTTGGACTGTTTTGGCTTCTGAGACATAAACCTTAATACCTAATCGCCCGCATAAATCAAGAGCCTTTGGACCAATTCCCCTGCACAACAAAATCTCTGCTCCATGCTTTTTCATAAGTTCTGGTGGTAATTTAAAGCCACCTTTATGTTCGCTTGTATTATCTATCACTTCAATAACTTTTCCCTTCTCATCAAGAAAAGTGTAAGAATTGCACCTGCCGAAATGCTCCGCTACTCTGCCATCGAGACCTTTCTTATCTTCCGTTGGAATTGCTATTTTCATAATTAATTCTTCTTTATAATCATTAGATAAGTTCAGTATTCTTTCAATTTCTTTAAGATTCTGTCTATCGTATCTTCAGCCAGAACTGATAATCCAAAGTTGAGATCTTCTTTTGCGCTTTTTAATTCTTTTTCAAATTCTGTAGTATCTATGCCCATTTTTTTCATTTCGCTTATTTTGTCCTCTATTTCCCTTATTTTGTCATCTATTTTTTCTTTTTCTTCTAATTCTGTTTCTTCTGGTTTTGTCAGGGTTTCTTCGGTTTTTGGGAATTCTGGTTTTTCTTCTAATTCTGTTTCTTCTGGTTTTGTCAGGGTTTCTTCGGTTTTTGGGAATTCTGGT
>JAGGTL010000065.1 GCA_021163805.1 Candidatus Aenigmatarchaeota archaeon | reverse complement strand
AACGGAGGAGATGAAACTTTATGTGAATGGGGTTAAAAAAGCAACCGCAGATTATTCTGTTACAATTTCAACAAATTCAAACAATCTTTTGATAGGGAATTTGTTCAACGGAACAATAGACGAAGTCGTGATTTATAACAGAGCTTTGTCAGCTGAGGAAATATTGGATTTATATAATAGATAAAAAGTTATTTTTAAAAATTTTCCTTTTCTATCGCACCCAATGTTATCTCTAAAATCTATTATTTTATAAGCGATATCTTTATTTTATGCTGTTAAATTATCATTTCAATATTATAAACTGTAATTGCAAGATAATTTATATATTTAATATATAATTATGGCGGAAGAATATGAAGTTGTTCCAGTTACTCCTCTAAGAAAAATTGAGCAAAGGCTTGAAAAAATTGAGCAGGGTTCTCCGGGATATAATTCAGTTCTAAAAGATCTGGCAGAAATGATAAAAGAAAATCAGAGAACTGTTGACGACCTCATAAAAACAAACTCAGACCTCATTGCGAATATAGGCAGTTTGTCTGAACATGTCGGAGAGCTCACGAAAAAATTTAATGAATTTTTGGAAAATATAGAAATTGCCGAAACAAGTGAGGAACCTGAAGAATGGACAAAAATAAAAGAAGAAACCAAAAAACTTAAGGAGACGAATGAAGAATTGCTTGATAAACTAAAAAAACTGGAAAGAAAGATGAAGCTTGTGGAATTAAGTAAATATTATTATCCCAGACAAAGCAGCAGAAATGTTAACAATAATATATAATAATGTTTATTATGGTAGAAAGAAAAAAAAAGGTGGATTTTGATCTAGATGAAGGAAAAGAAGTTTTCTATGCAAACAATCTCGCAATCTTTAACAATCCAGCAGAATTTATTCTAGATTTCACGCAGATAACGCCAAGGGTCGATATGATTCAGGATAAGCAAGTTATTACGTATGTTGCAAAACACAATGCCATTATTTTAAATCCAAAACAAGCGAAGATTTTCTTCAATCTGCTAAAGGAGAATCTTGAAAAATACGAAAAAAAATTTGGAAAGATAAAGTTGGAAAGGGATAGAAAAATTAAGAAGGAAGGTCTTGTAAAAAAGTTCTCTGAATATATCGGTTGATCTTATTTTATCTTTGTTCCGGTATATTCTTTTCCATTTAGATAATTCTCAAAATTTTTTAGTTTTTTTCCATTCATAATTATAACTTCCATCCCAAATTGTTCTGCTTCTTTCGCTGCAACTGGATCAAAAGGAGCATTAAGCCCGGGGTCCCATTTATCAGGCAATAATTTTCTAAACTCTTTCCAAGAAATTTCCTTTATCGGTTTTGCATCTTTGAATTTTGGATCTTTATTGTAAACATAATCCACATTTGTCAAATTGATCAGTTTTTTTACTTTAAAATTTTCGGCCAATAAAACGGCATCATAATCGGTACTGAATCCTGGCTTCCATCCAGAGGCAATCAAGATTTTTTCATTAAAATGGATTTTCTCCGTGGGATTCTTTATTATCTTGGGATGTGCAATTTCCTTAAAAATAGTTCTCATTAAATGAGAATTCAATCTTGTAGAATGAATTCCCAGCCAATCCACATCATTTCTTCTCAGAGTTGTAATTCTTCTTGCCGCTTCCTGATATCTTCTTGCCGTTTTTCCTCCACCGCAGATTATTATAAATTTTTTATTCTGATTCAGAATGATTTTTTTAAATTTAGATAAAAAATCTGTATCTATTGTATCCGGCACAATTAATGAGCCTCCGACAGAAATCACCAATATTTCTTTCATTTTAATCCAATTCAGATTTCAATAATTTTTTAATTTTCTTTGCATCTGCTCTTCTTCCCGTTTTTCTCATTACCTGTCCGATTAAATAATCCAAGGATTTTTTCTCCCCATTTCTATAATCTTTTACGGCTTTTGTATTTTCTCTTATTACTTCTCTAACAAATTTTTTTATTTTTTCCTCTTCCAAAGGTTTTTCATAGTTCAAATCTTTTAAAACCTGGTCAGGTTCTCTAATCTTCTTTCCTTTCACATAATCATTGACCATCTCCCTCAGAATTATTTCTGCCATATCGTCCATAATCAGATATTGCTGGAGTAGGTCAAGAATCCTTCTCAATTGCCTGACTTCTATGGGAACATCTTTTAATTTAAGATTATGATAGTTCAGAGTCTTTTTTAAATATTTTGCAAGTAAAACGGCAGAGGCTTTTTCATTATGTGTCTCGCAAAGATATTCAAAATAGTGGGTTAGTTCCGGATCTGTTAATAAAGTATCTATAATTTCCTCAGAAATATTATATTTTAAAAATCTTTTTTTCTTTGATTCTGGCAATTCTGGCATATTTGACTGGACTTTGTTTAACATTTCTTCTGGAATTTCAATGATCGGAAGATCGGGTTCAAATATATATCCATATTCTTCTTCTTCTTCTTTTTCTCTAGCGCTAACTGTTGTTTTTGTTTTCTCGTTCCACAATCTTGTTTCTCTTACTACTTGTTTTAGATTTTTTTGTCTCAATATTTCGTAACTTAAGGCCTTTTCAACTTCTTTTATTCCAGAAATATTTTTTATTTCTACTCTGGCACCTTCAAGTTTTTTTATCATTCCTCCATTTTTTAAATAATCATACACAGGTTCATATTTTGTTATAGAGATATTTGCATCAACCCTCATACTTCCTTCCCTATTAAAATCAGTAACATATATGAATTCAAGAATTTGCTGTAAGTGTTGCAAAAAACTCCTCGCTTCTGCGGGCAATTTTAAATCAGGTTCAGTTACAATTTCTACCAGAGGAATTCCACTTCTGTTGTAATCCAGCAAAATGCAGTTATCCCTTCTAATTATCTTTGCTGGGTCTTCTTCTAAATGAATTCTTCTAATTCTTATTATCCGGTCTCCAATTTTTAATTTTCCATTAGAGGCAATAGGTGTCTCTAATTGAGTGATTTGAAAGTTTTTCGCCAAATCGGGATAAAAATAGGTCTTTCTTGAAAACAAAAATTTTTTGTTTACTTTGCAATCCAAAGCATAACCAATTTTCATTGCAAGTTCTATTGCTTTTTCATTTAAAACAGGTTTTGTTCCGGGAAAACCCAAGCAAACATCACATACATTTGTATTTGGCTCCGCTTGAGAAGTTGAACAGGAGCAAAATAATTTTGATTCTGTGTTTAGCTGAACATGAACTTCTAAACCAATTTTTATTTCTTGCATAATATTCAGTAAAATTAAAACTATTTTGATTTATGTTCCTAAAAATAGAAAATAAGAAAATTATTTGCAAAATAAAATATAAAAAAATCAGGCACGCTTATCTGAGAATAACGCCGGATTATCATTTAGATATTATATTGCCAGATAACGGTAAACTAAGCGCAGAAACTTTGTTAAAGGAAAAACGAAATTGGCTCAGGAGAAAAGTAAGAGAAATTGAAAATTCTGTGAGATTATTTGATGGAAAGATAGTTTATTATAAAGGGAAGAAATATAAAATAAAAATAATACCGGATAATAATTCAAGAATTGAATTCTCTAAAAATTTTATGAATATATACAAATCTAAAAAGAGAAAAACGGAAAATATAGTACTGAACTTTCTTGCAGACGAGACATTGGAATATGTTTCAAAGAAAGTTGAAGAAGTGGCGGAAAGATTAAATCTATTTCCGGACTTTGTTTCGATAAAGAAATTAAAAAGTTTTGGACATTGCACAAGAGATGGAAAAATTTTTTTCAATTCAAAATTAATTTGTCTGCCAACAAAATTAATTGATTATGTTGTCTGCCATGAATTAATTCATCTGAAACATTTTAATCACTCAAAAAAATTTAAATCCGAACTTGCAAAAATACTTCCCGAGTATAAAGAATTGGAAAAACAATTGAAAAGGTATTATTGGTAGTTTGAATAAAAGCCAAAAGCCGGCCCAGAAACTTATTTTTTAAAAAGAAAATTATTTCTTTACAACAAGCATTTCAATCGCTTTTTTATCAAATTTTCCAAATTTCTTTTCACTATGTTCAATTGTTGCAATTGCCAGTTTTTTACCTTCTTCTTCATTAAGATTGTCTTGGTACTTTTTTTCCAGATAATGTTGAGCTTCTTTCTCTCCTCTGCCCAAAGATTTTGCTTTCCATTTGGATAAGGTTCCAGAAGGAGTTATTTCATACAATGTAGCTTCTTTATTGACACCACCCAGCAAAATGGAAACACCATAGGGTCTCACTCCCCCTATTTGGGTATATAACTGCATTCTGTCGGCGAGTTTTTTTGCAAGAACAAAAACATCTATCGGTTCTCCATATGTTAATTTATTTATCTGAGCCTGAATCCTTAAATAGTCTATTAAAATTCTTGAATCTCCTCTATGACCGCATGCAACTGCTCCAATATGTTTATCTATTTTTGAAACTTTGCCAAATTTTGAACATAATTGTAAATTACTCTTCGGAGAATAAGCGGCAAGAACAACTCCATTTTTAAAAACAATACTTACCGTGGTTTTTCCAAGTTTAACGGCTTGTGAAGCGTATTCTACTTGATATATTCTTCCTTCCGGGGAAAATACAACGGCCGCTCTATCGTAACCCATCTGTGCCTGAAGATCCAGTTCAACCATTATAATATAAGTTATTTAAATATAAATCAGCTTAATTTAACTTCATGTATTTTTTTGTAAATAGGCCCCGTATTTTTCAAAAAACTCTGCATTAAACAAAAATTTGAAACAGAAAAATTCTCTTCAAATTTAAATTTTTTTGTTTTTTCAAAAAACTCTTTTTTATCTTCCAGAAATTTCACCCTCGCAATTGTGAGATGTGGTTCAAAATCAGTTTCTGGTTTAAAATTTAACTCTTTCAGTTTTAAATCAATCTGTTTTTGCAATTTAATAATTTCCTCTCTACCTTTTTCAATACCAATCCATACAATTTTAATAAAATTATTATTTGGAAAAAATCCAAAATTTTTGAGCGAAACATCAAATTTTTGGCAATCAATTTTATCCAGAATTTTTTTTATTTTATCTGCATTATTTTCACTCACTTCTCCGAGAAATTTTAAGGTTAAATGCAAATTATTGGGTTTAACTTTTTTTATTCCTTTGTCAGGCAATTCTTTTGTTATCTCTGCAATTTTATTTTTTATTCTATCCGGCAGATTTATTGCGATAAAACATCTCATAACTTATGAAGCCAAAAATGAAAGTTAAAAATATTTTAGAATATGCTAAGAAATACATAAATAAAGGTTAAAAGAAACGAATCTTCTAAAGATTATTTTGA
This sequence comes from Candidatus Aenigmatarchaeota archaeon, assembly GCA_021163805.1. Lineage (GTDB taxonomy): Archaea > Aenigmatarchaeota > Aenigmatarchaeia > QMZS01 > QMZS01 > QMZS01. The sequence goes on along the minus strand of JAGGTL010000065.1, from coordinate 19,384 downwards.
CAGATAATAGAAAAACAACAATGAGAGAAACTATTTAATTTGGACAGATTCATTCTGTATCTATTTATTATTGGAAAGGAATTGTTGCGATTTTTCCAAATTTGCAGATTTACTCCAATAAGATATTTTTTCGCTTCAGATATTGAGAACCAATTAAGCGGAGCATTATAATAGCTTTAAATCATTAACAATTTCATCAATTTTTTCATCTTCTGCGGGACCAATTCCAAGGCAGGTTATTGTCGCTCTTGGAATTTGCGTCAGTCCGGCGTCTATTACCAGAAAATTTGGCAGTTTTTTTTTCATTGCAATTTCCTGCCTTTTTATCAATTCTGCCTCATTTTCAACCTTTAAAATTATTTTTTTGCTTCCTTCTTTTTCCCATTTTTCCCTTATTTTCTTTTCTGTTTTTTTGTAAGCTCCCAAACTTGCATGAGCAACTTGAGCCGCTATTTTTCCCTTACCCATCTTTAGATCTTTCCTTACCAGAATTACCTGTTTCATTTTTGCGGGGTTGCAACAATTCCTCCAATGCCAGAGGCGGCAAATCTATGGATAATTCCAGATATCATGTTTGAAATATCCTGTATTTCTCCCGCCGAAATCTCAATTTTTTTAGGCTCTAAAATTTCAATCGAACTTGGTCCGTAGGATATTGTTATTATTATTAGAGTTTTAATATCTTTAATCATTGCTTCAGTTTCAACAATCTGCGAATAAGCTTTTTCCACATTTTTCATAGGTTTCTCAACCTCTTCTATTTTGCTGAAATCCTTTTTATAGAGGAGAATTGTTTTTATTTTTTCAAGTTTTTCAATGTGCTCTTTCAGACTTTTCTCAACAATTTCTCTGGTTGTGCCAAGAACTTCAAAAATAAGGGATACCTTCATCCAGTTCTTCTTTGAGAGTTCTTTAATTTTGAATTTTATTTCCGAGTCCATAATAGGTAAAAATTAAAAGATATAGGAGTTTAATTTAAATATAAACTGCAGGGGGGGAGATTTTCGAAACAGTGTTTTCTTTTGCAAAATAAGAGATTTATTCGAACTCCCGAACCGACTAACGGACAGAGTCCTTAGCCCTGCGCCTTTGACCACTTGGCTACCCCTGCATAAAAAGATTTATATATGTATAAAGAAAACCAAACTTAAAAATCCGTAATTCTTTTTTGTTTGAGTAAATTGCTTTTCTTCACATATTCCTCCGGTTTGATTTTTGTTTTTAGATTCTGCAGTAGTTGTTTGAGAGAACCAAATTTCTCTGGTTTTTTTCTTAGTGCTGCTCTGACATTTTCCCTGACTTCCCAGACTCCGACAGGAATATCATAACCTTTTCCTACTTCTCTTATCACTATTGCTCTTGCCTGCCTTTTCATTTTGTACAGACCTTCGGAAACTGCAAATCTTGAAGCATAATAGCCTCCGCTCTGCAAACTTGCATAGTCTTTCCTTCCATCATAAAATTCGAATTCAACAGTGATTTGTGGAGAATTGCTGTTTAAATTCCAAAGTGTTCCCGGAAACCAGGTCTCAAACTGCTCAAATTCCCAGTTTCCAGGAAGTAGTAAAATATAAAAATGATTGTCTAAATAGGAATTCCAAAATAACAGGTATTCATCAATAGAGGAGAAATTTTTTATTTGAGTGATAAAATATTTAGATAACAGAGCATCTATTGCAGTAATGCTCCATTTTGTTGGGACGAGTTTCTTTTTTATTCCCAAAACTCCAGAACTCAGAATTTTTGAAATCTGCGAGACATTGAAATTTAATTTATAAAATTCTACTACAACTTCATCCGCCTTTATATCATCATCTATCAGTTTATAAACAGGACATTTTATCTTTGGATTGTCAACAACTTTTATTTTATTCACTTCACCGCTTGCACCCATCGGCTGCAAAATTGGAGAGAAAGACAATGAAAACGAAGGTTTCTTTCTGAAGTTGATTTCCAAATCAACAGGTTTTGCGGAGAGAGTTACAGTTTGCAATTCTCTGATATATCTGTCTCTCGTAAAAACATTTTTTTGTAGTTTTCCTCTGACAAGAGAATATCTATCTTCAAGTATTTTTTCCTGATTTAAACCGAACATTTTTTCAGGAGTATCGACCCTTTCCAGATTAGATTCATTTAGAGAAATCATGGGGCCAACAAAAACATCAGGATAATTTTCATGCCCTACAAAAACCGATTTTGGGGAAGGTCCAAACAGACTTTCCTTTATTTTTGGGATGGCAAGTTTTTGATAATAAATTCTAGTAAGAATTGGGCAACGCTCCCTCCCGCAGAGTTTTCTTATTCCTTTGCAAATATGGCAGAGAGTCATAAATTGGTATGTTCTAAACTTTTTTGTTGTATTTTTGAAAAAATTCTATCTTATATAACTCAAATCATCTGTTTCTTCTTGTTTTAAAAGAGCATCTCCTTTTAAATTTAAATATAAGTTATCCGAATACAAAAAACCAAGACCAACACCAAAATATTCTGAGCTATTAAATGTTTTTACTTCATCATCTCTTTTTATTTGTATTGCAGTATCACGAGCTTCAACTAGTGTTGTAAATGAGTTTATAATCTGCACAGGGTTTATATCTGCATATACCCCCTCTAATTTGTATCCTTTTGATTGTAGAAGTTCTTTTGCCGTTCCAAGAACATCATAAAGATCAGATTTTTTTCTTTTTTTTTCAGTTTCTTTTAATTTATCTTTTATCCCATAATCTTCTGGTGCAACGAAGGCATAGTATTCTCCTCTATCGGATTTTTCAGTTTTATATACTAAAAAATTTTCAATTCCTAAGGGTATTAAGATAGGTATGTACGGATTTGCACCCACCATTTGAACTTCAATTGTATCATGAAATTCTGATGGAGTGTAATTTTCTTTATTGATAGATATTTCTTTTAAAGGGTCAACGGGTTTTATAAAATCAATATTTCTATATTGAATCTTTTCTAACTCGTTTTTTAACTTTTGGTTGTTAGATAGCTTTTTGTCTGTGACAAATAACTTGTCATCAATATAAATCTTTCCTTGACCTATCAGCGCATAAATAAGTCCTGCTGCATATTCTACATGATTCAATTTCAACTCACAAAGATCTAAGGAGGAGTCAACAAAATTTTTTCTATATTTTACCACATCCAATTTTTTTACATTTTCTTCTGTTAATTCAAAAATTGTTTTTATCATTTGATTATCTTTGTTTTGAGAGCCTTCTATCAAGGAAGTTATTTGGTTGTAGACAACATCTCTTGGAATTATAAAAGCATAAGCAGTTTTTTCTCCAAAAACAGATTTTTTAGTTCCCTTTAAGACAATTGTATTAGGCAAATTTTTAGATACACCTATCTCTTCTACTTTTACTTTTTTTGACATAATTATTTGGTAGCAATAATTTTAAATACTCAATATTCACTCAAACTTTTCTGCCTGTATTTGAAGAATTCAATTTTCGGTTTTTTGCCCAAAGGCAGAAGTTTGCCATAGATTCCTCCTCCTCCCGGAATCTGTCTAATTTTATCCTGTCTGAACGCATCAATATATTCTGCGACTTTTTTATCAATTTTTTCCAATTTTTCTATTTCAACATCAATCAAAACTCTAATCTCATTACCAAATTGTTTGATAAACTTTTCCCAGATTTCAGAGACAGATTCGGAATAAAGAGTTTTTATGTTATATGCAGTTGCTATTATTTCTGTCAACGGATAAATATGAATATATTTTGGTCTTTCCGGATTTCCATCGCAGTCTGAGAGTTCCAAAATCCTGTCTTTTACCCCCTTGTTTATTGTTCCTCCGCAATTTCCGCATTTCCAGTTTAGTTTTTTTGCATCCTCCAATTTGTAAAACATCAAGCAGTTTTTGCATCTTGACAAATGATATTTTCCATGTTCTGGATAAAACCCGCAGTTCAGAATTACTTTTCTCAAATCCTTCTGAAGCATAACTTTTTTTAATTCTTCAAAAGTGAATTCTTTGATTTTCATCCTGTTAAATTCTCTTGCCAATCTTAAAGGATAAGGAGAATGAGCATCGGAATTTGAAAGAAAAGTTAATCTATGCAATTCTGAAATTTTGTCAGCAAGATGAGAATCCGCTGAAAGACCGAGTTCAAGAAAAGAAATTTTGTTTGAATATTTTCCATAACATTCTTTTAGTGAGTTGTAGTGAGCATAAACCCCAAAGTAGGGAGTAAAAGCATGAGCAGGACCAAACAATCCTTCACATTCAAAAACAAATTCGGAAATTTCTTCTCCGCCAATGGAAAGGTGAGGTCTTCCATCTGCATCCAGATTATTTGAATATTTCAGGAGTTTTTCTCTTAATTCATCTGCTTTTGAAAAGGAGGGTAATAAAATAACATGATGCACTCTGTCAAATGTCTGAACTTCTGTTTGCAGGACAAATTTTGTTTCACATCCATTATATCCATAAATTCCTTCTCCTTTCAGATTCTCTTTCAAATGCGAAAGCCATTTGTTGTGCAGACAATCTCCAGTTCCAAGCAATTGAACCCCCTTTAATTTTGCCTGTTTTGCAAGAACCGGAATCTCCATTTTGTTGGAAACGCCTCTTGCATATTTTGAATGAATGTGCAAGTCTGCATTTATTTCAAGGAAGTCCATATTTTCATATAAAAGAAAATTCATCTCCTCCGTTTCTTCAGATAAATATCCAAAATTGTTGCATTCTGAATCCAAGTGTTTGGAATATCCACAATCAAACTAATTATTAAAACACTTGCCAATTGTCCAAAAACCGAAGAATATCCCGTAATCAGTAAAATGGCTATTAAACCAACTATGCTTGTGGAACTCATTGTCAGTCCGGTTTTCATGGCACTCTTATATTGTTTGTCAAAGTTTTCATGTGATTTGAGAACTCTCGTTGTAAGCAAAATATCTGAATCTACGGAGTAACCAAGCATCATCAGAAGAGCGGTAAAAGTTGCAATAGAAAGAGGAATTCCAAAAATATTCATCAAAAACAGAGTGATTATAATGTCTGAAAAAGCGCACAAGACCATGGCAAAAGACGGAATTAAAGTTCTGAAAAGAATAAATATTATTATCGCTATTGCAACAAAAGCAAAGATGATAGAATAGAGAATATCATTCAAAATATTGGCACTTAATTTTGGATCTATCCCGCTGATTTCATAGTTTTTAATTTCAAGGGTCTTGTTAATCTCTTTTATTAACTGATTTGTGTCAATTCCAGAATATTCCACAGATAATTGAGTTTCTATTGCACTTGTCGTTGTATATGCAGCAACTTTATATTCTTTTTGCAACTTATCTTTTAAATCCGAAATTTCATCAAAACTTGCATTATAAAAAGATATGGTGATCAAGTTTCCCCCCTTCAACTCAATACTTTTATCAATAAAAAAACCCGTGGTAATTTGTTTATAACTCAGAAATCCCAGACTGATTATTAAAAAAATTATTGTGAGAAAAATAAGTTTTCTATTCATATAATTTTCTGTTTTTAAAAAATAAAAGAAGTTGATAAAAATAAACAAAACTAATATTATGACGGGGGATCTATTTATTGATTTATGTTTGATTATTATCCTCGCAACTGTTATTTGCGGAGTTATGAGATTACTCAGACAGCCTTTATTAATTGGATATCTTCTTACAGGAATTATAGCAAGTTTTTTTGGTATTGTTCCCTCCGGAGAATCCCTAAACCTATTTTCACATATTGGGGTTGCTCTCCTTCTTTTTGTGATTGGTCTCAGTTTAAATCCTAAGATAATAAGAGATTTAAGCAAACCTTCTCTGATTACGGGAGTTGGACAATTTGTTATAAGTACGATGCTGGGATACCTAATTTGCATTTATTTTGGTTTTACAGCGATAACTTCTCTGTATATTGCAGTTGCTTTATCATTCAGCAGTACCATTGTGGCGATGAAGATTTTATCAGACAAAAAGGATACCGAAACTTTGTACGGTTATTTGTCAACCGGATATCTAATTATACAGGACCTAATTGTAATTGTTATCTTAATGATAATTACTTCTCTTTCAAGCGGAGTTGGTATTATAAATATTGCTTTTGAAACTATTTTAAAGGGAATCGGATTGGTAACTATTCTGTTTTTGATTGGAATTTATATTTTGCCAAAAATTACGGAAGTAGTTGCAAAATCGCAGGAATATTTATTGTTATTTTCTTTGGGATGGTGTTTTGCATTATCAATATTGTTTTACTATATGAACTTTTCTATAGAAACGGGGGCCTTAATTGCCGGAATTACGCTGTCCATGTCGTCATTCCGGTATGAGATAAGTTCAAAAATGAAACCAATAAGAGATTTTTTTATAATATTATTCTTCATCGCAATAGGGTCTCAGATCACTCTTGGAAGTATTAATCAGTATCTTGTAATAATATTAAGTTTATCCCTGTTCATACTTTTTATAAAACCGCTGATCATAATTTCTTTGCTTGGATTTTTGGGATATGCAAGAAGAACAAGTTTTCTTACCGGAGCAACATGCGGAAATATAAGCGAATTCTCGATAATTATGATAGCTTTGGGAATTAGCAGGGGAATTCTTCCACAGGAGATTTTGTCTGTAGTTACCATTATTGGTTTTATAACAATAGGCGGTTCAGGTTATTTTATGCTTTATTCAAATCAATTATATTCTTATCTATCCAGATACCTTAAAATTTTTGAAAGAAAAAACAGAAGAATTGACGCCGAGCATAGATATAAAGAAAGTGATTATGAGATAATCCTTTTCGGTTACAATAGAATAGGTTATGATATATTGAAATCTCTCAAGAAAATAAAAAAGAAATATCTGGTGGTTGATTACAATCCTGTAATAATAAGAAAATTAACCAGAGAATCCATAGATTGTAGATATGGCGATGCAAATGATTATGAATTATTGGATGACCTTAGATTGTCAGAAGCAAAAATGGTTATCTCAACAATACCCGATTATGCTACCAATGCTGTGCTAATCAAAAAAATAAGAGAAACCAACAAAGATGCAATAATTATTGTTGTTTCGCATAATATTGATCAGGCTATGGACCTGTACGAAATTGGAGCAACTTATGTGATTACACCTCATTTATTGGGAGGTCATCATGCATCTATGATGATTGAAGAATATGGTTTTGACATGAAAAAGTTTTTGAGAGAAAAACTAAACCATATTGAAGATTTAAATCGCAGGAGAGAGTTGGGTCACAACAAACCAAAACACGAGAGAAGGTAGATTATAAAAATAAAAACTTTCTTTTTTTATTTAATATTTTCAGAATATCGAAAACAATTATTACAGATAACGATACCAAGCCGGCAACAATTACATTATATATTCCTATTGGAACGGTTTCAAATATGCTATTTAGCGGAGAGTAAATTATCAAACTTGTTAACAGAATAGATGCCGCTGAGGCATAGACCAGATACTTGTTAAAGAATAAAGGCGTTTTGTATACGGGCATTTTAAATGATCTGAAATTAAATGCATTTGCTATTTCAAATAATATTAAAACTAACAGACCTGTGGTTCTGGCTGTTGCGGTAGCCATATTCTCGACAATACCTTTGGTCAAAAGAGAATCAAGTGTAAAATAAAATACTCCTAAAGTGCCAATTCCCATTATAGTTCCGGAAATTAGGATCAATAAAAGCAATTGTTTATTTATAATGGATCTTTTCTTTGGCTTTGATTTCATTATTTCATAAGGCGGATTAAAACCCAAAGTAATTGCTGGCAGATCATCTGTAACGAGATTCATAAATAAAATCTGCAGGGCGAGCAATGGCAGAGGCAAACCAAATAATATTCCGAAAAATATCACAAATAATTCGGCAGAGTTGCAAGAAAGCATATAAGCAGTAACTTTTTGTATATTGCTGAAGATCGTTCTCCCTTCTTTTATAGCAGAAACAATTGTAGCAAAATTATCATCCTTTAGAATCATATCTGCCGATTCTCTTGAAACATCTGTTCCCTTTATTCCCATCGCCACACCAATATGCGCTTCTTTTAAAGCGGGAGCATCATTTACTCCGTCTCCAGTCATTGTAACAATTTCTCCATTTTGTTTAAGAGCCTTCACAATTCTTAACTTATGTTCTGGTCTAACTCTTGCAAATATTGTAATTTTATTTACAATTTTTGATAGTTCGTCATCTGTTAGTTTATCCATTTCTTCGCCTGTGATGACTTTTCCAGAAAGTCCTATTTCTTTTCCTATTTCAACAGCAGTTTCTTTGTTATCTCCCGTAATCATTTTAACTTTTATTCCGCTTTCTTCGCAAGAAATTATGGTTGGTTTAACTTTTGCTCTTGGAGGGTCTTCTATTGCAACTGAACCCAAAAAAATTAGGTTATTTTCAAAGTCGTTCTTGTCAAAGGAAGAAGATTCTTTATAGGCAAAGGCAAGAACTCTGAATGCCTTTGATGTGTAAGTTTTATTAAAATCAAATATCTTTTGTTTTTCTTTTTCAGTCAATTCAATAATTTCATCTCCATTTTGCACAAATTTGCATTTTTTAATTAACACTTCTGGAGCGCCCTTTGAATAAACAAAATTCTTTCCTCTTTCTCTGCACAGAACAGACATCATTTTTCTCTCAGAACTAAATGGGATTTCTTCCTTTCTAGTAAATTTTAAATCTTCCCTGAAAATTCCTCCTTTTGCTGCCATTACCAGTAAAGCCGCTTCTGTTGGAGAGCCTCTTATTTTATATTCTCCGTCTTTTTTTTCAATTTTTGCATCATTGCATAAAATTGCGGATTTTAAAAGAAGATTGAGACAGGTATTTTTTTTAGGGTCTATCTTCTTATTATCTAAGAGCAAGTTTCCTTTCCTTTCATATCCTGTTCCAGTAACACTGATAATTTTATTGTCTGTAAATATTTTTTTTACAGTCATCTCTCCCTTTGTTATTGTTCCGGTTTTATCCGCACATATCACAGTAGTTTCTCCAAGAGTTTCAATTATTGACATATGGTTTACTATTGCATTTTTCTTTGCCATTCGGTAGGCTCCCAAACTAAGAATTGAGATGAGAGCAACAGGCAAACCTTCTGGAAATGCAGAAACAGATAGGGCAATTACTACCAGAAGTATCTCTATCAGAGCACTGTAAGTATGCGGCATTCTTGTCAGCATTAAAATCCCAGTTAAAATAGATACCGTTATTACTATAAATGCCATATATTTTGCAATATCATTGACTTTTTTTTGTAGAGGCAGTTCTTTTTCCGCTTTTGAAATCATTCCGGCAATTTTCCCAAACTCTGTATTCATTCCTGTATGCAAAACCTTTGCGATACATTTTCCATTAACAATATAAGTTCCCATGAATATCTGATTATCTCTTTTGTAGTTTTTCTCATTTTTTGTGGCAAATTTTTTGATTTCTTTTGATTCTCCAGTCAGAACGGATTCATTAACTTTTAGTTCTTTTTCTTCCAAAACCAAACAATCCGCCGGAATTTTTTCCCCCGTTCTTAAAACGAGAATATCTCCTGGGACTATTTTTCTTGATGGTATCTCCATCTCTTTCCCATCTCTTATAACAATAGAGGTTTGCGTAATCATTTGTTTTAAGGCCTTGATTGCTCTCTCCGCTTTATATTCTTGAAAAAATCCAACTATTACAAGGATTAATATTATTATTGAAATAACATATCCGGTAATAAATTTTCCGACAAGAAAAGATAATGCTGCTGCAACAAGTAACAGATATATCATGAAATTTTTCTTTATCTGTTTCAAAATAATTTGCAAAGGAGAAATTTGGAGGAGTTCTTTTATTTCATTATATCCGTATTCCCTAAGTATTTTGGCGGCTTCTTTTTGAGTAAGACCTTTTAATTTCTTCATAATTTAAATTTTTCCGAGAGTTTAAATGGATCAAAAGAAATTACAGAATTTCCATACAATTCCATCCCTCCAATATCAGAACTTTTATCTTCCAAATTTCCTCTATCCACTAAATGAATAATCCAGTAATTTTCTATTTTATACAATGAAAGATTAAAGGACTTTACCCCCAATCTAAAATAATTTTTTATTATTTTATAAATTAAATCCGACAAATTTGCAAATCTTTTTTCCTTTGAAAAAATAACAATCTCTTTCTCTTTAATGGGAGTCAAATAAAAAAGCATTTTTGTCCCATTTATTTCCCTTAAAAGACCTAAACTTTTATGCACTCTGAATAAATCGAGAAAATAATCTGAATTGAATTTTTGTTTGTATTTTTCACTTATTTCCTCAAGTTTTTTCACTTTTCCATATTTCATTTTTGAACTTGTTAACTGCATGTGACCGTGAATTATTGAAGCCCCGCTTCTCCATAGGCAGTTCCATATGAGGAAATTGTTTTTTGCTTTCCTGTCCAGTTTTTTTACTTCCAAAAACCATTTTTCTGCAGTTTCGAAATAATCTCTCAACCAGACTTTCTTTATTTTCAGAGGATTGTGTTCTTTAAAAATGATTAAACTATGAAAATAATCATATTTTGCGATGTTGCTTGCTGTCATGCAATATTTTCCCTTTATTCTTCCAAAGGAATCTGAAGGAGTGAAATTTTCTGGTTTACAGAAGACGCAGTTCTTTTTATTTTCCAATTCTCTTATATTCATTTTTATTTTTGGCCGTGGTCTGAGATTCCTCAACTCATTAAATAAACTTCCTTCTCCAGTAAAATTATTGTTGATTGATATTATTTTTTGATTCTCTACTTTTTTCAAAGAATTAAATCTGATTTTTACAAATTCTCTCATTTTATCCGGCAGAATTAATTTGCTTTCAGACAAATTTACGGAATAAAACCGGTTGAATAATTTCCTTTGTTTTTCCGGAAGTTTGTTTACTAATTCTAACAGGTTTGTTATTTTTGCTTCCATAAAATAGGTCGCCGATAAAGTATAATAAGAATGAAGAGAAAATTGTTGTTGCGATTCCGATGTTGGAGAGCAAAATAAAAATTTGGTGGAACTATATGAAAAATATCAAATTAAAATTGAATATTATTTATGAAGGTAACCTATTATGCAAAACTAAGAGGGGGAGAGGGAACTCATATTCGATATCTTTTGAATCATTTCAAGGCAAAACTTTTGACTTCCGAAGCAGCAGTGGATTTTTATGACGGTACTTATGGTATAAGTTTGGGAACAAAACCAATACAGAGAGAAATGCTGAATTGCGATATTTTTCATATCCATCACGCGACGCATTCTCTAGAATTGCTGATTCCTTCTATTTTTAAAAAAATGAAGAAAAAACCAATACTGATAAATACTTTCCATACTCCTGTTGGAGAAGGAGGATTTTCTATTATTCCAAACACCTATATGAAATTAATAGTTAAACTTTATAAAGATATTTCAAGCAAATTTATTGTTGTTGGAGAAAAACAAAAAAAAGTGATTGAAGACATAGCCAAAGATAATATTATTGTGATCAATAATGGAGTGGATATAAAAAAGTTCAAAAAGAAAAAAACAAAAAGATTTTTCAAAGATTTTACCGTGGGTTATCTTGGAAGGTTGCATATTGAAAAAAATGTTCTCTCTTTGGTCAAAGCATGTAAAAAATCCGGAGTAAATTTAGTAGTTGCTGGAACTGGAACGCAATATGAGAAGATCAAAAAATTAGAAAATGAAAAATTAAAAGTTTTGGGATTTATTAAAGACCCTGTTGAATTTTATAATTCCATAGATGTTTTTGCATCGGTTTCCCGTTTAGAAGGGCATCCATATACCGTATTGGAGGCTATGTCCTGCGGAAATCCCGTAATAGTTTCAAATTTTGGTGGAGAAGAGAAAATCTTGGAAAGGTGCGGTATTGTTTGCGGAACGAGAACAAAAGAAGTTGAAAGAGCAATCGAAGAGATTAAAAATAAAGATTTGGAAAAACTTGGCAGAAATGCAAGAAAGCTTGTAGAAAAAAAATATAATATAGATATTCAAATAGAAAAACATAAAGAACTTTATAAATCCGTTTTAAATGGGAATTATATGTAATCGGCAGTTAAAAATAAAATAAAAAAATTAAAGCAATCTGAATTTCTTCTTCTTTGAAATTTCTTTCTTCGGCAGTTTTATTTCTAAAACGCCATCTTTGAATTCCAATTTTGATTTTTCTGGTTTAACCTCAGTGGGCAGATCCAGAACTCTTCTGATTTCTCCGGACTTTCTTTCCTTTCTGTAAAAATATTTACCTTTTTCTGTTCGTTCTTCTTTTCTCTTTGCGTAGATTAAAATCCTTTTCTCTGTCGCCTCAACCTGCAAATCTTGTTTTTTAAATCCGGGCAAATCTGCCCTGACAATTACTTCCTTATCTGTTTCAATCATGTCTACTGGAAAACTTTGCAGTGGTTGCCAGATTGACTGAAATTGTCTTTGGAATTCTTTTTGAATATCCCTGAACGATTTGATAGAATCTTCCAACCATTTATCATCATCTATCATAACTAATATAAAATATAAAAAATTAAAGTTCTTCTTTTTTCACAAACTCGGGTAATTTAATGGGCGGCGGCAACTGCAACTCATCGGCTATCTTTATGCTCTGAACCATGCATTTCTTAAAAATATAATTCAAAAGAGGCAAACCAATATTCTCATCAATTTTCTTATTTTTCTCCCAGTTTTTCAATATTTCTTTTTGTTTTTCATCTGTGTATAAAATCTCTCCCGAGATAATGATTTTTGCGTTTATAGGTGTGTATTTTGTTTTGTGTTCGAACTCAATTGAAAGAACTTTTGTTTTATTTCCCGCCAATCCGATTTCTTTCTCTAAAATATTTTTTATCTTTGGTAGCGAAGAACCTATTTTCAATTCTCCCATTACTGGCTCTCCAGCATTTCCTTCTATTTTTTTTATTCGGAAACTTAAAATTCCCATAATATAATAAAATAATAAATAAACACTTCTGTAAAAAATTTTCAAATATCCAATAATTTTAGAAATAATGTTTATATTATGTTTAAAGATTTTATTAAGAGTGCTTATTTATCTTATGGCGAAATTGCTTCAAAAATTGCCCCAACTTTTAGATATATATCAAAAGATTTGAAAAAAACGGGAGTAAAATATACACTAATAGAATACCTTTCACTTGCAATTTTTGTTTCATTAATAGTTTTTGTAGTAGAACTGCCCATTATAACCCTGATTCTGTCTTTTTTTATTCATGTTGTTTTTGCTCTTATACTCTCTTTTATCTTCTCTTTTGCTGGGGCAGCAATTATTTTTTTTCTTTTTATAACTTATCCAAAAGTACAGGTTGTTAATTTAGCCTCTAAAATAGACAAAGGATTGCCATTCGCCGTTAGTTATATGACTGCGGCAGCCAGTTCTGATGCCCCACCCATTACAATTTTTAAATCAATTACGAAATTAGATGAATATCCAGAATTAAAAGAACAAGCACAAAATGTAATAAGAGATGTGGAAGCTCTTGGAATGGATATTTTAAGTGCTTTGAGACGGGAAGCAAAAAGAACCCCCAGCAATGAATTTAAGAATTTGCTTTTGGGGTTGGAATCAACCATAAAATCTGGCGCAGATATACTCCTTTTTCTAAATAATAAAGCAGCATATTTATTTGATAATTATCAGAGAAAAATTAAAACCTTTTCCGGTATTTTATCTGCGATTATGGAAGTATATATCACGGTAATAGTTGTCGGTCCAATTATTTTTACAGTTTTATCAAGTGTAATGGCTATGCTTGGAGGAGGAGGAAATATTCTTGCGACACAGGTTGTAGTTTCTTTCGTAATAATGCCAATGATTTCCATAATCCTTGCTTTTTATATCAGTGTAGCTTCACCATGAATCTAGAAAAACTATTGGGTGTAAAACTGACAAAAAAGCAAGAGATTTTATTTTATTCTGCAATTATAGCTCTCGTTATTATTTTATTTGGTCTTATACTCACCTTGTTATTTGCCAACTTCAATATTTTATTGGATTCTTTTATTTTTTCGGTTTTTGTTTTTACCGTGCCTTTTTTTGTCTACAAATATCTGCATTTCATGGAAATAAGAGATTGTGAGAAAAATCTTCCCGTATTTCTGAATGATTTGAAAGAAATTAAAGAAAGCGGAGTTTCTTTTCCAGAAGCAATTAAATTATGCCGAGGGGACTATGGAAAATTAAATAAATATGTAGAAAAATTAAAAAAAAATATCAGCTGGGGGATTAATATTGACTACGCTTTAAAACAAATGCAGAAAAATTTTGGTGAAAGCAGAATATTATCCAGATCTATTTCAACTTTGTTGGAAACCTATAAATCTGGAGGAAATGTAGAAAATATTTTGGAGACTTTAATAAATTCTTTGCTCAAAATAATGGAGAGCGAAAAAGATAAAAAATCAACGATGCAACAATATATGTATATGATGTATGGTATTTTTTTAATATTCGTCGGATTAATAATTGTATTGGGAAATCTCTTAATTCCAATGATTTCCGAAATAGGAGTGACTGGAATAGAAATTATTGGTAAGTCAAAGGCCATCTCTCCTTGTTTGGATTGTTACGATCCGCTTTGTTATGGTGTCTGCGGTTATTACAATATAATTGGCGGAATGTTTGCTTTTGGAGAGCCAAATTCATTACAAGTATATTATAAATCTCTGTTTTTTACAATGATTATTCTTCAAGGATTTTTTACGGGACTAATTGTAGGACAGATCTCGGCAAAAAGTTGGCTGGAAGGAGCGAAACACGGTTTAATTATGCTTTTCCTCGGATTATTTATTATAATTATAGCAAATATTATTGGTTTCTTTTAAGATGAAAAATAATAATTGTGAATCTGAAAAAAGGATAAATGCAAAATTTAAGGGACAGGTAAATATTTATTTCATTATCAGCACATTTTTGTTTATTTCTCTTTCACTTTATTTAATTTCAGTCATTATAGGAAGATATCCGGAATATCAAAACAATATGAATTATGATATTTTATATTCTAAAGCTCATTCAGTTTCAGAATTATTAATAAAAGATTCGGGTTATCCAAAAAACTGGAATTCAGATAATTTTGGACGAATTGGGCTTGCTTCCAAACCTTACACTTTAGATTCGACAAAAATTAATGAATTTAAGAAAATATGTGCCTCTGCAAATAAAACAAAAATTCAAAAATTTAGGGATTCTTTTGGGTTGGAAAATAATAATTTCATCGTTGAAATTAATTATTTGAATAATACTAATATAATGAAATGCAAATTTGCCGGTAAAAAGATCGGTAAAACGGCACAAATAAAAAGAATCGCCTCTCTAAATAATAATTTCGTTGAAGTAATTGTTTACATAGGATAAAATTTTTTATTTTAATGCACGAGATTAATTAATTTCATTTATATTACTAACTTTTATAAAACATTATGAACAATAAGAAAAAACTAATTTTAAGAGCAATTTTTTTGATAATTCCCTTAATTTTTCTGTCATTTTTTCATTTAGAAATTCAACTTTTTCATGAAGTTTTCTTTTTGCAGGTTACTTGTCTTCTGAACTTGTTAGGCATCAAATTTCATACTTTTGGTTTTCACATACTTATAAAAAATTTCTCATCAATAGTGACTTTTGACTGCACGGGATGGAAGCAGTTTTATATATTTTGTATTCTGATCTTCCTGCCTGTGGGGATTAAACTCTCAGATAGATTAAAAGGTTTACTATTTTTAATTCCTTTGTATTTTTATAACCTGTTTAGAGTTGTTATAACGATTTATGTTGGTTCTATTTCTTATTTCTGGTTTAGATTTGTTCATTATTTCTTGTGGAATTTTTTGTTTCTTGTCTTGGTTTTTGTTTTTTGGTTCTGGTGGTATAGGAGAAAATTAATTAAAAAAGCCCCGATGTAAGTTGCCAAGGGAGATTAATTCCAATACGAGATCTTAATCTTTTATTTAACGCATTGCAGTTTCGACGGCAGACTTCAGATAATCAAAAACCATCCGCAACACTCTTTAAAAATTGTGCTCGGCGAGACTTCACGCAGCAGGAGACTAAGCTGTTCTACTTCGCTCGTCTCATCCAAAGCCTTCAGACTTCACCTAATTCCAATACAAGAATCTTTCTATGAAATTTTTAAATCAGTTTTTACTTTTTCTGATCCAGCCAATATTCTTTTTATTGAATGATACGTTCTGCATATTTATTTTTTTAATCTTTATTTTCAATCAATTTTTCCCATAAACTTTAGGACTTTTGGCAAAGCAATATTAAACCAGTAAGTGTATCTTTTTTCATTGGTCCGAATATCTTTTATAAGCTCCTTTATATTTATCCACTTAAAATCTTCTACTTCTTCTGGATTTGGTTTTACTTTTCCGTCATAGATGCCAACAAAAACGTGATCAAATTCATGCTCTGTTAAATTATTATCAAATTTTACTTTATAGATGAAATGAAACATTTTTTTTAATTCGCAGTCAAATCCCATTTCTTCCTTTAATCTTCTGTGAATGGCATCTCCCAATCTTTCATCCGGTCTTGGATGGCTACAACAAGCATTTGTCCATAGACCTCCAGAATGATATTTGTTTTTTGCTCTTTTTTGAAGCAACATTTCGCCTTTTGAATTGAAAATAAATATAGAGAATGCCCTATGTAATTTTCCGTCTTTATGAGCTTTTAGTTTTTCTTCTGTTCCAATTTCTCTGTCGTTCTCGTCCACCAATACAATTTTCTCATTCATTCTAATCTTCCTTAGAAATTATTAATCCATATCTCATACCTCTTAAACTTCTTCTCTTCAATTCCATAATAAATTACTTCCTTAAATTTAATTAAAGTTGATATTTGTCAATCATCCTTCTAAAAGATGCATTAAAAAATATCTAGAAAACTGCAGATATGCAAGACCTTACCTCAATCGCCATTTATAGTTTTCTGATTTTATTTCTTTCATAAATATCCTTCAGGCCAAGTTATTTTACACTCTTATAATTTAGAATCTATTAATTCCGCTGATTTATTCAACAACCTCTACTCCCAAAACCTTTTCAACTTCTTTCTTTTTTATTTCTTTATATCCTTCTGTTTTGATAAATTCCTGAGAAGAAGTTATACCGGTAACTACAAGCAATGTTT
The DNA here is from genome assembly GCA_021163805.1 of Candidatus Aenigmatarchaeota archaeon. Lineage (GTDB taxonomy): Archaea > Aenigmatarchaeota > Aenigmatarchaeia > QMZS01 > QMZS01 > QMZS01. The sequence goes on along the minus strand of JAGGTL010000065.1, from coordinate 2,253 downwards.
TTACTGCATCTCCGAGTTCTTTATCAATTGTCGCACCCCAGATTATTTTTGCATTTGGATCAAGAACCGAAGAAACTCTTTCAACAATCTCTTGACATTCTTTTATTGTGATGTCTTTTCCACCAGATATATTGATTAGAGCACCTTTTGCACCATCTATTTCTACATCTAATAGCGGATTATTTAATGCCCGTTCAACAGATTCCAAACCTTTATTTTCTGTATCGCTTGAACCCAGTCCAATCATTGCCAGACCACTATCTTTCATAACTGCTTTCAAATCTGCAAAATCCAGATTTACCAATCCGGGTTTCATAACTAAATCTGTAATGCCTCTTACGGCGTTTACCAACACTTCATCAGCGATTTTAAAGGCAGTTGTTATCGAAACTTCAGGCACAATTTCAAGAAGTTTATCATTTGGAATTACAATCAGAGTGTCCACATTTTTCTCCAATTTATCCAATCCCATCAGAGCGTTATCTGTTCTTTGTTTGCCTTCCATTGTAAAAGGCATTGTGACAACACCTACAGTCAAAGCATTCATCTTTTTTGCTGTTTCTGCAATAATGGGAATGGATCCTGTTCCCGTTCCTCCGCCGAGACCGCAGGTAACAAAAACCATATCAGCGCCTTTTAAAACTTCTTCTATCTCATGTTTATTTTCTTTTGCAGCTTCTTCACCAACTGCAGGATCGGCACCTGCGCCCAAACCTCTTGTAAGATTTTTACCAAGCAGTATTTTTTTATCTGCTTTACAATATAAAAGCTGTTGAGCATCTGTATTTACACCTATTACTTCTGCTCCGCTTGCACCACTTTCAACAAGTCTTGTGGCAGTATTATTTCCCGCTCCTCCAACACCAACAACTTTTATTATCGCTTTTCTTTGCTCTAAAAGTTTTTCTAAATTCATTTTTGATTCTTCTTGTTTTGTTTTCTTTTTAGCAACCATAAGTTAATATAATAAAATTATTTATTATTATTTTTTAATGGGGGTATATTTATGAAAAAAATAATAATTCTATTAGTTATTTTTTTATTGGTTTCCCCCGTTTTAGGAGATTTGCCAACGAAATACAGAGATTATAATATCAGTGTAAAAATTCAGGAAAACGGGCTGATAAAAGAAAATATAACCATAAGTTTTCCTGAAAATATAGATAAATTTAATTATTACATCATTCATCCAGTTAATGATTTAAAGATTTTTTCCGATTCTGGCAGATTACCCTGTGAATGGAAATATGTAAGGGCAGGAACTTTGATCTCCTGCAAAAATTTTAACTCCAGCAAAATCAATATCTTATTTAAATATCATGGTTTGGTTACCCAGACTCAGTATTATAATGTTTTTTCAAGCAGATATATTATATCCACCCCAACAGATTATTTTAATTTAAAGGTTTTTCTTCCAAAAGGATATATTCTGGCCAAACAGGACGAATACTTAACCCAGCCATCTTATTATCCCATAGATGGGGTTCAAAAAACAGATGGCCGGACTATATATATTGAATGGAAAGCGACTCCTAAATTGGGAGAAGTTTATGATATTTCAATATTTTATGAGCCCGCTTTAAGATCAGATCAATTTGCAGTAATGATTTTCACTATTTTGATTATTGTTGCAATATTCATCATTTTTATATTTTTTAAAAGAAGCCCAAAAATCGAGGAATATGGTCTCACCCCCGATGAAAGGAGATTTCTGGAAGTTTTGACAAAAGAAAAAAATCTTTCTCAGAGAAAAATTGCCAGAAAAATCAATTTATCCAAAGCACAGACAAGCAGAATAGCAAAATCTTTGGAAAAAAGAGGCTTAATTGAGAGAAAGAGAAAAGGTCGGAATTATGAGATTATTTTAAAAAAATAGATGAGAAAGGATAAATTTATTTAATTAAAAATATATTTTACAATACCAAAATTATATATATTATTTTGTTACTATTTATATATGGTAAGAAAGAATCACTCAAAAGATGATGTGACAATGGAAGAAAAAGAGTTACAGACATATATTTATTTGATTGGAGGGGGAAATCTTTATTTTGCTGATAGAGCAATGGAATTAGCCCAAAGGTATCGTAATTACGGAAAAGAACTTGAGAAAGCTATAAGAATCTGTAAAGAAAAAAAGAACTAATCTTATTTTTTGGTTTTTTTATTTCTACTTATATCTTTACAAAGCACAAGTATAGTATTTCATCTCATCTTTTTAATTAAAAGCTAAAATTTAAATTACTTATTTTT